>PLYD01000085.1 GCA_003151665.1 Candidatus Dormiibacterota bacterium
CGGGGTACACGCTGGGCAACCTGATGGGGGCGCAGCTGATGGAGAAGATCCGGGCGGAGATGCCGGACCTGGATGGGCAGATCGAGAGGGGCGAGTTCGGGCCGCTGCTCAAGTGGTTGCAGGGCAGGGTGTACCAGCACGGGAGGAAGTTCACGCCGAATGAGCTGATGGAGAGGGCGACGGGCAAGCCGGTGTCAGCCGAACCGTGGATTGCGTATGTGCGGGAGAAGTTTGGGGCGCTGTATGGGGCGAAGGCGGGGCGTTAACAGGCTGGGTTGTCCGGCGGCACGATCGTTTCTAAGCTGCGCGTCAGATGCGTGTGTTGAGGGGGAGGGCAGCAACGCAGTGGAGGTGGGGAGGCCCGCGGTGGGCTGTGTTCATCTGGCTCTGCGGGTCGGTGGCTGACGCGACGCACGTAGCAAATGGCGTGTGGTGACGAGGCTGGGGAGAAGTGTTTCGGGGGTGTCTAGCAGTTGTTAGCGTGGGGCGACCGCGGACAGAGAACGTCAGATCGAAATTAGGCTCCTAAATCGGCCCAGTTAGGAGTTCACATCCCTGGCTGCGTCGTCAGGACTTGGTGGCGAAGTCGACCGGCGCTCTGACCCCTCGATTCACCTCTAAGTGGAAGATGTCCGGCCGCCCGTAGTGGCCGGCGACGTCGAGCGTTCGCTTGGCCGCCGCCGCACTCGCCGGGTCGCAGTACGCATAGATGATGCCGTGCTTCTCATGTAGCGGTCCCGCTACCACGGTGCCACTCGGATCCACGATCACCGAGTCGCCCGGGTTGAACCAGGCCTCGAGATCCGGGAACGCCTGCTTTCGGTCGGGAAAGTCCGCGGGCATGTCCTTGCCACGCATGCTGCTCCCGTTGCCCAGCACCCAACATCGCCCCTCCAGCGCGATGTGCCGCATCGTCGACAGCCACGCGCCGCCCTCGTCCCACGTCGGCGCGATGTAGATCTCGCAGCCCTGCGCGAAGATCGCAAAGCGGGCCAGCGGCATGTAGTTTTCCCAGCAAATCAGCGAACCCACTCGACCTGAAGGCGTATCGCTGACGCGCAGCCCTGTGGCGTCGCCCGCCCCCCACACCATCCGCTCCGGGTTGGTGGGCATCAGCTTGCGATGCCGGTTCAGAATCTCCCCGTCCGGGCCGATCAGGACCACAGAGTTGTAAAGGGTCCCGCGGCTGAACTCCCCGTCCCGCTCGTGAATGCCGATCGAAACGGTGAGCTTGAGGCGCCGCGCCGCCGCCTGGATCAGCTTCAGCTGGCCGGCCTTCAGGTCGACCGAGTTCTCAAGCAGCCGTTTGTGGATGTCGCCGCTCAGCCCGTAATCCTCGCCCGGGCGCAGGCGCCAAACCCATTCGGGGTAGCCGGGAACCCAGGTCTCCGGGAAGGAAACGAGCTTGGCGCCGCCGGCCGCGGCTTCTTCCAGCAGCTCAACGCCCCGCGCGAGGGTCTTCGGCCGGTTGAGGGCTACCGGTGGATGCTGGACAACGGCGACTCGGTAAGGGCTCGCGGCTTTTTTTGGCATGGAGCCATGTTGCACGTAGCGATGCCGTGTGCCTAGGGGTTTGCTGGGAAGTCGCCCGCACGCGCCACCATGCCAGGCAGCTCCTTGCCCAAACGCTCGCCCAGCCAGCGCGAGCAGGCGATGAGGGCGTCGAGATCGATGCCCGTCTCCAGGCCGAGACCGCGCAATAGATAGACGAGGTCCTCAGTCGCGATGTTTCCTGTGGCTTTGGGCGCAAACGGGCAGCCACCGGCGCCGCCCACCGACGCATCAAGCGAGACCACGCCTTGCTCGAGCGCCTCAACGGCGTTTGCGTATCCAGTGTTGCGCGTGTTGTGGAAATGGGCGCCAACGGTGGCGCCAAGCTGCCGCGCACCCGCGACCAGCTCCTTCACCTGCGAGGGAACTCCAACTCCGATGGTGCCGGCGAGGCAGATCTCGTCGGCAGGAACTGCCATCAAGCGCTCGACGATTCCAAGCACCTTCTTCGCGGGCACGGGTCCTTCGAACGGACAGCCGAAAGCGACGCTGATGGTCACTGTGATGGGCACGCGATCGGCGCGTGCCCTGCGTACAAGACTCAGCGCTGTCTCGATCCCCTCGTCACTGGTCGCGTTCTGGTTGCGCCGCCCGAACGTGTCGGTCGCCGCCATCGCATAGTGCACCTCGTCGACGCGAGCGGCACGCGCACGCTCGTAGCCCTTCTCGTTGAGAACCAGGCCTGCGCACGTGGTGCCGGCGCGCCGGTTCAGCGCCGTCATGACCTCCTCGGCCCCGGCCATCTGGGGAACCAGCTTGGGATTCACGAAGCTCGCGGCCTCGATTCGCTTCACGCCGGCGGCAGCGAGCCTGCCACACAGATCGGCGCGGATAGCGGGATCGAGAATCCGGTCCTCGTTTTGCAGCCCGTCGCGGGGACCGACATCGCAGATCAGCACGTCCACAAAGTAAAGGTACGGCTCGCGTTGATCTGGCACGTACCACCGCCGCGACGGCTTATCCTGCCCGGAGTGAGCACAAGCGGACCTACAAAGGAGCTGGTGGCTCAATGCGAATGCGGATTCGAGGTCCGGGGGATGCCGGACCAGATCGTGCCGGCGCTCCAAAAGCACGCCGGCGAGTCGCACAATATGAAGGTCACCCGCAAGCAGGTGCTGGCGAGGGCACACCCCGCCTGACTCGACCGCCGGCAACCACACCCTGGGCGGTCGAGGGGCCGGTGCAGGCCGAGGTTTTCGTGCTCCGGATGCGGCAGGGCCGTCCCGAGCTCGCTGGGCCGTGCGGCCCCGATCCCTGGTACATCGAGGTCGCGGCCGAGGACGATCCGGTGGAGGTCGTGAGCCGGCTGTCACGCAACCTGATGGGCGAGCCCGTGCTGGTGCACTCGACCTCGTGGCGTCGCGCTCGAGGCGCTGTCGTCTTGAGCTTCGTGGTCGTCAATGCAGACGCCCAGGCCCCGCACCTGGTGGGGTTGCCGATCTCGAGAGCCGAGGTCGCACGCTCTGGAGCGACGAGCGCGGCGAAGACGATTGCGTCGGCCCAGGTCCTGGAGCACGGGCTCCGTCATCTGGCCTGGCTGTCCAGGGAAGACGAGTTCGTCATGGCTACGCTTAGTGATGAGTGGAAGCGGGCTTTGGAGGACTACGTGCCCGAGCCTTTCCGAAATCTGGTGTAGCTGTTGACGGCTTAGGCGCGTCCTGGGTTGGTCGGCGCGGCGGTGACGATCGCGGCAGTGGCCTGCTGGCCAGAGACCGAGCTGATGGTGCAGGAGACCGTCTTGGTTGCGTTGTATCCCACGTCCGGCACCACTTGCGCCTCGCACGTGCCGACGGTCGCCTTCGTGGCCGAGTCGGTCATCGTGAAGGCAATGGTGGACGGCGCCTGCGCGCCGAGCTTGCCACCGAGGTTCTTGACCACCGCCGAGACGACACAGGTGGCAGTGCAACGCGAGGTGTCCACAGAAACCACTGTGTAAATCGGCGGCAGCGTCGAGAGGTTGGAGAAGTCGATCACGTCGGTGGGCTTTGCGATCTTGAAGTCCTTGCCGAAGTTGCTGTACTGGAAATCGGCGTCATGAACTCCGTCGACGGCGGCGCCTTTCTTCAAGCGCAGGTGGAGGAGCTGGTACGGGGAGTTGGCAGCGATGAAAACATCCGCCCTCGGGCCGGACAGGTTGACAGCATCAGTCCCGTCGACCGCGACGTTGTCGTTTCGCGTCGTCACGGCGGTGCCCAGGAACGTCGACCGAAACGCCGCCCCCTCTGTCAGGTCCACCAGCCGAGGCAGGTTCACGGCAGTACCTTTCCACCAGGCATTTCCTGCCGCTTTGACCAGGTTGAGGGACGCAGAATCCGAGCCCATGTGCTGGGCCAGGTATTTGTTGCCGCGAAAGTAGGAGTCGGTAGGGATGCCATTGGAATCGATGAGGACGATGGCCTCGAGATTCAGGTCAGGAGTGCTCACCGTCAAGTGCCAGCTGCGGAACCGAACGACCTGCAGATCGATCGACCAATTCTCCAACCCGGCGTCTACATAAGTTCCTTTGATCTCGAAGCTCTTGGCCGCAGCGAGGGTGTCTGCGGCTCCGTTCTCGAGGGCGCGGGTCGATGGCTCACCAAGGCCGAACGGCGCCTGGCACCCTGATAGGAGAGCCACGAGGGTGACCCCGGCGGCAGCGGCCAGCGCCCGGTATCTCGCGCGCGGGGGTGCAACTATGGTTCGCATTCGTTTGGCCCTGTAACGGCCCGGATACTATTACCGTTACCCGACCGTGGCGAGTTCCGAAGCGGCGCCTCCGCAGGGGCTGACCGTTCCCGTCGATTCCAGACGCGGGACGCCGCGTACCGGCAAACGCAGGGCCGTCCGCCTTGGCGGCCGCGAGTACCCCGTTGTCCTACCCAGCCTCCGCGACCCCCGAATGCACGTCGCCGCAGTTCTCCTGACGCTCCAGGCTCTCGGTCAGACGGTGCTAGGTTTCCGCCTCTCGATCGCCCAGATCCTCATCTGCCTGGCCACTGGCGCCCTGATCGAGTTCTTGGTGACGTTCTTTAAGGACCATGCCATCATCTGGCCCGCCAGCGGGCTCCTCACCGGCAACAGCACTGCCTTCATCCTCCGGGTTCCAGGCACGCTTCACGGCCAGTGGTGGAGCACCCACGGGATCGAGATCTTCATCGGTGTGGTGGCCCTGGGCATGGCGACGAAATACCTGATCCGCTGGAAAGGGCGTCACATCTTCAACCCCTCCAACGTGGCGCTCGTGCTGGCGTTCGTCGTCCTGGGCGTGCAGCACACCGAACCACTGGACCTGTGGTGGATACCGATGGGCCTGTGGATGGCGGTGACCTACGTGATCCTCGTCGGCGGCGGCCTGCTGATCGCGTGGGAGCTGAAGATGCTCGGCCTGGTGTTCGCCTTCATGATCGCGTTCGCCGCTTTCCTGGCGGTGGCGCTGTCGCAGGCCCCAGACCACTGCATGGTCGCAAGCTGGCGCGCGAATCCGATGTGCGGACGCGATCTGTGGCAGATCCTGGTCACCTCGCCAGAGGTCCTGATCTTCGCCCTGTTCATGATTCCCGATCCCAGGACCGTGCCCGACGGCCAGGTGGCCAGGGTGGTGTTCGGTGTGATCGTCGCGATGCTGGCGGTGCTGCTGATCGGCCCGACCACGCTCGAGTTCTGGACCAAGACCGCGATCCTCGGCAGCCTCGTCCTCGCTTGCGCGTTGCGATTTGCGCTGGTCGCCTTCCTGGCGCCATTCGTGGCCGAGGGAGGCGGGCTTCGATGGATGCTTGGAGGGTTCAGGTGGCAGGTGCCGGCGGCCCTCGCCGTCGCACTTCTGTGCGTTGGAGCTCTGCCGGTGGCCGCTGACATCTCGACCACAGCGCCGACGCCGTTCGCTGAGCTCCCCGACGGCTCGACTCCAAAGGTCAACGTCACGGTCGGCAACGGGCCGGCATCAGCCGAATGGGTCTCAGCGGCGGCCGTCGCGGCCTTGCCGCCGCCCGGTGGCACATCGCCAGGCTCCGCCTCAGCTCGCGTGTGGTTGCTCCCCGGATACCCGACGATGACCGTGGCGGCCAACGTTCACAGCTATGACCCGTCCCTAACTTCCAAGGGGGTCAATCAGATGGCTCACGACATCGTGCTCGACCTCATCATCGAGGCCGAGGCGCGTCGCTCCCATGACCTGACGCTGGCGCAAAGTGGCGCCGAACCCGACGCGCTCACGGAATTCACGGACGTGATCAAGCAGGACATCGCCGCCAAGAAGTTCGTCCAGAAGACGTACACGTTCGACAAGCTCAGCCTGCAGCTTTTCTTGCCGAAGTTCGCGAGTCAAGCACCACTGTTGGAGGGGATCTCGCTGCATGGGACAGCGACCCTCACGACGAGGGACGCATCGGGCAACGTGCTCTCGAGGACCACCTCGACCTACGCCAAGATCTGGGGCTTGGGTTACTACCAACAGGACAGCAACGGCAACCAGATCGGGACCAACCAGCTGATCCAGGTCGACTACACAGGCCTGACCCTAGCGCCGTGATGAAAGGCTTTTATTGCTCGTCCCTGGTGACAGCTTTGGGGATGCCAGCCGGTTCGTAAACAGGTGGCGGCTCGATGCCGAACGTGTCGGCGAGCCGCACGAACAGGCTGAACAAGGCGGCGACGTACGCGGCCTCGGCTATTTGCTCGTCCGTCCAGCTCACGTCGCGCAGCCCCTGGACCTGTTCATCTGTGACCCGGTACGCGGCTTTGGAGATGGTGCCTACGAATTCGAGGAGCAGTCGCTCAGGCGGGTCCAGGTTGGCAGCGTCGAGGTCGCCGTCTCGGAGTGCATCCGTCACCCCCTCGAACTCTTTGCCCTGCAACTGCAGGAACCACGTGTGGGAGCTGAGTCAATACCTGCAGCGGTTCAGAGCCGAGACGTATGAGGCGATCATCTCGTGCTGCGCGCGGGTGAGGGCGCCGTCGCTGAAGTGCATGCGTGAAGCCGCCTGGATGCCGGCCAGGAAATCGGGCCGGAGGCTCATGGTCTTGATGATCCCGGCCACGGTGCCGCTTGGACTCACCGATTTGGCTTGGGCGTAGACCTCGGCCAGGGCGCCCTTCGCATCGGACTCCTCGACCATCTTGATTCGAGCCACGACATTATTAACGGCTTCCCAGCCGAAAAGTGTTGGCGGTTACTCGAGACCGTCCCAGGACCACTTCGGCACCGCCAGGTCGGCGGGCACGTGAGAGCCGGCGGGGGTGTAGGCGAGCACGTCTTTGGTTGCCCACTCCATGTAAGCGCGAAGGCCGTCGCGGAGCTCGGGATCGTCGGGGAGATTCACGTCGTCGACGGCTTGCATGAAGCAGGCGACGAAGCGCGGGCCGAAGTCGTCGCCCGCGCCTTTACCGGCATGGATGCCGATCATTCCCGAATGGCCGCCACACGAGCCCGAGTAGCGGGCCGGGCCGCCGAAAACCTCGACCCAGTAGTCCGCCAGCCTCTCGAGGTGCTCGGGGTTGCGGGTTTGAGAGAAGGGGTGGTTCAGCTCAGGGTCTGCCAGAACTCGCTCGTGCAGCGCTGACGCGAGGGCGAGAAAGGCGGGATCACCGCCCGCGAATTCGTAAATCGATGGTCGGGCCATCAGCAAATCTTGAATCAACCCCGTGGCGAGCGTCGACATAGGCCAGCGGAAATCGATGCTGTGTGGCATGAAACACAAGCTGGTCCGCAACAACGACGTTCATCCGCACACCGTGTTCAATAAGTGGCTCGCGCTGCTGATCACCAAACGGCGGCGGCAACATGTGGTTCTTTTACTTCCTGATCGTCTTCATCGGAGGCTGGATGCTGCTATCCAGGCTGGGCCCACTCGGCTTCGACCCCTACCCGTTTGCCCTCATGCTCCTGATCGTCGGCGGCATCTTCCAGGCTCTGGCGATGGTCGCCATCATGGTCGGCCAGAACGTCCAGGCTGCCGCCAGCGACGCCCGCGCCGAAACCGACCACGAAACCCTGGTCGCCATCCACGCCCTGACCGCGCAATCGGTCCAGATCCTCGAGGGCCAGAACAAGATCCTGGCGCTCCTCCAGGAGCAGTCCAAGAAGGGCTGACCGACGGGGCTCCCGGCCGGGCGCTCGGGCGAATAGGGCGGCACTGAGCGGGAAAGCGTCTACATTGGAGTTAGAGCCCACGCACGCGCGGTGTCATGCCCACCGAGGTGTGGGTTCCTGTGAGGAGCACGCACCTGACGAAGCGATTGGGAAAGGCGACGGTCGATGTGCACGGGCAGCCAGTCCTGTTTGTCCTGTTCGATGACGGGCGGGCGACCTGCGAGCACGTAGCGGCCGGAGCGCTCTCGGTCTCCAGTGGCCATGGACACCTCACAGCCCGGCGGCATGCTCCCAAGCCCTTCACGATTCACCGCTGCGCCAGCTGCCACCGCCGTTACGGGCCCTGACCTACGTCGGTTTCTTGGCCCTGATGTAAGCGCTTCCGACCTTGCCACCAACCCCGGGGATCGACTGGGTGGCGTGGACCTCAAAGTGCGTGTCCTCGAAGCCCGCCTCGAGGAGGGCTTTTCGGTAGTCGTCGATCGGGATCGTGCCCGAGATGCAGCCCGCCCAGGAGTCCAGGCTCTTCTTCACGGTCGGGTCGAGGGTCTCGAGCTCCACTATGTCGGCTACGGCGAAGAGACCGCCTGGTCGCAGTACGCGGAAGGCCTCTTTGATGACAGCACCCTTGTCCTCTGCGAGGTTGATCACGCAGTTGGAAATCACGACATCGATCGACGCGTCGGGCAGCGGGATGTTCTCGATCGTGCCTTTCAAGAAGGTGGCGTTCGATACTCCCGACTTCTTGGCGTTGCTGTTGGCGAGCTCCAGCATCTCGTCGGTCATGTCAACGCCGTAGGCGTGGCCGCCCGGGGCGACGCGCCTTGCAGAAAGCAGAACGTCGAGGCCGGCACCCGACCCCAGGTCCAGGACAACCTGGCCGGGCTCCAGCTGCGCGAGCATGGTGGGGTTGCCGCACCCGAGGCTCACGGCCTCGCTCAGTCCGATTTCCTTGAGCTCGTCCAGCGAGTACGAGCCACTGCAGCCGCAGTCAGGTCCATCGGCCTGGCAGCAGCCGGCCTCCGCGATGGTTTGGCCCGTGGGGATGACCTTCAGCTGCTTTGCCACCCCGGCGTATCTCGACCGAACCGCCTCACGTATCTCGCTCATGGTTATCTCCTCTGATCGATGAACGTCGATGGGTTGAGCCTAGCATATCCATCGACTAACGTGGATGGATTCTCGTATGATCGTCGCGTGACGAAGTTGAAGGAGCTGCCGGTTCTCCGCCAGCGCGGCGTGTGCTGCGGGCTTCCGGATGTCGACGCAAACTGGGCCGCGAGCACCGCCGCGCTCATGAAAGCACTGTCCGATCCGACCCGCCTCACCATGGCCGCCTCCTTATGGAAGTCCAAGGCTCCCATTTGTATCTGCGATTTCACGGCGGGGCTTGGGCTGAGCCAACCGACAATCTCCCACCACATGGCCAAGCTCAAGGAAGTGGGCCTGGTCGATTCAGAAAAGCGTGGCATCTGGGTCTACTACCGGTTACGCGCCGACCTCGCACCGGCGACGCGAAGGCTCTTAGCGCAGCTGATCGCCTAGCGTCGCTTGCGAGCGCTCGACACCTCGTCGTCGGCGCGTTGGATCAAATCATCCGCAGAGTCGCCGGTGTGGAGCCGGGCAAGACCGACTGTGATGGAGGCACCAGAGCCATCTGCGCCGAGCCTCGCACTTACTGCCACGAAGCGTAGGCGGGCGTTTTCCATGGTGATCCCAGGGAGCGCGCATACGAACTCGTCACCCCCGACGCGTGTGATTACATCGTATGAACGCAAGCAAGCTCGTAGCGAGTCGGCGACCGCGATGAGCAGCACGTCTCCGGCAGCGTGACCCTGGCCATCGTTCGTCGCTTTCAGCCCGTCCACGTCGAGATAGGCGGCTACGAGCTCTCCGCTGTCGCGCTGCGCACGATTGATCTCGCGTCCGATGGCAGCCAGGCCGGCGCCGCGGCGGCTTACGCCCGTCAGCTCGTCGGTCCCGGAATCTTCACGATCCTTGGCGGCCTGCGCGCGATCCTCGGCCGCGATCTGGCGGTCGTGGCTGCCCTGCGCCCGATCATCCGCTGCAACCTTGCGGTCGTTGACCGCTCGCACGCGGCTGTCTGCGGCGTCAGCCCGCTCTGAGGCCGCTCTGGCGCCCGCATCCTCCGCGCGCTGACGATTGGTCGCCGCGCGATCCCCGGCGGTTCGGTCGAGATCTCCCGCAGCGTCGTCACGGGCTTCGGCGTCACGGTCGCGCAGACCGGCGGCGACGTCGCGGTCCCGCGCCGCCAGACCGGCTTCCCGACGGCGCACCGCTGTTTGCTCGTCGGTCCCGGAATCTTCTCGGTCCTTCGCTGCCTGGGCACGGTCTTCGGCTGCGACCTTACGGTCGTTGATCGCTCGTACGCGGCTGTCGGCAGCCTCAGCGCGACCCGAGTCGGCCCGGGCGCCTTCGTCAGCCGCGCGCTCGCGGTTGCTCGCCGCGCTGTCACCCGCCGTCCGGTCGCGATCACCGGCGGCGTCGTCGCGGGCTTCGGCCTCTCGGTCACGCAACCCGGCCGCGACGTCACGATCCCGGGCGGCCAGTCCGGCCTCCCGGCGGCGCACAGTCGTCAACTCATCGGTCTCGGAATCCTCGCGGTCCCTGGCCGCCTGCGCGCGATCGTCCGCTGCAACCTTGCGGTCGTTGATGGCTCGTTCGCGGCTATCCGCGGCATCGGCGCGACCGGAGTCGGCCCGTGCGCCCTCGTCCGCGGCGCGCCGGCGGTTGCTCGCGGCGCGATCGCCTGCAATTCGGTCGAACTCAGCGGCCGCGTCGTCACGGGATTCGGCGTCTCGATCACGCAGCTCGGCGGCAAGGTCGCGCGCCCGCGCCGCCAGGCCGGCATTTTCACGATCCTTGGCGGCCTGGGCGCGATCCTCAGCTGCAAGCCTGCGGTCGTTGATAGCCTGGGCGCGATAATCCGCAGACTCGGCGCGCCCCAAGGCGGCCTGGGCGCCTTCGTCTGCCACCCGCCGGCGGTTGCTCGCGGCGCGATCGCCTGCGGTTCGGTCAAGGTCACCCGCCGCATCGTCACGTGCCTCGGCCTCGCGGTCACGCAGCCCGGCAGCAACATCACGGTCCTGAGCGGCCATACCCGCCTCCCGACGCCGCGTGCCGGTCAGCTCGTCGGTCCCTGAATCTGCGCGGTCCTTGGCCGCCTGGGCACGGTCTTCGGCCGCGACTCTGCGGTCGTTGATGGCCTGGGCACGGTTGTCCGCAGCCCCGGCGCGCCGCGAGGCGGCCAGGTCACGCTCGTCTGCCGCATGCTGACGGTCGGTCGCCGCGCGGTCACCTGCGGTTCGATCGAGATCGCCCGCCGCGTCATCACGCGCCTCGGCCTCTCGGTCGCGCAAACCGGCCGCGACGTCACGGCCCTGCGCAGCCAGGCCCGCCTCCCGGCGGCGCACTCCTGTCAGGTCGTCGATCCCGGAATCTTCGCGGTCCCTTGCGGCCTGAGCGCGATCTTCGGCCGCCACCTTGCGGTCATTAACCGCCTGGGCGCGGTTATCGGCAGCCTCAGCGTGCGCCGACGGAGGTCGGGTGCCTTCGGCTTGTTGGCTCTCACTGGCCGCGCGGTCCCCTGCCGTCCGGTCGAGGTCACCGGCTGCGTCATCGCGCGCAGCGGCCTCCCGGTCGCGCTGCTCGGCCTCCCGGTCGCGCACGTCCGCGGCCAGATCGCGATCGCGTCCTTCTATGTCCCGCTCACCCGCGGTTGCCAGGGCGTCTTGGCCGTTATCAGACAAAGCTCCACAGAGTGGGCCCATCGCCATAACAATTGCAGCAACTGTCACGGTGCTCCGCAGGCTCGGAGCAGGGGTGGCTAGAGTGGATTTTGGGGTGGCTAGCGGGATTTGAACCCGCGACAGCCAGATCCACAATCTGGTGCTCTGCCATGCTGAGCTATAGCCACCACGGTGCGGGCCTGGAGTCACCAGCCCTGTAGNNGCCGAGTTCGACCAGATGATGAAGTCCGGGGAGCTGATCGAGTCTCGGAACGAGATGACTCCGGAATACCTTCGTGAGCTGAAGCACACGCTCATCGTTTCGGGCGATACCGAGCTCATCTCGGCGCCCGCCTACTACCTCGCCGCCAAGCGCGCCCCCTCAATCAACGCCTTCATGACCGGCATCGCGATCATCCAGGACGAGCTGGCCCATGCCCACATCGCGTATCACATCCTCGAGGAGCTGGGCGAGGACCAGGAGAAGCTGATCTTCAGCCGCGACCCCAAGAGCTTCCGCTACCCCTACGCCTTCGATGTCCCCCTCGACAGCTGGACCGAGCTCGTGGTCGCCAACGGCATGTACGACCAGGCCGGCTTCTGCCTCCTGGGAGACATCCACGAGAAGTGCTCCTACGGGCCGTGGAAGCGCGGGCTGAACAAGGTGATGGCGGAGGAGAACTTCCACCTCCGCAACGGGCGCACCTGGATGAAGCGAATCAGTCAGGCCGGCGGCTCCGCGAAGGATGAGCTGCAGCGCGCCGTGGATTGGATGTTCCCGCTGAGCGTCGAGTGGTTCGGCTTGCCCGACAGCTTGAAGATGCACTCGACCCAGCTCGAGTACCGCCTCAAGGGCCTCACCAACGACCAGCTGCGGCAGTGGTGGCTCTCGCTGGTGGTGCCCTACTGCGAGCAGATCGGGATTAAAGTCCCGTCGCACAAAGAGACACGAGACGGCAAGGACGTGTGGGAGCTCGACTATCCCTTCCCCTGCGAGTTCGACGCCGAAGCCAAGCGCTGGGATTTCAACCAGCCGATCTCGTGGGATGACGTGCTGGTCCGCTGGCGCAACCGCGGACCGCGCAACGCGGAGATGGTCGCGATGTTCCAGGAGGAATTTCACAAGTTCCGCAAGGCGCATCACCAGAACGGCTCATGAACGAGCGCTTGTGGGCTGCGCTGGCTGAGGTGCAGGACCCCGAGATGCCGATCAACCTGGTCGACCTCGGTGTCATCTACCGGGTTGCCGAGCAGGATGGGCTGGTCGAGGTCGACCTCACTTTCACTGCGATGGGGTGCCCCGCTTCCGATTTCATTCTCGAGGACGTGCGTGAGCGCCTGCTGCGCGAGGAAGGAGTTCGCGAGGTTCGCATCAACGTCGTCTGGAACCCACCGTGGACCGTGGCGCGTGTGACCGAAGCGGGCCGCGATGCGCTCGAGTCGTGGGGCCTGGCGGTTTGACGCACTACAAGCGGGTGAGCGGCGACGCCGTCGAATATGAGGTGTTCGCGCGCAAGACGCGTGGTGAGCCGCTGCACCAGGTCGGCAGCGTTGTTGCCCCGGATGACGACCTCGCCGTCGCATACGCCCGTGCGACCTATGACGAGGAGCGCTGGGTCGAGATGGCGATCGTCCGCAAAGAGCACGTCATCGAGCTCTGGCAACCGGGGGAGCCATGAGCCTTTCTGACCTCGTCCTGAGCATCGCCGACAACAAGCAGATGCTTGGGCTGCGTTACGCGGAGTGGGCCACACGCGCGCCTTCGCTGGAAGCTGACATCGCCGCGGCGGCGATGGGCCTCGATGACCTCGGTCACAGCCGCGTGCTGTACGGCTGCCTCGAACCTCTCGGCGCAGACCCCCGCGGGCCTGATCGCGAGAGCGATGCGGGGAGCTTGCGATCGCTCCAGTATTTCGATGAGCCCTGGACCGAGTGGGCGCAGTTCGTTGCCGCCAATGCGATCCTCGATACCGCATTCACCGTGATGATCGAGGCGTGCGTGAACGGCACGGTCGAGGTTCTGCAGCACCGCTTGCGCAAGATGCTCATGGAGGAGCGCTATCACTTCCTCCACGGCCGGAGCTGGCTCAAGTCGGGCGTGGACGCGACTCCGTTGAGCGAGGCGTGGCGGGAAGCGATCGAATGGTTCGGGCCGCCCGACGGCGAGACGGCGACTTTTCACAAAGAGGGACGATTGAGCATGGGCCCGACGGAGCTTCGTACGCGCCTCGAGGAAAGGCTGGAGACCAAGGCTCCCGCAGTCCATATTGATTGGAAGGTTTGGGATCCGGTGCGCCGGCGTAGCCGGCCGGGGGCCATCGACGACCCCACTTTCGCGATGCTGCGCGGCCTCGAGGAGAAGAAGTACGCAAGTGGCGCCGCGAAAGAAGGCTGACCCGCTGCCTCGCGCCGCGCCGCGCTGCCCTCATTGCGCGGAGCGTGACGCCGAGGTCATTTCTCTGTTCGGGACCCAGGCGATGACGCTCCAGTACCGCTGCCGCAAGTGTCGCACGCTGTTCGAAGCGATCAAGTACGAGGAGTGACTTCTGGTTCGTCCTCTTCGTCGGTCTCCTCATCGGCATTGCCACCGGCCCGCCTGCGGAGGATCGCCAGCGGAATTCCGGCGATCAACACGCCGACGATCAGGACTGCAACCGCGATCGGCAGTAGCTGGCTGCTTCCGGGGGAGTTCTTGTTTACCGCATTAGCCGGGTAGCCGGCCGCGAAGTAGCCGAGCTGGTTTGTATCGGCCCGAATCACAAGCGGCTGATTTTCAGTACCGCCGATGTTCTTCCAGGGACCATTCGGGCTGTCGGCCAAATAGACGAAGCTGGGAGCGGGAACGAGGTTCGAGTAAAGCATCGCCACGCACGCCGGGTGGCACTGAGTTGTTGTTGGGGGGACTTGTATCAAGGCCGCATCCGCCGTGACCTGGTAGACGTTGGTGGCGAAATGAAGGTCGGGCGGGTTCGGACATGGCGATACAGGCGTGATATCGACTGTGACCCGCGTTTTGCCCGCGGCCTGGAAGGCGCCTGGTAGGAAGCTGACACTCATCTGGCCGTCAGCGGTGAAGGCGGTGTTTGCATCACTGGTGCCGTCGATCACATTGATCACGAGGTGGCCTGATGTAGCGGTGACTCCGGAGTTCGCGCCGGCGATCGCCGGTGGACAGACCCAGTTGTACGGCTGCGTCGGTGCGATGCCGTCATAAAAACCCGGCGTCACCATCCACGCGGCAACGAGATAAACGCCGGCCGCGGCCGCGATGAGAAGTGGGCGCTTCACAGCGCCAGGTCCGCGATCACGTGGCCGATGATCGGAGCGACCAGGTCGCGGCAGGCCCAGCGCCACAACGCCAGCAAAAGGCCCGCGGCTGCGACCGCCCAGAGGAAAGCGGGCGGATGCGACAGCGCGTGCGCCGCGGTCCAGGCCACCGTGCTGCCCACTATCGCCAGCGGCGCGCCGCCCGCCTCGTCAAGCGCGGCATACAGGACTCCGCGGAACGCGACCTCCTGCGCGACAGAAATGATCACAGCGACCATTGCGAATGAGGCCGGGATGATCGGCGCCTCGCTTGCGCGCACCGCCGCCGGCAGCAGCAGCACTGCCGCCAATGCAAAGCCGCCAAGAATGCGAAGGGGCAATCGCGACGTGCCCAAGCCGAGCTGTGGCGCCGGCCAGCCGACCGCGGTCACCAGAAGGGCTGCTCCGCCGATCAAAATCGCCGGCACCACAGCGCCGGGGATCGTCGATGCCACCGCCCTGGTCCACTCGACGAGCAGGATGTACGCGCCAATGACCGCCGCGCGCAGGGCGGGGCGGGTGGACAGCGCTGCGATCACTGGTTGCCGGAAAGGCGCTCCGGCGCCGAATACACGTTGAACCGATCTCCTTTCAGGAAGCCGACCAGCGTTTGGTTGAACTCCCGGGCCAGCGCGACCGCGAGGCTGGACGGCGCTCCAACGGCGGCGAGGACGGGGATGCCGGCCGTGATCGACTTCTGCACGATCTCGTACCCCGCCCGACCGCTCACGACCAGTATCGAATCGCTCGCAGGCACTCGTTCATCGAGCAAGGCGCGGCCAACCACCTTGTCGACTGCGTTGTGGCGCCCGATATCCTCACGCAGATAAACGAGCTCGCCAGCCGCCGTGAACAGGCCGGCTGCATGCAACCCCCCCGTTCTGTCGAAGACGCCCTGGCCGGAGCGCAGCCTCTCGACCAAGCCAGGGAGCAGACCTGGATCAACCGCAGGGCCGGCAGGCAGGAGCGCCAGGTCGCGCCGCAAGTCCTCGATCATGACCGTGCCGCATACACCGCAGGCCGAGCTCGACAGCATCGATCGCTCCGGCTTGCGCCGCGCCTTGGTCGCCAGGTGAATGTCGACTTGGTTGGACTCAACCAGCGAGGATTCGACGGCGACGCCTGCTTCCAGCTCACCGGCCTCGGCGCTGATCTTGATCACTCGGACATCCGTGGCCGAGCGCAGGACCCCTTCGGAGAACATCAGGCCAAGGCTCAGCTCGACGTCGTGGCCAGGGGTGCGCATGACAACCGAGAGCGCATCGCCGTCGAGCATCAACTGCAATGGCTCCTCGGTGACCACCATGTCAGGCGATTCCGACCACTTGCCGTCCGTCCAGCGGCGGATCTGGAGGCCAGGGGATGCAGGTTTTGCCATCAGCCTTGGGCCACGCGCAAGTGGCGGGCCGCCCGCGGGACTGCGGTGGCGATCGAGAAGCCACGCCACGATGTCACGCGCTCGGGTAACAGCTCGAAAGCCGCCGGCAACTCGGCCGGCTCGACCCCATAGCGCTCCCCGATTGCCATCGTGTCGACCTGCCGGCCGAAGGTGCCTCGCACGCACGCTCCCACCATCAATGACGGCCTGTACCGATGATGCGACTCGACCACCAGGGCTCCGACTGCACCCGCACGCACCTTGCCGGCCGTGGGCGCGACCAGCACCTCACCGCGCTCAACCTCCCACAAGGCGGGCCGGATCACGGGCATCCCGCCTTCGATCCAGCATGCATACCCACGCGGCACGCCGGCAAGGCGCCGGCTTACCTCCGCCGGCACCGCGGGGACGCGCGCGGCTTGAGCGGCGGGAAATGGCTTGACGTCCGCGAGCTCGGCGTCGCTCGGTCGAAGCCGGAGCACCACGCGGTTGTAGGGCAGCCACTCGCGCGGGATGCGGGCCATATCAAGCACGTATCCCGCGAAGTAAGGCGCGTTCTTGAGCGCATAGCCCGCCATCCCCAGAAAGTAGCCGGGCCCTTCGAGCATCGCATTGATTTGGCTCGATACCGAGAGCGGGTCGTAGACCTCGAGATGGCCGCGCAGGAGCAACGCCTTCGAACCGCCATCGACAAGGAACGCGGCGCGAGGATCTCGTTTTGCGCTCAGGATCTTGGCCGCGTATC
>PLYD01000104.1:0-10053 GCA_003151665.1 Candidatus Dormiibacterota bacterium
GCGGCCGCCCGTGCCCAGTGCCTCGCACGGCGACCAGGTCCGCACGCTCAGCTTTCGCGAGCTCGCACACAACGTGGCCAGGCTCACCGTCCAGGTGCCGCGACTCGACTTGCGCCCCCAGCTGGCGCGCTATCTTTTCCGCCTCGGCGAGGGCTTGGTTGCCGCCCTCGACCTCCGCGTTGGCGAGCTCCCGCTCACGATGCGGCGCCAGGTCGTGACCGCCAGGCCTGCGCGGCGCCAGCTCGAGCCCTGGCCTCGGCCCAGTCCTATGAACGAAGACGAGTAGGAGCTCGGCCTCTCGAAGCTGAAGCAGGCGCGCCAGCGAATCGAACAGCCCTCCGGTGTCGAAGCCGTCTACGAGCATGAGAATGCGCAACTGGTTCAACACATTCTGCGCATCTGTCAACGGAAGCTCGCGGCCACAATCACGGCGGCTGCAATCAGCGTCAGAGGGGCCACCACGGCGCCAATCTTGAGGAAGTCCCACGCCGAAACCTGCACCCCGCGGCGGCGGACGATAACGAGCCAGAGCATTGTCGAGAGCGCTCCCACCGGAGTCAGGTTTGGACCCAGGTCAGCCCCGGCCAGAGCGCCGAAGAGAAATGGAGTGTGGAGGCCGGCCGGCACACCGCCCGCATCAGCGCCCGAGAGGAAGACAAGCACGGCCGGCAGGTTGTTGATCAGGTTGGAGGCTACGGCTGACCCGATCAACCCGGCCATCACCGCGCTCCCGGCGTCGCTCGCATGGCTGACTGCATCTGCCACGAGAGCCGGCGTGATGCCTGCGTCCTGGACGCCGCGCACCAGGACGAAGAGCGCAGCTATGTAGACGAATAGAGCAGGACTGATGTGGGTGCTCAGATGCTCACGCGACAATCGGCGGCGCGCCGTCGCCACCAATACCAGTCCGCCTCCCCCGGCGACGGCAACGATGCCGAGCGGCCAGAGCAAAGCGGACCCGACGACGTATGCGGCAGCAAGCAACGCAAGTCCGACAAGGGTCGCGACGAAGAAGGTTCGATCGCCGACCGCCGACCTGACTGCCGACCTCCAATCGAATTCGAACCGGCCGGACGCCGATCGCCAGAAGAACGCCATCAGGACCGCCATGGTGATGGCGATCGAGGCGAGCGATGCCAGCAGCAGGTGCCCTTCGTAAACAGCAAGTGGTGCGCGAAGGCGATCTCCGGTGAGAACGTTGATCGGGTTGGATATCGGCAGCGTCATCGATGCCGCGTTGGCCATGAAGCTGACGGCGAAGAGGTACGGCATGACGCGAAGCCGAAGGCGAGTCGCGATCGTGTAAACGACCGGCGTCAGGATGATCGCAGTCGCGTCGTTGGAGAGGAATGTTGTGATAACCGCGCCAAGGACGAAGACGTTGAACAGCAGCCGACGGCCGCTGCCCGCCGCCGCTGCCGCCGCCAGGCCCGCCGCCCAATCGAAGAACCCAGCCATGTCAGCGATCGCGGCCGTCAGCATGAGGCCGAAGAAGAACAGGAACAGATTCCACTCGGAGGCGACGGCGGTCAGTGCACCGAGAGGACTCACCACGCCGGTCGCCAGCATCAGGACGGCTCCGGCAGCGGCCGACCAGGCCTCGCTGATCTGTCGCGGACGAACGACGATGACGACGAGGGTGACGATGAAGATGAGGGCAGCGAGCGCGGTATGCACTGCCTCAGGCGGCTCGCGAAATCGTCCAGCCGGCGTGGCGGGGTTGGCCGGGGTCCCCCCGGCCATGACTTTGTCTTAGCCGCTCCGAATCGTGGCTTGGAGGACTAATTCGTAATTGATCCAATCCCGGGAAGGAGAGCAGAGCCTGCGGCGAAGCCGCACGCTCGATGAGAGGGAACCGACTGGTTCCATCTCATAATCGCGCTAGCGATAGACTCCGTTGTGGCCCAAGCTGTGCAGGCCTACGTTCGGGAAGTAGGTCAGGCCGTGGTCTTGCAACCCGACCGGGATCTTAGCGAGCAGCTTCCCGGTGATGGTGCTCATCACGTAGACCGTGCCGTTGTAACGGCCTGAGGCCCACAGCTGCGTGCCGGCAGGGTTGAGCTGGAGCATGTCGGGGCTGCCGCCACCAGGGATCCACCACTTGGCGACCACCTTGCGAGTGGCGAAAGAGATGACCGAGAACGACCCTTCCAGCCGGTTCGACACGTACAGGTACTGGGTGTCACGCGAAATCTGGAACCCGTGCGCACCCTTCCCGGTGGGTATGAACTGGATCTCCTTCATCGCGATGGGGTCGATCACCGACACTCCCATGCGGCCCTGGTTGCTCACGTAGAAGACAGTGCCGTCGGGCGAAAGCTTGACGTCGATCGGCAATCCACCTACGTGCACAGCACCGACGAGCTTCATGTGAATGACGTCGACCTTGGCGACCATCCCGGTGTACTCGGTCGAGATCATGAGATAGCTGCCATCCGCGCTGAAGTCGAGGTGGTCCGCCCCGGCCCATGGGATGGCGACCGACCCGATCTGCCTCCATCCGTGGTGCGGATCAAGAAACACGATCTTCTGCAGCCGTTCGACGACATCAATCGCCTTGGTGCCGTCGGGAGTGAAGTAGAGGTTGTAGGGATATGGCATCGAGATCGTTCCGCTGGGCTTGCCGGTGTGGATGTTGATCACCGTCAGGCTGCTGGATCCTTCGTTGTCGACGTACAACGCGCTCATGTCCCAGGCAGGGGCGATGTGGTGGGGAATCGAACCGACCGCGAAGTGGTCGATCACCTTGAAGGTCAAGGGATCGATCACATCAACCGTACCGGCTCCGCTGTTGGGGACGTAAACGCGGGGAGGGATCTTGCACAGAGGACATGGGACGGTGCCCGACATGATGTTGGCGTACACGTTCACAGGTGTCGCAGGCAGGGTGCCCGGCTGGACATCGGGGGCCGGGAGGACGCTTACCGGTCCCGTCGGTGCCGCTTCTTCCGCCGATGTCGCCGGGCCCACGTATGGAGTCGTCCAGACCACGGCGAAGACCACTCCGGCGGGGCTGAGTATCACGAGCGTGAAGAGCGCCGCGACCACAATTCGCATTGGTCGCGACCGCAGGAGTGAGACCAGGGGATTATTCGTCAGGGAGGTCTTCCAGCTTGGGGGCCAGCTCGCACACCCAGCGACCATCGTCGAGGCGCCGGATGAAGCGACCGTAACCCTGGTTTCGTGCCACGTTGAAGAACTGCTCCTGCGTAATCAACGTTCGAAGGCGGGCAAGGTCCGCATACGTGTTGTCGCGCATGATCCCGCCCACAACGCCGGCCAGCTCGCGCCACTGGCCTTCCGACAGCGGCTCGCCATAGCCGGCGATGGTGACGAGCAGCGCGGCAGTGGCGCCGGTGATCGTTTCGGGCAGAAGCTTCTCAGCCTTCGCCCTCGAGATGATCTCGCGGCCGGTGCTGATGATGTCGGCGATCCGGTCACGGCGCACCCCGATGATGTCGCGCCCGCTCCCAACCGTGGTGCCTTCGAGATATCGAGGTCCTGCTTCCATCACCGATTGCCTATTCTAGTTTGCCGTCGATGGACCTGGATTTGGCGCCCCACCACGCGAGCTTCCGAGACGCCGTCCGCGAACTTGCGCAGGGGGTGGTTCGGCAGCATGCCGAAGCGGTCGACCGCGACCATCGATTCCCCGACGAAGCCATCGAAGCGGCCAGGGCTGCAGGGCTTCTCGGAGTCCTCATACCTCGCGAGTACGGCGGGGCAGGCCTGGATGCGGTCGCCTTTGCCGTTTGCATCGAAGAGCTGGCGCAGGCCTGCGCGTCGACCTCGGTCATCGTCGACGTACACACGAGCGTCGGGAGCGAACCGATTCTGCTGTTTGGCACTGAGGAGCAGAAGAAACGGTGGCTGCCGCCACTCGCGTCGGGCGAGCTGCTCGGCGCCTTCGCACTGACCGAGCCCGCATCGGGCTCGGATGCCGCATCCCTGAAGATGAGTGCTCGTCGAGACGGGGACCACTACATCCTCAACGGGACCAAGGTTTTCATCACCACAATTGGCCGGGCCGGCCTGTACATCGTGTTTGCTCGGACCGGACGAGAGGATCAGCGCGCAGCTGGAGTCAGCGCTTTTATTGTGCCTGCGGACACTCCGGGCGTTCGCGTTGGCCAGCTGTTCAAGAAGATGGGATTGCGCGGCTCACCCACGGGCGAGCTGGTGCTCGAGGACGTGGTGGTACCGGCGGCCAACCGGCTCGCGGCTGAAGGCCAGGGCTTCACTGTCGCGATGCGGGCGCTCGACTCTGGCCGCATCGGTATCTCCGGCCAGGCGCTGGGGATCGCGCAAGCAGCGGTCGACGAGTCGTGCTCATTACTGCGGGAGCGGGAAGCGGCGCAGGGTGACGAGTTCATGCTCGCCAACATGGCGACACGGTTGGAGACGGCGCGCCTGCTCGCGTACCACGCCGCATGGCTATGCAGCCGCGGCCGGCCGTTCACGCGGCAGGCGTCGATGGCCAAGCTGCATTGCACCGACGCCGCAATGGAGATCGCACTCGACGGAGTCCAGCTTGCGGGCGAGGTAGGCGCTGCCGGGGGCAGCCCGCTCGAGCGCCACGTCCGCGACGCCAAAGCCCTGCAGATCTACGAGGGTTCAAACCAGGTCCAGCGCATCGTCATCGCCCGCGAGTTGCTCAGCTAAGCTCACCCCGTGGATTTCGAGTTCTCGGAAGAACAGATCGCGATCAGGGACACCATCCGGGAGCTCGTCCAGGACAAAGTCGCCCCCCGGGCCGCGGAAATCGACGAGAGGTCTGAATACCCAAAGGACATCGAGAAGCTGTTTGCGGATAACGGCATCCTGGGCATCCCCTTTCCGGAGCAATACGGCGGGATCTCTGGCTCAAGCGTGTCGATCTGCATGGGCATCGAGGAGATCGCCAAGGCGTGCGCGACCTCATCGCTGATCCTGGCCGTCCAGGCCCTCGGCGCATATCCCATCCTGGTCGCCGGCACGGAGGAGCAGAAGCAGCGGCTGTGCCCGCCCCTGGCCTCTGGAGAAAAGGTCGCCGCCTACGCCCTGTCGGAGACGGGTAGCGGCTCCGACGCCGCAGCGATGAAAACGCGCGCCGTTCGCCATGGCAACGAGTACGTGCTGAATGGCACCAAGCAGTTCATCAGCGGAGGCAGCATTGCCGGAACACTTGTCGTTTTCGCCCAGACAGATCCTGAAGCGAAGCAGCGCGGCATCTCTGCTTTCGTGTTGGAGCGCGACACCAGTCCATGGAAGTCGGACAAGCTCGAGCACAAGCTGGGCATTCGCGGCTTTCCGACAGCCCAGCTGGTTTTCGAGGACGTCAAGGTTCCGGTTGCCAACCGGCTCGGCGATGAAGGCTCGGGCTTCAAGCTCGCCCTGGCCGTGCTCGATCGTTCTCGGCCCGGCATCGGAGCGCAAGCCCTCGGCATCGCGGAAGGCGCGTTCGATTACGCGCTGAATTACGTCAAGGAAAGACACCAGTTCGGGCAGCCGATCGCCAGCTTCCAGGGCATTCAATTCATGCTCGCGGACATCGCCACCCAGATCGAAGCGGCACGGCACCTGGTTTATCGAGCCGCCACCAAGGTGGACGAGAAAGCGCCGGACCTCACCAGGATCGCGGCGATGGCCAAGCTCTTCGCATCGGACATGGCGATGAAGGTGACCACCGATTGTGTGCAGCTGCTCGGCGGCTACGGCTACATCTCGGATTACCCGGTCGAACGAATGATGCGTGACGCCAAGATCACGCAGATCTACGAAGGGACCAATCAGATCCAGAGGGTGGTCATCGCGAGATCATTGCTGCGGTGAGCCTGCGCCGGCCGGAGCCGCCCGTGCTTGCGGCCGCCTCGGCCACACCGACCTTGGGGTAGCGACGCTTGGACCGAATCACCGAGGCCTTCACCTGGCCGTTTCGCGATCCCGACTGGGTCTCCAAGCTGCTGATCATCGCGCTCACCCTTTTGATTCCGATCATCGGCTCGATCAACGGACTGGGCTGGATGCTTGCGACGATCGACAGGCTGCGGGCGGGAGAGGAGACGCTTGCGCCGGCCAACCTGAGCTACATCGGCCGAGGCCTTCGACTCTTCGCGGCGCAATTGATCTACACGCTGGTGATCGTGGTGATCGCCCTTGCAATCTTCGTTCCTGCGCTCGCGCTGTCGGTGAACCAGGGACAAGGTTCGGCCAACAGCGGCCTGATTGCGGCTGCGGTGCTCTTGAACCTTGTCGGCTTGAGCGTGATCACCGTGCTGAGTCTGGCCCTCACGTTCATGATGCCCGCCATCGTGCTCGCCACCGACAGGGCGGGACTGGGCGCCGGAATCGATGTTCGCGCAGTGCTTCGCCGATCTCGCGCGAATCTGAACCACACCCTGATCGCCGGCCTTATGCTGATCGCCGCCAGCTTCGTCGGCTCGATCGGATCGATTGCGTGCGGCGTCGGTGTTCTCGTCACATCGGCGTACGCGCTGGCGATGCAGGCATGGATCATCCGCAGCTTCGACAAGGGGTAGTGCGTCGCGGAAGCGGCGTAAGGAGGAGTTAGATGTCCGATTTGCCGCCGCCACCGCCTCCGGGTGGAGGGTTTACGCCACCGCCTCCGGGTGGGGGGTTTACGCCACCGCCTCCGGGTGGGGGGTTCACGCCACCGCCGCCGCCGCCGCTGCCGCCGGGTGGAGGCTTCACACCGCCGCCGCCCCCTCCGGGCGGAGGCTTCACGCCGTCGCCGCCGCCCCCTGGAGGCTACGTGCCGCCGGCGCCGGTTGGCTACACGGGAGCCGCTGTCGCGGGCCCTCGGACCGACGGTCTCGCGATCGGCGCCCTCATCGCCGGCATCCTGTCATTGGTCTGTTTCTGGCCGCTGTGCCTTGGCATCATCCTTGGTCCTGCCGCCGCGATCATGGGATTCATATCCCGCCAGCGGATCGCCGCGAGCGGCGGCACCGTCACTGGGGGCGGTCTGGCCCTCGGCGGCTTGATCGTCGGGATCATTGGCTTCATCGCCAGCGCAGCGTGGGCGATTTTCTCGATCTTCCTTGCCTCGCACTCCGGCGGCAATACGATCACTCCTTGATGCGGCGCCGGTTTTGACCGGCTTCTTTTTGTGAGGCCCGGGGTTTCGTAACCCCCCGGGCCTCATCCTCGTTTCATAGGGCCTGGACGCTAAAATCCCCGGTGCGCATGCTTAGGGCCAGGCCAAGGGCCAGGCGATCCCGCTACAACGTCACCTACCGCCTGACTCGGTCGGTCCCGGCGATGATCGTTGCTGCCCTGCTGATTGTCGTGCTCGTGGGGGCGACCCTCGTCTATAAGCGGCTTGACGATTTCATCACCGCCACCACTGGTTACCACCTCAATCCAATCGGTGAAGTTGTACAGGCGCTCGAACCGGCGCCGGGCACGATTGCCTACAAGCTCAAGCATGGGCAGCGCGTCAACATCCTTCTGCTGGGCAGGGGTGGCTATGAGAACGACGCCCCGTTCCTCACCGACTCGATCATGGCGGTGACGATCGATCCAAACAGCGACCGCGTGGTGCTCGCATCGATCCCGCGAGACCTGGTGGTGCACATGAACCTTCAAAATCCGCCGACCCGGACCTGGACCAACAAGATCAATGCGGCCTACGAGGTCCCATACACGAACGTCGTCTGCTGTGTCGCCAAGCCGTACACCGGCCACGATGGCGGCGGTCACGCCGCCGAACACGAGGTCAGCACGGTCACCGGCCTTACCTTCGACCGGTACATCGCAGTCGACTTCATCGCATTTCGCGACATGGTGAATGCGCTCGGTGGAGTGGACGTCTGCCTCACGACCAATCTCGACGACACCTCATACCCGAACTACTCCGGCGGATACCACCCGATTCACTTCAAGGCCGGCTGCCAACACCTCAACGGGGAGCAGGCGCTCGAGATCGCGAGGTCCCGGCATGCGATCCAGGCTTCGCAGTCATCCGACTTTGGCCGTGCGCGCCGCCAGCAGGACATCATGGAAGCGATCAAGCAGAAGACGACCTCGGTCAACGGTTTCTCCAAAGCGCCCCAGCTTTTGAACGCGCTTCAAAAGAGCATCACGACCGACATGACGCTGTCTGACATGAAGGCCATCTATGACTGGGGAAAGAACCTACCGAACAGCTCGATCATCAGGGTGGCGCTGACGGCGCCTCAGCCGGGCACTGCGGGCAACCTCCTGGACTTCGCGGACTGTGGCATGGGCCCGTACGTTTCGCAGCTTTGTCCGCTGGACCAGAGCTACTCGATGATCCGCCGCTACATCAAGTACCTGTTGATCGATCCAACGGTGCTGGCGGAGAAGGCCCCGATCCAGTTCGCGAACGGGTCTAACAATTTCGTGGACCTGGCGAGCCGCGTGACAGGGATGTTCGATCCGACCGGCCTCATGCTCACGGATCCGATTCCTCACGCGCCGTCGTCAAAGACGATCATCCTGGACTACTCGGGCGGGCAGTTTCCGCTGACCGCGAAGTGGTTGGCGACCTACTTCGGTGCCAACATCGTTGAGGCCACACCCACCAAACCTGCGCCGGCCCCCCACCAGCAAACCTTTGGTCTGGTGGTCATCCTGGGCCACGACTTCGCCGCCCGCTTCTTAGGGCAGTGACGACGGCCGGCCTTCGGCCCAGGCTCTGCTCTCCTTCCCGCGATTAATTACGAATTAGTTTCTCCTTGCCAGGCAGGGAGGAAGTAAAGACAAAATCATGGCCAGGGGGACCCGGGCCAACCCTGCCGCGCTGGCGCTAACGCACTGTTAAGTTGTGCCAAGTGGCGAACCTGGAAGGAGACGATGGGTTGGCGGCGCGTTTTCGCGCCGGCGACATCCGCGCCCTGGCTCGTGCGATCAGCCTCGTCGAACGTCGCGACCCGTCGGTCCGCGCTCTGGAGACGCCGCCCAAGGGTCGGGAGGGCTCGGCTGCCGTCGTCGGGTTCACCGGCGCGCCCGGGACGGGGAAATCGACGCTTGTCGACGCGCTCGTGACCCTGTTGCGGAAACAGGGCAAGTCAGTTTCCGTGATCGCCACCGACCCCAACTCCCCCTTCACCGGCGGAGCGATCCTTGGCGACAGGATCAGGATGCAGCGCCACGCGCTTGACCCGAAGGTCTTCATCCGCAGCATGGGCGCCCGAGGTCATCTTGGTGGGCTCTCGCTGGCTGCGCGCGAGGCGATCAGGTTGCTCGGCGCCTTCGGCTTCGACCAGGTGATCCTGGAGACGGTCGGTGTCGGCCAATCCGAGCTTGAGGTGGCGGCCGTCGCGGATACCACAGTCGTGGTCATGACCCCAAACCTCGGAGACGGCGTGCAGATGATCAAGGCCGGCATCCTGGAGATCGCCGACATCTTCGTTGTCAATAAGGCTGACCTCGACGGCTACCAGCGGGTCGCTATGGAGCTCCGCGCCATGCTCAGCCTCAATGCGCCTGGCGCCACTGGCGCCGCCACCTCGAGGCCCTGGAAGCCGCCGATCATCACCACCGTGGCCGCTCGTCAGGAGGGGATCGACGAGCTCTGGGCGGCCATCGAATCCCATCGGCGTTATCTCGAAGCGAGCGGTCGCGCACAGGAGCTGGCCGCGAAAAGGCTCAAGGACGAGACGGCGGAGGTCGTGGCGGACCTGGCTCGGCAGCAGGCCAGGCTGGCGCTCGGCGAGGATGGCGCGCTGACCGAGCAGCTCCTGAAAGACGGCTCCCCGTACCGAGCTGCCGAGGAGATCCTGAACCGCATCGGCAGCGACGGCCGGAAGCGGGGGCGAGGCTGACTTCAGACCCGCCGCACATAATGGATTAAATGAAAGTCCGCGCCCGCGACGCCAAAGAGGCTTGGAAGGAGGAGTTCGAGTCCAGCCCGACGCGTGACGACGGTATCGAGACCTCGACGATCTCCGGGATCCCGCTCAAGCCTCTCTACACCGCCGACGACCTGCCCAAGCGTGACGAGGAGATGCCGGGAGTCTTCCCTTACACACGCGGCATCCACCCTGGCGGCTACCGCGGCCGGCTGTGGACGATGCGCCAGTTCTCGGG
>PLYD01000104.1:10070-10360 GCA_003151665.1 Candidatus Dormiibacterota bacterium
TGACCATCAACTCGCCGGCCGCGATTCTCCTCTGCATGTACATCGCGGTGGCTGAGAAGCAGGGCGTGCCTGCTTCGGCGCTCGGCGGCACTTTGCAGAACGACATCCTCAAAGAGTTCATCGCGCAAAAAGAGTTCATCTTTCCTCCCGAGCCTTCGATGCGCCTGGTGGTGGACTCCATCGAGTACTGCGCCAAAGAGGTGCCGAAATGGAACACCATCTCCATCTCGGGCTACCACATCCGCGAAGCCGGTTCCACTGCAGCCCAGGAGCTCGCCTTCACCCTCGCC
>PLYD01000024.1 GCA_003151665.1 Candidatus Dormiibacterota bacterium
TCGCCGGCCTTATGCTGATCGCCGCCAGCTTCGTCGGCTCGATCGGATCGATTGCGTGCGGCGTCGGTGTTCTCGTCACATCGGCGTACGCGCTGGCGATGCAGGCATGGATCATCCGCAGCTTCGACAAGGGGTAGTGCGTCGCGGAAGCGGCGTAAGGAGGAGTTAGATGTCCGATTTGCCGCCGCCACCGCCTCCGGGTGGAGGGTTTACGCCACCGCCACCGCCGCCTCCGCCTCCGGGTGGAGGCTTCACCCCGCCGCCGCCTCCGGGTGGAGGCTTCACCCCGCCGCCGCCTCCAGGTGGAGGCTTCACCCCGTCGCCACCGCCCCCTGGGGGCTACGTGCCGCCGGCGCCGGTTGGCTACACGGGAGCCGCTGTCGCGGGCCCTCGGACCGACGGTCTCGCGATCGGCGCTCTGATCGCCGGCATCCTGTCATTGGTCTGTTTCTGGCCGCTGTGCCTTGGCATCATCCTTGGTCCTGCCGCCGCGATCATGGGATTCATATCCCGCCAGCGGATCGCCGCGAGCGGTGGCACCGTCACTGGGGGCGGCCTGGCCCTCGGCGGCTTGATCGTCGGGATCATTGGCTTCATCGCCAGCGCAGCGTGGGCGATTTTCTCGATCATCCTTGCCACGCACTCCAGCGGCAATACGATCACTCCTTGATGCGGTGCCGGTTTTTGACCGGCTTCTTTTTTTGAGGCCTGTGGTTTCGTAACCCCCCGGGCCTCATCCTCGTTTCATAGGGCCTGGACGCTAAAATCCCCGTGCGCATGCTTAGGGCCAGGCCAAGGGCCAGGCGATCCCGCTACAACGTCACCTACCGCCTGACTCGGTCGGTCCCGGCGATGATCGTTGCTGCCCTGCTGATTGTCGTGCTCGTCGGGGCGACCCTGACCTATAAGCGCCTGGACGATTTCATTACCGCCACCACTGGTCACCACCTCAATCCAATCGGTGAGGTTGTGCAAGCTCTCGAACCGGCGCCGGGCACGATTGCCTACAAGCTCAAGCACGGGCAGCGCGTCAACATCCTTCTGCTGGGCAGGGGCGGCTATGAGAACGACGCGCCGTATCTGACCGACTCGATCATGGCGGTGTCGATCGATCCAACCAGCGACCGCGTGGTGCTTGCATCGATTCCGCGGGACCTGGTGGTGCGGATGAACCTTCAGAATCCATCGACGAGAACCTGGGCCAACAAGATCAACGCGGCTTACGAGGTCCCTTACACCAACATCATCTGTTGCGTCGCCAAGGCGTACACGGGCCACGACGGCGGCGGTCACGCCGCCGAACATGAGGTGAGCATGGTCACCGGCCTGACCTTCGACCGGTACGTCGCAGTCGACTTCATCGCGTTTCGCGACATGGTGAACGCGCTTGGTGGCGTTGACGTCTGCCTCACGACCAATCTCGATGACACCTCATACCCGGACTACACCGGCGGGTACCACCCGCTTCACTTCAAGGCCGGCTGCCAGCACCTGAATGGGGAGCAGGCGCTCGAGATCGCGAGGTCCCGGCATGCGATCCAGGCTGCGCAGTCATCCGACTTTGGCCGCGCGCGCCGCCAGCAGGACATCATGGAAGCGATCAAGAAGAAGGCGACTTCGGTGAACGGTTTCTCCAAGGCGCCCCAGCTCTTGAACGCCCTTCAGAAGAACATCACAACCGACATGACGCTGTCCGACATGAAGGCGATCTACGACTGGGGAAAGAACCTGCCGAACACCTCGATCATCAGGGTGGCGCTGACTGCGCCGCAGCCAGGCACCGATGGAAACCTCCTCGACTTCGCGGACTGCGGCATGGGGCCGTACGTCTCGCAGCTCTGTCCGCTCGACCCGAGCTATTCGATGATCCACCGCTACATCAAGTACGTGTTGATCGCCCCCAGCGTGCTGGCGGAAAAAGCGCCGGTCCAGATCGCGAACGGATCCAACAACTTCGTGGGCCTCGACAGCCGAGTCACCCAGATGTTGGACCCGACCGGTCTGATGCTCACAGACCCGATTCCGCACGCGCCGTCCTCGAAGACGATCGTGCTCGACTACTCGGGCGGGCAGTTTCCGCTGACCGCGAAGTGGCTGGCGACCTACTTCGGCGCGACCATAGTCGAGGCCACACCCACCAAACCCGCTCCGGCCCGCCACCAGCAGACCTTTGGTCTGGTGGTCATCCTGGGCCACGACTTCGCCGCCCGCTTCTTGGGCCAATAGCGGCGGGCCTTCGGCCCAGCCGTATGAGAGGGAACCAGACTGTTCCCTCTCATCGAGCGTGCGGCTTCGCCGCAGGCTCTGCTCTCCTTCCCGCGATTAATTACGAATTAGTACCTCCTTGCCAGGCGGGGAGGAAGTAAAGACAAAGTCATGGCCAGGGGGACCCCGGCCACCCCTGCCGCGCTGGCGCTAACTCACTGTTAAGTTGTGGCGAGTGGCGGACACAAACAGCGACGATGGGTTGGCGGCGCGTTTTCGCGCCGGCGACATCCGCGCCCTGGCTCGTGCGATCAGCCTCGTCGAACGTCGCGACCCGTCGGTCCGCGCTCTGGAGACGCCGCCCAAGGGAGGGGAGGGCTCGGCTGCCGTCGTCGGGTTCACCGGCGCGCCCGGGAC
>PLYD01000300.1 GCA_003151665.1 Candidatus Dormiibacterota bacterium
TCGATCAAGGCCCCAATCGAGAAGTAGGGATGGCAACCTCGCCCCGTGGCGTCGTCGATCACTCTGCGCTGAAGGTCAACCAGACCGGGATCGTGGCGACCGTGCTCGTCGCGTTCATCGGCTCTGCGTTCTTCAGGCCGGCGCTCGTCCTGATTCCGCTGCTCGCGGTGGTGCTGCTGCTTGGCACCTTCGCACCGCAGCTGGCGCTGTTCAAGCAGCTCTACTTCAAGGTCCTGAAGCCGCGCGGCATCGTCCGGCCGAGAGTCGTGCAAGATCGGCCGGAACCGCACAACTTCGCGCAGGGGCTGGGCGGCGTGTTCCTGGTGGTCTCGTCAGCTTTCTTGCTGCCGCTTCCGGTGGTGGGGCTGGCGCTCGCGCTCCTGGTCGCTGTACTTGCGTTCATCAACCTGGCGTTCGGCTACTGCGTCGGTTGCCAGATCTACTTCCAGCTGGGCCGGGCGGGCTTCATCAAGGCCACCCCGGGGACGACCGGCACCGTCTGATGGCGACTCAACTCTGGGCTCTGGCGGCGGCGGGTGCTGTGGTGCTCGCTGCCGCCGGCCTGGAGCTCTGGCGGTCGCGCCACGCGCGCGCTCGCGCAGTCGGATTGACCGCCGCCACAACGGCAGGCGATGTCGAGCCGTACATCCTGTACTTCACGGGCGAGAACTGCTCGGTGTGCCGCACCCACCAGGAGCCGGCGCTCGCGAAGCTGGCGGGCGTGCGAATCGACAAGGTCGATGCGATCGCCGAGCGCGAGCTGGCCGACCGCTTCCACGTTTACACCCTCCCGACGACGGTGGTCATGTCGGGTGAGGGCAAGTCTCTGAATGTGAACTATGGCTATGCGCCGGCGACCAAGCTTGAGCGCCAGCTGGCGGACGCCCGCGGCGCCAACCCGAGGGTGAGCGCGACCGCCTGACGCTGCGGTCTATCCTGACCAGGATGCGCCGTCTTCTCGTCGTCGCTTGTCTCGCATTGCTGATCGCCGTCGCATGTGGGCAGCAGTCGCAGGCAACTCAGAGCCACGACCTCGTGTTGGGCGCGATCTATCCCCTCAGCGGTCCCCAGGCAGAGGGAGGCAAGGAGGAGCTCGCCGGCGTCAAGGCGGCTCTTCAGCTGGCGCAGTCGACCGGTGCATTAAAAGCCCAGGTTCGCTTGCAGGTCGTGGACGCGACCACGCCACAAGCCGCGAGCGCCGCGGTTGACGAGCTCGTCCGCGACTATCACGTGCCGGCGATTCTCGGCACCTACGGGAGCACGCTTTCGGCAGCGGCGTCTGCCAGGGCTGAGGCGTTGAAAACCATCTACTGGGAAACCGGAGCTGTGGCCGATCCCATCACCGCCCAGCGTCAATACGTGTTCAGGACCGTAGCGACCGGGAGCTCCCTCGGCCGGATGGCGGTCACGTTCACGCATGACGTGCTCGTCCCACAAATGAAACCGGCGACTCCGCGTGTCGTGATCGTGCGCGTGAGCGACATTTACGGTCGATCGGTGGGCGGAGGCGAGGAGGCCCTCGCGCACAGTCTCGGCATGAACGTCGTAGATGTGATCGAGTACAACCCGAACGTTTACGACGCGGATATCATCGCCGCTCGTGTCGCGTCTGACCGTGCGGACGTGCTGTGGGATGTCAGCTATCTCGACGATGGAGTCGCGATCTGGCAAGCCCTCCTCCGCAACGGGGTCAAGCTCAAGGCCGCGATCGGCACCAGCTCCGCGTTCTGCATGCTCGCCTTCAGCCAGCGACTTGGCGCGGGCTCGGTTGGTGTCTACGCTGCGGACAAGCCCGACGCTGACATCAGCCCTGCCGCACTGTCGCCTGTGGGCAAGGCGCTGCTCGCCCAAGCGCGATCGACCTACGCGGCGGCCAACGGTGCCGCGAGCATGACGATTCCCGCGGTGGCCGGCTTCGTCGGCGGCTGGACTTTCTTCACCAACGTGCTCAACCAGCTGTCGGCGTCCGTTACGGCCGAGTCGATTCGGACGGCGGCACTCAACGTCGACGTGCCTGTGGGCGACAGCATCAACGGGGGAGGCGTCAAGTTCGGCGTCGCGGGTGCGCTGGACGAGGGCCAGAACACCAGGTCGGCCGCGGTCGTCGGGCAGTGGCAAGGGGTCGGCAACATGAAGATCGTGTATCCGCCTGCGTATGCCACCGGGATCCCGATCGGGATGACGGTTTCGCCCTAAGCGCTACCGGGCGCGCCTTTCGGCCATGCGCCGGTCCACGGGAGCGACGGTTTGACGCCGAGGGCTGCTTTGGTCCCGCCTTTCGCCGGACCGCCGTTCGGCGTCGGCTCGAATGGCGTTCGCCCGCTGCTCAGCGCGTTGAGGCGCGGAGAGTTCCAGGTCGTCAATAAACTGCTGGATTGCTAGGTTCACCAGCTTTGGGTGCGTGAGGTTGCTGGCGTGGCCGGCGCCCTCGATGGCGACCATCTGGCGGCAGTTCGCCAGCTCGGAGCACAGCCGATGGGCCTTTTCGATATCGATCGCGGCGTCAACGGTGCCGTGAATCACCAGCGCGGGCGCTGTGATCTCGCCGAGCCGATGCTGGATGTCGTCCCGGCTCACTAGCGTCTGAAACGCCTGGTGAAGCAGCGATCGCGGTTTTTGGCGCCACTTCGCGATCCAGGGCGCGCGACCCTTCCACTCGTTGCCGAGGATGATCGCGGCGATGGTCTCGGCGAGCTGATCGTTGAGGCCCTCGACTTCCCAGACATCAAGCATCACCTGATAGGTGGCGACCTTCTCAGGGTCCTCGACGCCGGCTTGTGTTCCGATCAATACCAGGCCAGACACACGCTCGGGGTACTTGAGCGCGAAACGAAGCGCGACGAAACCGCCCTGGCTCATCCCGCCGACGACCGCTCTCTCGATTCCGAGATGGTCGAGGAGCCCTTTCAGATCGTCGGCGAGGTCCCAGTAGCTGAACGGGTCATCGGTGTTCTCTGTCTCGCCGTGGCAGCGCGCGTCCCACGTGATGAACCGGCTGCCGACCTTGGCGGCTTCGATCTGGGGCGCGAACATCTCTCGGTCCATGAGCAGCCCGTGTGCAAGCACGATGGGCACGAGGTCGCCGCCTGTGTCTTCGTAGTTGATCCACTGGCCGTTGACCTGGTGTAGTGGCATGCCGGTGGTCAGCCCCGCCCTTCAAGCGCCAGTTGCACGAGCGTGATGTCCATCCACCGGTCGAACTTGTGGGCGGCGTCGCGGATGGTCCCGACGACCTCGAATCCGAGCTTCGAGTGAAGCGCGAGGCCGGCCCGGTTGTCGGTCGCGATACTGGCCACGATCGTGCGATAGCCGAGGCCGCGGGCCTCAGTTATGAGCTCCGCTAGCAACGCCCGGCCGATACCGCGTCCGTGGTGGACAGGATCGACGTACACGAGATCCTCCACTATGTCGAAGCCGCGCTGGTTCCAAGGGAACAGGCGCGCCCAGCCATTCACCCCGCCTTCGTCAGTCGACACTATCAGCTTGGAGCGCTTTTCGTGCGCCTCCCACCAGGCGGCCGCCTCCTCAGTCCCCAGGGGCTCGGAATCGATGGTGGCGAACGTCTGGTTCACCGCCCAGTTGTAGATGCCCACTACCGCCTTCAGGTCCTCCCGGGTCGCCGGCCGGATGCTGAAGGTGGTCTTAGCCCCCGTTGCCAAGACCCCATTGGAGCACAACCGGGCCCTCTTGTCTCAGCGAGGCCTGGCCTCCGACCGAACCTCGTCGGGTCTGATACCTTCGCCAGGATGACTTTGTCCGGCGGGCCCCAGCCTTGGTGAAGACCGCGCGCCGAACCCCCCAGATGAAAACCGCGCTCCCAGGTCCCAAAGCCGCCGATCTGATCGCCCGAGACGCCAAGGCGATGTCTCCCAGCTTCACCCGTGCCTACCCCTTTGTGATGGAGCGAGGCGAGGGGTGCTGGGCCACGGATGTCGACGGCAACACCTTCCTGGACTTCACGGCCGGGATCGCGGTCAACACCACAGGCTTTTCCCATCCCAGGGTCGTGGCAGCGATCGAAGAGCAGGCAAAGCGATTCCTGCACATGTCCGGCACCGACTTCTATTACCGCGCCGAGATCGAGCTGGCCGAGCGCCTGGAGGCCAAGATCCTGCCGGGCACCCCGGCCAAAGTGTTCTTTACCAACTCGGGGGCCGAGGCGATCGAAGGCGCTATGAAGCTCGCGCGCTACGCCACGGGCAGGCCGAGTTATGTGGCGTTCATCGGAGGGTTCCACGGCCGCACCTTCGGCGCGCTGTCGCTGACGGCCTCCAAGGCGAGCCAGCGCCGCCGCTTCGCCCCCCTTCTCTCATCGGTCTTCCACGCCCCGTACCCGTCCGCTTCGCGAGGAGTGACCACCGACGATTCGATGGCGCGGCTCGAAGAGCTGTTCAGCACCGTCGCTCCCCCCGAGAGCGTGGCTGCCGTCTTCGTGGAGCCGATCCAGGGCGAGGGCGGCTACCTGGTGCCACCCGACGATTTCCTTCCACGCCTCAGGGAGCTCACCCTCAAACACGGAATCCTTCTGGTCGCGGATGAGGTGCAATCGGGCATGGGCCGGACGGGACAGTTCCTCGCGGTTGAGCACTGGGGCGTCGAGCCCGACATCGTGTGCCTGGCCAAGGGCATCGCCTCAGGGCTGCCTCTGGGCGCCTTTATCGCGCGGGCCGAGCAGATGAGCTGGCCTCCCGGCTCGCACGGGAGTACCTTCGGCGGCAACCCGCTGGCCTGCTCTGCCGGCCTGGCCACGCTCGACCTGCTCGACGAGGGGCTGATGACCAATGCCTCGAAGGTGGGCGCGCAGCTTCAAGATGGGTTGCGCGAGATCGCGCAAACGCACGACCAGGTCACCGACGTCCGAGGCCTCGGGCTGATGGTCGCGCTGGAGATGAAGACCGCGGAGCAAGCTGGGCAGCTCGTCCAGAATGCCTTCGAGCGCGGGTTGTTGCTGCTGACCGCGGGCGCGCGCGCCGTCCGCATCTGCCCGCCGCTGATCCTCGACCATGAGGAGGCCGCGACAGGCCTGGAGATCATCGCCTCAGCCCTCGACTAGCCAAACCTCGCGTGGAGCTTGGCGATCGCGGCTGCTGCGATGAGATCCGCGACCACCTCGGTTGACGTTGCTGCGGACCTATCGTCTGCCGCCAGCCTCGACCACGACTTCGCACGCTGATCGTCGATGACGGTGACGACCGCCTGGAGCTCTGACTCGAGCAGCAGGCTCGACGCATCAGTCCCGGGGTCTGTGGTGTCCGCCAGCCAGGCTGAGAGCTGCGTGACGAAAGCATCGTTCATCTGGCCCAACGCACTCTGCTTCGATGCCTCGGTAGGCGCCGATGCATAGGCGATCATGGCCGCGTTGCCGGCAGCCCAGGCATGGTCGAACCCAGCGGCAGAGGACGCACCGAACAGGTCGGTGAACACAGCGTCGAGCGCGCTCGCGTTCTCAACCAGGGCGCGGGCCGCGGCCACCTGCTCCGCTGATCGGCGGCCGGCGATGGCGTTGGTTCGCATCGTCGCGAGGTACGAATGCTCCTGTAACCGGATGTTGAGTGACGCGCGCAGATCTACGGCTGGACTCGATGCGTTGCCTGGAAACTTGTCGGGAAACCTCCCGGCAATCCTCGGAGCGATCAAGTCGCCGGTCTGGGTGGCGTGTGCGTACGACGTTCTTAGATCGGCGTAAAGCCGTGGATAGTTTTTCGCGATCTGGTCGTCCAGCATTGCCCTCATCTCGAGCATGTGCCGGCTTACGAGCGGCACGATCAGGCTGGACGGGATCTGCGTCACATCGTTCAAGAATTGCGAGAACTGCGGTACGAACGTGCCGGAGAGGCCCGAAAATGCCGCGTCTGATTTGGTCTTGTTGTGAGTGACCAGGCCGATCGTGTAATTCACGAGGTAGTTGTTCTGCGCGTTCCAGATTTGCTCGAAGCGACTCGCCACGCTGTCGCCCATGGCCGAGCGCACCAGCTCCGTGAGGTCGGTGCTATTGGTGGTGAGCAGGAGTAGGTAGCTGGTGTATTCGGCCTGCCTGGCCGGAGCCGAAGACTGCTTGGCGATGATGAGCACGTGCTCACCGAGAAGAAGATCGAGTCGAATGCGAAAGTCCGCGGCTTTGGATTCAGCCGAGTTTGACGCGATGGGGCTGGCGGACGCGACGGGGGAGGGAGGTGTGTGCGATTGCGACGAACCCGAACAGCTGACAACCACCACCGCCGCAAGCGCTGCCAGGGTCCTCAAAGCACCGCCATCCTAAGCGGCTAGGATCAGGCCACCTTGCCTGAGTGGTTGCTGGTCGATGGGTCGAGCTTGATCTTCAGAGCTTTCTACGGCGTGCCGCAGACGACGCGGGCGTCAGACGGCACGCTGACGAATGCAATCCGCGGAACCCTGGAAACCCTCGCCCGCTTGATCACCGACCGCAGGCCGAAACGGCTGGCGCTGGCCACCGATGAGGACTGGCGTCCGGACTGGCGCGTCGAGCTGCTTCCCAGCTACAAGGAGCACCGGACAGCGGAGCCCGTGCCGCCGCTGCTGGAGCCGCAGATGCCCGTGGTGATGGAGTGCCTCGCGGCGGCCGGCATCGACGCTCTGGGCGTGCCGGGCTACGAGGCGGAGGACGTCATCGCCTCCCTGGTCGCGCGAGTGGAGTCTCCAGTTGAGATCTACAGCGGCGACCGCGACCTCTTCAGCCTCATTCGGGACCGCGAGGTCATCGTCCTGTATCCCGAGAAGACAGGCCTGGCCGAGGTCGATGAAGCCGAGGTCGCGCGGCGGTACTCGATTCCAGGCCGGGGCTACGCCGACTTCGCCACCCTGCGCGGTGATCCTTCAGACGGCCTGCCTGGTGTCGCCGGCATCGGCGCCAAGAAAGCCGCCGACCTGATACGGCGCTACGGTTCGGTTGCCGCAATGCTCGAGGCGGGCATTTTCCGCGAGGCGGATGCGGAGTACCTGAGAAAGGCGAGCCGGATCGTGCAGCCCGTCACCGACCTCGAGATCGAGGTGCCGCCCGGCCGGCGGGATCGGTATCCCGACGACCCGGCGCGCGCGGAGGAGTTGGGCAAGCGCTATGGCGTCACGAGCTCGTTCCAGAGGTTGCTGAACGCCCTGGCGTTGATCTAGGCCACGCCACTTGGAACCCGGCCTGTGCCCATCGTGCAAGCATTCGCGAACGGTGACCGCGGCGCGCAGCACTTTCTGGATGTGCGAGCGGTCCAAGGCGGACGCGTCGTTTCCACGGTACCCACGCCTGCCGGTGTTGCAGTGCCGCGGCTACGAGCCGCTCCCCGTCAAGGAGCCTGAGCCGCCTGCACCCTGATCAAACCCATCGGCTGGCCGGCGGCTCCAGCGAACGTGGACGCCGCGTGCGCGCCCGTCATCGATATCTCGGCGATCACGCCTCCGTCGCTGACCGCGTAGAGCTGATCGCCGTTCGGGCTCAACGCAAGGCCCCAGATTGTCCAGTCACTGAGCTGCCGGCCGGTGGGGCGGAAGGAGGCGATATCGATCCACGTCAGACCCTTGGTGCCGATTGTCACCAGCGTTCGTCCGTCTGGGCTGAGGACAGCGCCGTTGCCACCGAACTCTTTGGCCTCCACGCCCTGGATGAGGCCTGCGGACTGGGCCGGAGTGTCGATGTGGCCGGTCCGAAGGAGGCTCGGACCAGCGTTGCTCGCATCGAGCTCGGCGACCAATCCCAGAGCCCCGTTGGCCGCGTAAAGGCGAGAGCCGTCGGCGCTCAGAGCAACCGACCAATCAAACGCAGCCAGGCTCGCTGCGTAACCCGGTCCCGGCAGGTCGAGGCAGAACGCGATGGTTCCGTTGAGGCTGAGAGCGTGGATGAACGCGCCCTGGTTCTTGCGGATGTAGACGCTGTACAGCCAGTGACCGTCATGCGAGGCAACTCCAGCGATTCTCAATCCGGCCATCGCGGTGTTGCCATCGGTCTTGTCGACGATGATCGTCGGGTCCAGCCGTGCAGTGACGGCGTTGAAGACGCGCACGTGGTAGCTGTCGCTCGAGAGGTACTGGATCATATAAATGCGCTGGCCGTCGTTGCTGACCGCGTCGAACTGGAAGTAGCCAGGCAAATCGATTCGCTTCGCCGCATTCGCGTACGACGTGTCCACCAGCAGGAAATGCGTGGCGGTCGGGGGAGCGTTGACCGGTGAGTCGAAGGCTTCGAGGACCAGCCACCGGCCGTCCTGAGAGAGGCCTCCAGGCAACCCGCTCAGGGTCGCCATCGGGAGCTGAAATGCGCTGGATAGCTGCAGCGTGTGTAGCGCCGCCCCGGTGCTTGGATCGAGGTCGACGAGGGCGTTGCCCTGCACCGAATAGAGATGAGTCCAGTCGGGTGATGGCGTCCCAAGGGGCAGGCTGCGGTCCACCCTGTGTGAGCGGGTGTCGATCACGCTGATCTGCTGAGAGCTCTGCGACGAGGTCGCGGTGTACAGCTTGTAGTCCGCGCCGAGGGGCGCTGGTCCAGTGGTGGAGGGGCCGCAACTTGCCACCAGAAACGCCGCCGCCACCATAGTTGGAAGGGCTCGCACGATTCTCACCTTGCCTTCCATACACCGCCCACACGATGCGGGTTCCCCTCAGGCGAGCGATGCAGCGATTGCGAGCGCCTGGGCCTTGGTCAGGTTGCCTTCGATCCGGACCACGGTCCCGCCGACATTGATCAGAAGCGTGTTGGTGGCAAGCCGGAGAGTCTCGAGGCGCACGTTGCCTGAGCTGTCGACGAACACGAACACGTGCGGGGCGCCGGCGACCCAGTATCCGGAGCTGCCTGCGACTGTCACCGGCTCGATCGTGGTTCCCGGCCCGATCATCTTGCCGAAGTACTCGCTGTTGATGGCGCCACGGGCCTCGGTGATCAGGACACCAACGCCGGTCTCACCGGCGGCCGGAATTCCCGGTCGAGTGGTGTACACCAGCGTCACCTCGCCACCCGACGGGCGATCGGGTGGCGGCTGGACATAAACCTCATCCGGCTGACCAAGCGAGGCGGGAACGAGCAATGGCCATTTCACTGCAGCCCGAGCCGCGGCCAGCGTGGTCTGTCCCCCGAGGCCCAGTCGCGGGCCTAGAGGACCAGAAGGCAGCGGGGTTGGGGTCGGCAGGTGGGGCACGGTGCGAAAGAAGGTATGAAGGTTGACCCAGCCTGCAATGGCGTCGCGGCTGGGGGGATAGGCGCCGAGCGCCGCCAGGGCCAGAATCACGGCGGCCGCAGCCAGCGCCCAGCGATTGTCGAACCGGGGTTGCCGTGTTGCGATTTGCCGGCGGACGGCAGACGCCAGGTTCGGGGTGGTCGGCCATTCGAGCTCTGCGCCTAAACGGCTCAGCTGTTGTTCCAATTCGATCAGCTCAGGCAAGTGAGGCCTCCTCGACGCGCGCCCGCAGCCTGCCCAGAGCTCGTGAAAGGCGCGACTTCACTGTGCCTTCCGGGATTCCTAGCGCCGCGGCCGTCTCTTCGCTGCTCAGCTCCAGGAAGTAGCGGCTGGCGATCACGAGGCGGTCGTCCTCGCCGAGCTCGCTGACGAGATCGAACAGGCGATTGCTGTCCTCGGCAGCGACGGCTGCCGCCTCGGGGGATGGGGCCGCACCCCCCGGGCGGTAGCTGCCGGCCAGGCGAAGCTCGACCTGTTGGCGGCGCCCGCTCGACCGCACGCGGTTGCGCGCCTCGTTGGCGACGATCCGGAGGAGCCAGGGCCGTGGCTCGGCGCCTGGCCGGAAGCTCGCCAGCGCCCTGTACGCCTTGACGAAGGCTTCCTGGGTCGCATCCTCGGCATCAGCCGCAGAGCCGGTGATCACGTATGCGGTTCGAAACGCCAACTGCTGGTATGTCTGCACGATCTCCTCATAGGCGGCCGTATCACCGCGCTGAGCGCGCGCGAGCAGCTCGGGATCGTCCGTTGGTCGGCCCTCCATCGGATCGCATGTATTACACCGATCGCCGCATCATGGTTCCGGCTGAGTTGCAACCGACGGGCCGGGTGGTGTGTTTGGGAGAGTGATGGAAGGCGTCGAGCGGATGTTTGAACGGATGGTGCGCGAGCACCAGCACCGGGTCTACGCGGTTGGGTTCGCGCTCACCGGCAACCGGCACGACGCCGAAGAGGTGGCGCAGGACACGTTCCTGCGTGCGTATCGAGCGCTCGCCACGTACCCGCCGGAGAGAATCCGCGACCTCAAGCAGAGTCCGTGGCTTCATCGCATCGCGGTCAACGTGGTCAGGAACCGCGCCCGCGGCGCCAAGCCCCGAACGGCCGAGCTGAACGGCAGCGAGCCCGACGATGCGCCTGGGCCGGAATTGCGGACGCTACAGCGCGCGGAGATGGATGACCTGGCCTGCCGCCTCGCCGGCCTTCCGCCGCGGTATCGCGAAGCCGTTGTGCTGCGGCACGTGCACGAGATGTCTTACGCAGAGGTCGCCGAGGCGTTGGAACAGCCGGTCGGAACCGTCAAATCCAACGTGCATCGCGGCCTGCAACTACTTAGAGGAGAGGACCATGACCGCGTTGTTGACTGACCTGAAGCGAATGGGCTCGATGAAGGCGCCAGATGGATTCGCCGATCGAGTCCTGATCGAGGTCGGACTGGCTGATTCGTACGCGGTTTTCGAGACCGTGCTGGGCGAGGTCTACGTTGCCTGGAATCGATTCGGGGTTTCGGCGGCGGCCCGGTGCGCTTCAGCCGGCGAGTTCGAGAAGATGTTCAAGCGTGAGGTCGGCCGTCCGTTGATGCCCGCACCCGCGCCGGCCGAGCTTGCCGCCAAGATCGAAGACGAGCTGAGCGGCAAGCGCACGATGCGGTTCGACCTGCGCGGGCTCACCGAGTTCGAGCAGGCCGTTCTGCGCAAGACATATGAGATTCCGCGGGGAGAGGTCCGGCCGTACGGGTGGGTCGCCAAGGAGATCCGCAGGCCGGCCGCGGTCAGGGCGGTGGGCACTGCGCTTGCCAACAACCCGATCCCCTACTTCATCCCGTGCCACCGCGTGGTTCGCACGGATGGCCATATCGGCAACTACGGAGGCGGGGGGCCGGAGGCGAAGAAGGCAATCCTGACTATGGAAGGGGTTCGCGTGAATCGGCTGCAGGAGCTGGCGCGGGGCGGGGTTCGGTACCGGGGGGTGAAGACGACAAAGATCTATTGCTACCCAACGTGCCATGCGGCGCAGCGGGCGCTGGAAAAGAACGTGGTTTGGCTGCACGATGAGAAAAGCGCACGAGCCGCGGGCTTCCGCCCGTGCAAAGTGTGCCGCCCCGCGGCTGTCGCTTAGCCCAGTGAGTAGATCCCGGGCAGCTCTCGATACAGCCCCGCGTAGTCCAGGCCGTAGCCGATAACGAAGCGGTCCGGGATGACGAAGCCTTTGAAATCGATATTGACCTTGACCGCCCGGCGCGCAGGCCGGTCGAGGAGGGCCGCCAGGCGCAGCGACCCGGGCTTCATCCTGCGAACGCGGCGCGTGATGGCTTCGACCGTGTGGCCGGAGTCGACGATGTCCTCCACGAGCAGCACGTGGCGGTCGACGAGGGGTCCGTCGATCATGTGCGCGAGGCGGAGCTCGCCTCGAGTCGTGCCCGAGCCGTAGCTCGCGGCGCGCACGAACTCGAGCTCGGCCGGAATGCTGAGGCTGCGCAGGAGGTCGGCGGCGAAGACGGTGGCGCCCTTGAGGATCACCACCAGCACCAGGGGAGTTTCGATCTCGGCGTAGACCCGGGAGATCTCGCGGCCCATCGCGTGCACTCGGCGCGCGATCTGCGCCGAAGTGATCATGGCCTTGCCGGTACTTTCCACTCTGGCCGGGGCGGTCTGGGTCAGGACCTCTGGCATGCGCTTAACAGATTACCGGTCCAGGGGAGCGACGGTGGCACCCATGGGGGAGGCTCGCCGGTACTTGCGATGGCCGCGGCTGAAGCCACCATCGAAGTTGATGGCGCGGCCCTCGTGATAGCGCTGTGGAGACGAGGCTCCGTGCGGCTTGTGGCCGAAGACAACTCGGCGTGCGCTGGTCATTTCGAGCCATCGTTCGAGTCGTATCGGCTGGGTCTCGAAGATGTTCGGACCGCTGAGCAGATCCCACAACGTCGACTCGCCTTCGTGAATCAGAAGGTCGCGCACGCGAGCGTTGATCGCGGCGATCGGGTCGGCATCAGTGGGCTCGGTGAGCGCCGCGTAGGAGTCGCTGCCGCAGTGCTGCGCCACGGTTCTGTCCGCCAAACGCACGAGGGCCGGGCGCTCGTGCATCCATTTCTGCAGAGCCGGATCACCCGCCAGCTCGTCGAGGTCATGGCGCTGTCCACCGAGTCCCATCCACCAGCCGATACGCGTGGGGTCGCGCAGCGCCCATAGCATCGCGACCTCGTGGTTGCCAAGAAGCACCGTGGTGTTTGCGCGGTCACGCGAATACCGCAGGGCGCCGACGCCGAACATGCCGTAGTCGACAAGGTCGCCGAGAAAGACCGTCTGCCATTCGGCCGCAGGGTAAGGCTTCAGCGCCTCGAAGAGCCGCTCGAGGTCCCCGTGCACGTCGCCCACCACCAGAACCGGCAGATCAGCCACAAACGGATGCTAGTTGGGGGGTGGGGTAAAATTTGCGCTCGGCCGTAGGCGCGTAGCTCAGCCTGGTCAGAGCATCGGTCTCCAAAACCGAGGGCCGAGGGTTCGAATCCTTCCGCGCCTGCCATTCCTCCAGGAGCCGCTGCAGTATCTTGACCGTCATCGACGCGAAGTGGATGGCGGTCGCACGGGGGGACGAGCCTGCCGAGCTCGTGCTCGCGGGAGGGCGGGTCTTTTCGGTCTTCACCAAGGAATGGCTTGACGTCGACGTCGCCATCCAGGACGGCCATGTCGTCGGCCTCGGCCGCTATGACGGACGCGAGCGACTGAACGTCGAGGGCGCCTACCTCGTCCCCGGCTTCATCGATGCCCACATGCACATCGAGTCCTCCAAGCTGACTGTGGACGAGTTCGCAAGGGCGGTTCTGCCGCATGGCACAACGGCCGTCGTCGCCGACCCTCATGAGATCGCCAACGTGCTCGGCTCCGACGGCATCCACTGGCTGCTCGACTGCTGCGCCGACCTGCCCCTCGACGTCTATGTGATGGCTTCCTCCTGCGTGCCAGCGTCACGATTCGAGTCGCCGAGACGACCCTTCACCACCGGCGACATCGAGAGCCTGCTGCGCAGGCATCGGACCATCGGCGTGGCCGAGATGATGAACTTCCCGGGTGTGATCGCGGGCGACCCAGCGGAGATGGCGAAGTTGAGCACTGGCCTCACCGACCACGTCGACGGGCATGCCCCTGGGGTGCGGGGACCTGCGCTCAACGCCTATGTCGCGGCCGGCATCCGGTCCGACCACGAAGCCACCACTTATGAAGAGGCGCTCGAGAAGCGGCGTCTCGGGATGTGGGTGATGCTGCGCGAGGCGTCGATCGCCCGCAACCTTCGCGACCTGTTGCCCCTGGTCAAGAAATTCGGCACCGATCGCTGCATGTTCTGCACCGACGACCGCGAACCCGGCTTCATCGTCGAGGAGGGCCACATCAACCAGATGGTGCGAGCGGCGGTCGCCGAGGGCATCAGCCCGGAGGACGCGCTCGTCATGGCCACCATCAACCCCGCGAGCTATCACCGGCTGTGGCACCTCGGCGCCATCGCCCCCGGCTATCAGGCCGACATCCTCGTCCTCGACGACCTCAAATCGTTCGAGCCTCGGCAGGTGCTGAAGCGCGGCGCAGCGCCGCGGTTCACGAAGCTCGAGGCTCCCGAGTGGGTGCGACAGACGATGCACCTGGCCCCAGTCAACGCATCGTCGTTTCACGTTCCAGCCGGCCCGAAAAGGATTCGTGTCATCCGAGTCATCCCGTCCCAGCTCCTGACCGGCACCGAGGTCGTCGAGCCGACAGTGCGAGACGATGCGATCGTCGCCGACCCTGGGCGCGACCTCGCCAAGATCGCGGTGCTGGAGCGGCATCACGCCACGGGTCGGATCGGCCTCGGCTTCGCGACCAACATCGGCCTAAAGCGAGGCGCCTTCGCATCAACTGTCGCGCACGATGCGCACAACGTGGTCGTCATCGGAGTCGATGATGCGGACATGGCCGCATGCGCCTGCCGCCTGGCCGACATCGGGGGCGGCATCGTCGTCGCCGAACGCGGGCGGGTGGTCGAGGAGCTTCCGCTACCCGTCGCGGGGCTGATGAGCGACCAGCCACTCACGGCCGTTTACGACCGCCTGGCGTCGATGGAGCAAAGGCTTGCCACGATGGGCGTGACGATGACTGCGCCCTTCATGACGCTGAGCTTCCTTGCCCTTTCGGTCATCCCCGAGCTGAAGATCACGGACCGCGGCCTGGTCGACGTCGCGCGTTTCGAGCTGGTGCCGCTCGGGATTGAGTGAGACCCTTGCCTCGTTCAATCGCCTGTCTCGTGGCGAGGCGGAGCGGCGGCTGGTGGCCTGTTGTGGGTCACGTGCCTGGGCTTCGGCAGTTGCGGCCGGCCGGCCGTATGCGAGCGTGGCTGCGGTGATGCAGACCGCGGACAGCGTCTGGGCAAAGCTCTCGCCGTCCGATTGGCTAGAGGCATTCACAGCCCACCCCAGGATCGGTGAGAGGGGCGGACGTTCTCCAGCCTCTTCCAATCGCGAGCAGAAAGCAGTCATGAGCGCCAACGAGGACACCCTGGTCGTGCTCGCTGAGGGGAATCGCCTGTACGAGGAGCGGTTCGGCCACGTCTTCCTGATCTCTGCAGCCGGTCGCAGCGCCCAGGATGTGCTGGCGGCCCTGCGCCAGCGAATCGAGAACGATCCGGCGACCGAGCTCAACCTGGCCGCCGAGGAACAGGGCAAGATCACCCGGCTTCGCCTCAAGAGCATGCTGAGCTCGTGAGCGTTTCGACTCACGTGCTCGACACGGCGCGAGGCCGGCCCGCGAAAGGGGTGCCGGTCACTCTCAGCCACCGCGGGACAGACAGGCGGTGGTCAGTCGTCGGCCGGGGCAAGACCGACGCCGACGGCCGCATCCGAGAGCTGGCGGAAGGTGGGCTCGCCGCCGGCGAATACAGGTTGGATTTCGATACCGCTCACTACTTCCAGGAGCAAGGCGATACCGAGTTTTACCCCGAGGTGTCGGTGGTGTTCGCGGTTGCCGACTCCCGAGGCCACCTCCACATACCGCTCTTGCTGAGCCCATTCGGCTACAGCACATATAAAGGAACGTGAGCTCATGACGATTCGGCTGGGGCTGAACCAGTACGGCAAGGCCGAGACCCACATGCTTCGCGTGACGAAGGGAGGGCCATTCGGCTCGGTGCACGAGATCAAGGACATCAACGTCAGCGTTGCCCTGGCGGGCGATTTTGCCGGCAGCCACCTCACCGGCGACAACAGCAACATCGTGACCACCGATACGCAGAAGAACACCATCTTTGCGTTCGCCAAGGACGAGCCCATCGGAGAGATCGAGCAGTTTGCGCTCCGACTCGCGCGCCATTTCGCGCACGACTTTCCTGCGGTGCAGCGGTCGCGCGTGTCGATCGAGGAATACCCGTGGTCGCGAATCGAGGTGAACGGGCAACCCCATCCGCACTCCTTCGTTCGCGCTGGAACCGAGAAGCGGCACGCGACTGTCACCTGCGCCGGCGATGCCGAGCATGTGGTCGCAGGCCTCAGCGACCTGGTCCTGCTCAAGTCGACCGGGTCCGAGTTCTTCGGTTACCCACGAGACCAATACACGACGCTCGCTGAGACCCACGACAGGGTGCTGGCAACTGCGGTCGTGGCGCGGTGGCGTTACGGCCTGCCGAGCATCGATTGGGCCGAGGCGTTTGTGGCCACACGCAAGCAGCTGATCGAGACATTCGCCTCCAAGCACAGCCTTGCACTGCAGCAGACGCTGTACGCAATGGGCGAGGCGGCGCTGACGGCGCGGCCCGAGATCGCAGAGATCCGCCTGTCGATGCAGAACAAGCATCACTATTCGGTCGACCTCGCCCCATTCGGCATGGACAACCAGAACGAGATCTTCTACGCCTCCGACCGCCCCTACGGGCTGATCGAAGGCACCGTCACCCGCGACGACGACTCCGCCGACGCGGCGTGGTGATGGAGTTTCTCCAACCATCGACCTGGACCGAGGCCCTGCAGATGAAATCCGCGCACCCCGAGGCGATGCCGATCGCGGGGGGCACCGACGTGATGGTGGAGATCAACCTCGACCGCCATCGACCGGCATCGATCCTCGACCTGACGCGCGTGACCGAGCTCAACCAGTGGGGCGTTGACGGTGAATTCCTGCGCATCGGAGCCGGCGTCACCTACACGCGGATCATCGGCGAGCTTGGCGATCGGCTGCCGGGGCTGGCGATGGCGTCACGCACGGTCGGATCGCCGCAGATAAGAAATCGCGGCACAGTAGGGGGGAACCTCGGGTCGGCTTCGCCCGCGGGTGACGCTCACCCGCCCCTGCTGGCCACCGACGCCGTGGTCGAGCTGGCGTCGATGGGCGGGACCCGCCGGCTTCCAGTGCACGAGTTCTTCACCGGCCCAAAGCGGAACGCGATGAAACAGGACGAGCTCATCGCGGCCTTCCTCGTGTCGCCCGCCAAGGGCCCGCAGCAGTTCAGCAAGGTCGGCACGCGGAACGCGATGGTGATTGCCGTTTGCTCGTTTGCCCTCTCGCTCGACCCTGAGCGCCGGCACATTGGCACCGGCATCGGTTCAGCCGCGCCGACGCCNNGCCCGTTTCGGCGAGCTGGTCGCGGCGGCCGCGAAGCCAATCGACGATGTTCGCGGCACGGCTGCCTACCGCCGCCATGCCCTCGCGGTCATGGCCCGTCGCTCCTTTGGCTGGGCGTGGGACGAGTACCGGACAAAGGCGTCGGAATGAAGATCGCCTGCACCGTCAACGGCCGCGCGCGCACAGTCGACGGTGTTTGGGAAGGAGAGAGCTTGCTCGCCGTGCTGCGGGACAGGATGCAGCTGCCGGGCTCGAAGAATGCCTGCGAGCAGGGCGAATGCGGATCGTGCTCGGTTTACGTGGATGGCGCCCTGGTCTGCGCGTGTCTCGTGCTGGCTGGTCAGGCGAACGGTCGAGAGATCGTTACGGTCGAGGGCATCGGCGGCGAGGATCAACTGCACGCGGTGCAGCGCGCGTTCGTCCAGGCAGGGGCCGTGCAGTGCGGTTTCTGCACCCCGGGCTTTGTGGTCGCGACGCACGACCTTCTGCGGCGCAAACCCAACCCAAGTGACGCCGATATACGCGAGGCGCTGGCAGGCAACATATGCCGCTGCACGGGCTACGCCAAGATCATCGACGCGGTGAACCTGGCCGCACACTGGCTCAAATGAACCCGCATGGCCACCTGATAGGTCGGCGGGTAGGCGACAGCGCGGCTCGACCTGATGCGGTGCCCAAGGTCCGAGGCGACTTCGTGTACTCGTCCGATCTGAAGGTGGATGGAATGCTGTGGGGCGCGACGCTGCGCAGCCCGCATCCGTATGCGCGGATCGTGTCGATCGACAAGGCCGAGGCCCTCGCATCACCTGGAGTAAGAGCTGTGCTGACCCACGAGGACGTGCCCGGTCGCAAGGTTTACGGCCTCGAGAGACCCGACCAGCCGGTGCTCGCATTCGACGTGGCGCGTTATTGGGGCGAGGCCGTCGCGCTGGTGGCGGCGGAAAGCCCAGAGGAGGCGCGCCGCGCGGCGCACAAGGTTCACGTCGACTACGAGGTGCTCGTTCCTCTGACCGATCCCGAGCTCGCGCTGACTCCGGATGCTCCGTCGCTGCACGAAGGCGGCAACGTCACACGCCACGTGAGGATCAGGCATGGAGACCAGAACGCGCGCGCCGAAGTGGTCGTGACCGGCGAGTACGAGATCGGCATGCAGGACCAGGCGCCTCTTGGTCCGGAGTCCGGCCTTGCGATCCCGGACGGCGAGGGTGGCGTCGACCTCTACATCGCGACGCAGTGGCTGCACATCGACCGCGACCAGCTGGCCGAGTGCCTGGCTCTGGCCCCCGAAAAAGTCCGGCTGACCCTGGCCGGTGTCGGCGGAGCGTTTGGCGCTCGCGAGGACCTTTCGATGCAAGCCCACGCCTGCATGCTCGCGTTGCGCACCGGGCGCCCCGTGAAGATCTCTTATTCCCGGCCCGAGTCGTTTGTCGGCCACGTCCACCGTCACCCGGGCCGGCTCCGTTACGAGCACGGCGCGACCCGCGACGGCAAGCTTGTCTACGTCAAGGCGCGAATCCTCCTCGATGGCGGCGCCTACGCCTCGAGCTCGACCGCGGTGATCGCCAACGCATGCTGCTTCGCGGTCGGCCCCTACGAATGTCCGAACGCGACGATCGACGGCTGGGTCGTCTACACGAACAATCCGCCATGCGGCGCGATGCGCGGGTTCGGCTCGGTCCAGAACTGCTACGCGCACGAGGCTCAGATGGACAAGCTAGCGGCGGCTCTGGGCATGGATCCCGTCGACCTCCGCATCCGCAACGCGATGAAGACGGGCAGCTCGATGATCACCGGGCAGGTGGTCGAGGGCCCGGTCCCGGTGGCGGACCTGCTGCGCCGAGTGCGTGATGTTGCGCTACCGCCCGCAACGACGAGCGACCCTGTCGATTTGACCGAGATGCCTGGTGGCGTCTCGAACACCACGCACGGAGAAGCGGTCAAGCGCGGCGTGGGCTACGCGGTGGGCTTCAAGAACATTGGCTACTCGGAGGGCTTCAACGACTACTCGACCGCAAGGGTCAGGCTGTCTGTGGTCGGCGGGCGGCCGCGGGTCGAGGTGCACACAGCCAGCGCCGAGGTGGGGCAAGGGCTCGTGACGGTGCAGGCGCAGATCGCGGGCACCGAGCTCGGGGTCAGCGATGTGGTGGTGCTCGACGCCGACACCGCGGTCGGTTCCGCCGGATCATCGTCCGCTTCTCGCCAAACCTATGTCACCGGAGGCGCTGTGAAAGCCGCGTGCGAAGCGGTGCGAGAGCGCGTTCTCGACCTGGCGCAGTCGGAGCTGGGAGGCCGGTCCGCTGACGCCGGTCATGGTCTCCGGTTGGAAAACGAAGCCATCGTCTCAGCAGGTGGCGCGGCCGTCGTCCACCTCGCGACGCTGCTGGGAGAAGAGGTGATCGAGGAGACGCGCGAGTTCCACCCGAGGCGGACGGCCCCCCTGGATCCGGAAACCGGCCAGGCCGATGCCCACCTTCAATACGCGTTTGCCGCACACCGGGCAGTCGTCGACGTCGACACCGAGCTGGGGCTGGTCAAGGTGGTCGAGCTGGCCACCGCGCAGGACGTCGGCAAGGCCATCAACCCGCAGGCGGTCGAGGGGCAGCTGGAGGGGGGAGCCGCGCAGGGCCTGGGCCTCGCCGTGATGGAGGAGATCCAGGTCAAGGACGGGGTCATCCGCAATGCCTCGTTCACCGACTACCTGCTGCCGACCATCCTCGACATGCCGCCGGTGCGCATGCAGATCCTGGAGCTCGGCGACCCGCACTCGCCTTACGGGCTCAAAGGCGTTGGCGAGCCGCCGACGATCTCGTCCGGCCCGGCGATCGTCGCGGCCATCCGCGCAGCGACGGGACGGCCGTTGTCGCGCGCACCGGTCCGTCCCCACGACATCGTCGACACGTCCCCCCTTCAGAGTTGACGACACTGGCCCTGAGGGCCGGGCTGCTGTTTACCGGAGCCGCAGAGGTGGAGGGAGGCTGGCTGCTGGTGCGCGACGGCGTGATCGACGAAATAGGGTCGGGCACGCCTCCAGCTGCCGATCAGAAGATCGACCTGCCCAACTGTGTCGCCATGCCGGGCCTGGTCAACGCGCACGACCACATGTACCAGTGGGCGACCCGCGGCTATGAGCCCGACGGCACGCTGTTCGAATGGTTGCGCGCCCTGTACCCCGTGTGGGCACGCATCGACGCGGAAATCGTTCGAGCCGCCGCAAGGGCGGCGATGGCGAAGCTCTTGCTGTCGGGGTGCACCCTGTCGGCGGACCACCATTACGTCTTTCCCGCCGGCGCGACCGGCATCTTCGAGACTCTTGTGGGCTGCGCATCCGAGCTGGGCCTGCGCTTTCATCCGTGTCGCGGATCGATGTCGCTCGGCGAATCGAAAGGTGGCCTGCCGCCTGACAGCGTCGTCGAGGACGAGGACCGCATCCTCGCCGACACCGAGGAAATGATCAAGCGTTTTCACGATGCAAGCGCCGGCTCGATGTGCCGCGTCGCAGTGGCGCCTTGCTCACCCTTCTCGGTGACGCCTCAGCTGATGCGCGACTCTGCTGCCCTGGCCCGCAAGCACGGCGTGCGTCTGCACACGCACGTGGCCGAGACGCTGGACGAAGAGAAGTTCTGTGTCGAGCGATTCGGACGCCGTCCGATGGAGCTGATGGAGGACATCGGTTGGTCCGGCGACGATGTCTGGTACGCGCACGGGATCCACCTGAGCGATGCCGAGGTCGACCGGGTGGCGGAGTCGAGGACTGGCATCGCCCACTGTCCCTCGAGCAACATGCGGCTCGGTGCGGGCGCCTGCCGCGTCGAGGATTTGGTGAAGGCCGGTGCTCGGGTCGGCCTCGGCGTCGACGGGTCCGCCAGCAACGAGGATGCCAACCTCGCGATGGAGGTGCACCAGGCGATTTACCTGGCGCGGGCGCGAGCCGCGATGATGGGCCGCGCCGACNNCTCGCCGGCCTTGCGCTGGCGCCTCCTGCTCGCGCCGAGGCCGTCGTGGTGAACGGAGCGGTGGTCGTGCGCGACGGCCGCCTCCTGACCGCAGACGAAGATGAGATCGCGCGCGAGATCAGCGCGGCGACGCGGCGTCTCCTGAAGGCCTGAGCAAGCGCCCGATCGGCGCCGTCGTCGGCTTGCCGTCGACGAACACGGTCTGGCCGCGAACCAACGTGCGGACGGTGCGGCCCCGGATGGGCTGGCCTTCGTGCGCGCTGAACGGATTGCGGTAGAGCAGGTCGACCGGGTTCAGCGTGCTGCTCCCTTCCAGGTCCACCAGCCAGAGATCGGCGTCGTATGCGCTCGCGACGTCGCCTTTGCCTCCCAGGCCGAAGCGGCGCGCGATGTTGGTCGCCGTCACGGCGGCCACGCCGGCAAGGTCGAGACGGTTTTGGGCCAGCAGCAGCTGCCGCGTCGACTGGCAGCCCGAGATCCCGCCCCAGATCTTCGAGAAGTCGTCACCGCGTTTCAGGTCGAGAGTGCTCGGCGAGTGGTCCGAGACGACCATCGGCGCCGTCCAGAGCGCCTCGCGATCGGCGGCAGTCCGAAATGGAGGCGCGCATTTGGCGACGCCTCCAAGTCGCTGAAGGTCCTCCTCCGTGTACAGGAGGTAGTGAGGGCAGGTCTCGCCGCTGACGTCGA
>PLYD01000180.1:0-31394 GCA_003151665.1 Candidatus Dormiibacterota bacterium
TGAGCCACGACGGAGTTCTGGAGCTCGATGGACGCAAGGTGCGGATCCGCCGCGTGCACCTCGAGGAGGACACGGGCAAGCTCGTGCACGCGGGTGACAAGCTGCACATGGCCAAGGAGTCGTTCGTCGACCTCAACCGCGCGGGCATCCCGCTGATGGAGATCGTGAGCGAGCCCGACCTGCGCTCCGCGGACGAGGCGCGCGATTACGCCGTGGCGCTGCGCACGCTGCTCCGCACGATCGGTGCGTCGGAGGCGGAGATGGAGAAGGGCCAGCTGCGCGCGGAGCCGAACATTTCGATCAGGCGTATAGGCAGCGAAGAGCTGGGCGTGAAGACCGAGCTCAAGAACATCAACTCCTTCCGCGCGCTGCACCGCGCGATCCAGTTCGAGGTGGCGCGCCAGGTCGAGCTGGTGGAATCGGGTGGCACCGTGTTGCAGGAGACGCGGGGCTGGTCGGAGGCCGAGCAGCGCACGTTCTCGCAGCGCAGCAAGGAGTTCGCGGAGGACTATCGCTACTTCCCAGAACCGGACCTACCGCCGCTCGAGCTGGACCCGCAGTGGATCGAAGCGCTTCGCATCGCCCTGCCCGAGATGCCGGGTGTTCGGCGTTCTCGCCTGATCTCCGAATACGGCCTGCCCGCCGCCGACGCCGGCCTGATCACGGCCGATGTCATGTTGGCGAACCTGTTTGAGGCCGCGGTCAAGGCGGGAGCGCAAGCGAAACCGACCGCGAACTGGATCATCGGCGAGGTTGCGCCCTCGCGCAAGCTGCCGACCCCGGCGGTCCTGGCCGACGTCGTGAAGCTGGTTTCCGGCGGCAGCATCACGCGAGACCAGGGCCGTCAGGTGCTGAGCGAATCGCTGAGTAGCGGCCGCGCTCCGGCCGAGATCGTCGCTGAGCGGGGCTTCGCCCAGGACAACGATGAATCGTCGGTGCGAGCGATCGTTGAGGCGGTGATCACCGCGAACCCACGAGCGGTCGAGGATTACAAGGCCGGCAAAAAGCAAGCGCTTGGCGCGCTGATGGCCGATGTCAAGAAGCGCGCTCCCCAAACGAACCCAAAGGTGGCGAACGAGCTGCTGGTGAGGCTCATCGGCTAGCGTTACCGCGCTCGGGTGGCGTCCAGATATGAAGCCTGACTGCTAGGCACCACCGCGCTGGTTGGACTCCGGCGAGTCGGTGAACCCGTACTCCGCGGCGAGCTCCTTGACCGTGACGTGCGTACCTGTTTTTTCCATTACGTTCGGATCCGCGGCCAGGGCCGCAATTGATCGCCCGTTATAAATCGGCGCCGCGCTGCGGCTGATGTCGGGATACCGCTTCGGGTCGTCGACGACATCCTCCGTTCTGGTGAAGCCGGGCCAGACGGAAATGGATGCGATGTTGTGGGGGCGGAGCTCTGCTGCCATGTCGGAGACGAGCTTCTCGACTCCGGCTTTGCCGACCCCGTACGCGACATTGCCCACGTACTGAATGGCCCCGCCTGACGAGATACAGACGATCATGGCGCCACCCGTTTCGATCATCAACGGCGCGGCGAACGCGCTGGCCACGTAGTGAGAGCGCAGGCCGACGTTGTTGAAGGAGTCCCAGAACTTGACCGGCACCTCCCAGAACGGTCGCAGCTCCCAAAAGGAGGCCACGCCCGGTGGCAGCTCAGAGCGCTGAGGCGTCGACATCACGTTGTTGACCAGCACGTCGAGGCGGCCGTGCTCGGCGCGGACAAGATCGAAAACGGCTTTGACCTGAGCGTCGTCGGCGTGATCGCACCTGACGGCGACGCCTTTGCCGCCGAGGGCGTCGATCTCCCGCACTGTTTGAATGAGCGAGCCGCGCGGGTCATCTGAGCTCTCGAGGCTGCGTCCGGTGACATACACAGTGGCCCCGGCCTCACCCAATCCAAGCGCGATGCCTTTGCCCACGCCCCGACTTGCGCCAGTGACGACCGCGACCTTTCCGTCGAGCGCGCCCACAGCGGCAACGATAAGCAATCTCCTTGCGGCGCTTGACGGCATCTCAGCCGGTTGGCTGGGTGGGCGGGCGCCGGCAGGGCGAGTAGGCTTGGGCGGTTGATGAACGGTCCCAATTTGAGGAGTACGCCATATGTCGATCGCCGAAGTCATTGAGCTGCCGAGGGGCAGCAAGGAAAAATACGACGAGGTAATCAAGGAGGCGGGGCTCTCAGGCTCGATGCTTGCGCCAGGTCAGCTCGTCCACTTCGCCGGCCCTTTGCAAGGTGGTGGCTGGCAGATTTTCAATGTGTGGGAGTCGCAGGCCGCGTCTGACGAATGGGAGAAGGTCCTTCGACCTGCGCGTGTCAAGGCCGGATTGCCGGCTGTGATCCCGCCCACCAAGGTGTTTGAGGTGCATCGCCTGGCGAAATAGCCGGCAGGCTTTCGTCGAGCGGCCACAACACGCCGAATGCCGTGCTTCTCTTAGCCTTGTCCAGTGCCACCACCTCCCGACATGCACGTGCATACCGAGTGGTCGTGGGACGCGCCTCGCGGGCACATGGAGCGCAGCTGTGAGCGCGCGATCGAGATCGGGCTGCCCGCCCTGGCCTTCACCGAGCACGCGGACTGGGCTCTCGTGCACGAAGGGCAGCACTCGGTTGACATCGTCGGTTATCTCGACGCCGTCGAGCGATGTCGGGCCAAGTTCAAGGGGCTGCGCATCCTCACCGGGGTTGAGCTCGGCGAGCCGCACTTGTTTCCGCGTGAAACCGCCGAGGTCCTGGCGGCCGCGCCGCTGGACCATGTGCTCGGATCCATCCACAGCATCCGGATCGGTGGTGAGTTGCTCGACGCCAGCCAGTTCCGAAAGAAAGAGGGTCTCGACTTTCCGAATGCTGTGCGTGAGTACTTTCGCGAGACTCTTGCAATGGTTGACAGCGACCAGCCTTTCGAGACTATTGCGCACATCGACTACCCGAAGCGCTACTGGATCGACGGCGCAGCGCCGTACCGCGAGGAGGACTACGAGGAGGAGATCCGGGCGATCCTTTCCTCGGCAGTGCGCAGCGGTAGGGTCCTCGAGGTGAACACCACGCGCGGCTCCATACTCTGCCCCGACCTCAGCGTTGTGAGGTGGTGGCGAGAGCTGGGCGGACAGGCGGTGTCGTACGGAAGCGACGCGCACCAGCCGGACAAGGTGGGGATGGGTTTCGACCTGGCGACGCAGATGGTGCAGGCCGCCGGCTTCAAGCCCGCCAAAGATCCGATGGCGCTCTGGCGCCGGTGATCCTGAAGCCGACCTCGCCCGCGCACGGTGGTGCGAGCATCGCGCGCGACGACGAGGGCAGGGTGTGGCTGGTCAACTACGCGCTGCCGGGCGAGGTGGTGGAGGCCGAGCCGCGTGGAAAGCAGGGCGGGGTGGCGGCGGCTGCGACCACGCGGGTAATCGAGGCGTCGCCCAACCGCGTGGAGCCTCGCTGTCCTTATTTCGGCGCATGCGGGGGCTGCCAGTGGCAGCACGCTTCATATCCGCATCAGCTGGAGCTGAAGCGGCAGGTGGTGGAGGAGGCCTGGGCGCGCGCCGGGTTGCGATTGCCACCCGACACGCCGGTTCTGGGCATGGACGACCCGTGGCGGTATCGGATTCGCGGTGAGTTCGAGGCGGTGCCCACGGGCGACGGTTGGCGTTTTGGGTTCCACCGGCTGCGCTCTCATGCCGTGCTGCCGATCGCAACGTGCGACATCCACAACCTGCGCATCGAGAAGGCGCTGCCGGCGTTCGCACAGGCGGCGGGCGAGCTGCACCTGACAAACCTGCAGAACCTGCTGCTCACGATCGAGCCAAACGGCAAAGGCCTTTTGTGGCGGCTGCGCCATAAGGGCAAGGAGCCGGTGTGGCCGCGAGACGAGTTCGCGCGGCGGGTGGGAGAGCTGCTGCCGGACCAGGTGCTGCTGGACGATGCCATGACTCTGGACTTCTGGGACATGAGCTTTCGGGTGCGCAGCGACACCTTCGTGCAGACCAATTACCAGCAGATGCTCGTGCTTTACCAAACAGCCCTGGACATGCTCGCGGTGGGGGAGGAGGACCATGTCCTCGACCTGTATGCGGGTATCGGGACAATTTCGGTGGCGGTGGCGCGAGCGTGCGCGGGGGTCACGGCGATCGAAGAAAATCCGCGAGCCGTGCAGCTTGGACATCTGAACGCGAGGATCAACTCGGCGAAGGTCGAGTACCTGATCGGAAAGGTCGAGACGGTGCTGCGTCAGGTCCGCATGGGACGGCACCAGGCGGCGATCCTGGATCCACCACGTGCGGGGTGCGAGCCGGCCGCGCTGGGGGAGCTGTTAAGGCTGGGGCCAGAATGGTTGGTCTACGTGTCCTGCGAGCCGTCAACCCACGCGAGGGATCTGATCGCGCTGGTCAGGGGCGGCTACAGGATCAGGAGAGCCGCGATCGTGGACATGTTCCCGCAGACGTACCACATCGAGACTGTCGCGCTGTTGCAGCGAAGCTAGGTTTTCGGTGGATCCGACTCGGTGTTCTCGAGGATCTGCTTCAGATTGATCCAGCCTGACTGGCGCGTAGCTATCATCTGCCGCCGCGCTTGTGGCATTCGCAATGCCGCCCCAACCAGGGCCAGGTTGAAGCTGACCTCCGATTCAAACCGAGCGCTGAGAAGGGTGCCGCCGTCGGCGGGGGTAAATGTGATGGCGTCGAGGTTCGGAGTGGAACCGGATGTGACACGAGATGTCACCCGGCTGTCGGGTTCGTAGTCGACGATCCCTCCGATCGCCTCCCAGGTCGTCGCCGGCGTCAGCTGCATTTTGGCGCGGAACTGGGTACCCGGGCCGACTGGCCCATCCGTGATCTTTTCGACCGAAAGCACTGTGGGCATATAAAGGGGCTCGTTCTGAGAATCCGCCACGAAAGAAAACACAGTGACGGAGTCTCGTTGGATCAGAAGGCTGGTCTCAACCTTCACGCGCCTCAACGAAGGGGGAGTCCACAGAAGAACCCACAAGGCCGCGACGCCAACCATGAACAGACCAACCGTTGGAGATATGGCGGCCGCTACGAGGAGAGCTACAAGGCCGATAACGAAAGCCAACGCCAGCAGGATCGACCTGCCCTGACGCTCAAACCGCCGTACGTCGACTGGCTGACTTGGCTTGGGTGCTAGGGACAGTCCTCGAATCGCTAATACCCCTCCCGGGATGCCGAGGAACAGCGGCGAGAGCTCAGCCCAGTGCCAGAGCGAGCCGGATTGCAGCCCGACACCAGCCGCAATGGCGATCATCGCCATGGGGACGGCGAGGATCAGTAGGAGAAGGGGAGCCTGCAACCGTTGAGAGGCGGCCATGCGGTTTCCCACTGTAAGTGGGCTGGTCGAAGAAGCTTAGAAGGCGTTCAGGTTGTGGCTTAGCTTCAGGAGGGCGAGGCGAAGACGACCAGGGCGTAGCTGTCTAACCGCGAATGCCAGAGCGGGCCTCAGCAGCAGCACGTGTGGTCCAACGTTGAGAAGACGTTTGCAGTTACGGGCACCGAGGGGGCAATTCTACACGTCGGCCCCCCCTTGGGTTTATTGAGGGCCGGTGCGGAGTATCGCCAGAGGACCGCGAGCAGGAGGAGCCCGATCACAGGAACCGCGAGCAGCCCGATGTTGATGTTCAGCACGTCATAGCCGTGCTGATTCTGCAGACCGATGAGGGCCACGACGTTTGCGACCTCGACCACGGCTAGGACCGGCAAGCCAAAACCGCGGCTGCGGAGAAAAAATACAAGGAAGCCGGCGATGGTGAGGGCGAACATCGAGGCGGTGACCCGGTAAAGCTGCTCGTGCTGAGCGAGCTCGGCGGGCGTGTAAGCGGGCCCGAACTGATCCTGCGAACGAAGGGCGAGGTAGACGATGCCAACGATGCCCTAGATCAGGATTTCACCGATGGCGACCAGGGCGAGGAAGACCAGGAGGACCCGCCTTTGTTCCTTGGAGGCCATGGCGCGCCTATTCTCGCGCGGGGAGGCTGATTAGTCTGCTTCGGTTTTGGTGGGGAGGTTGGGCTCCCCAGCTGCGGACGGTCTGGGTTAGAGGCCGTGCCCGAAGCGGACGGCTGCGAGGCGCAGGCGGCCCGGACCAATTGACTTGATGAAGATCTTCAGGAAGGGCCTCAGTAGCAGCACATCAACCCAAACGCGGGCGGTGCGGGGAACGTTACGAACGCAGCTTCACGAACTCGGCCAGGCGGCCGACGCCCTCTCGCAGGTCCTGGTCGGAGCTGGCCAGGCTGATCCTGACCGCGTCCTTGCCAACCTCCCCAAAAGCGGAGCCCGGAGCGACCGAAACGCCCTTCTTCCTCAGGAGCTCGAATGCGAAGGCACGCGAGTCGAGACCGCTGGGGGAGACGTCGGCCATCACATAGAAGGCGCCCGCAGGCTCGGCGATGAAGAGGCCGGCCTCACGCAGCAGGTCGATAACGAGGTCGCGCCGCCGACGGTAGGCCATGACCATCTCCGTCACGCAATCCTGTGGCCCATCCAGCGCGGCCTCGGCTGCGACCTGGCTGATGGTCGAGGTGCAGGACGAGTTCGACTCGAGCACCTTGGTCACCGTGTCGATGAGCTCCGCGGAGCCGGCGACGTAGCCGAGGCGCCAGCCGGTCATCGAGTAGGTTTTGGAGAAGGTGAAGACCGAGGCAATGCGTGGATCGTCGGGCGCGAGGCTGGCGGGGCTGGTCCAGGTGCCGTCGAGCACGATCTGGTCGTAGCACTCGTCGCTGATCATCCAGAGGTTGTGGCGCTGCGCGAGCTCGACGAGCTCCTCGATCGTCCTGCGCGGGTAGATCGCACCGGTCGGGTTGTTGGGGCTGTTGACCACGAGCAACTTGGTGCGCGGGTTGATGAGGCGGGCGAGGGCGTCGAGGTCGGGCTGAAAGCCGTCCGCGGGGCGGCAGGGGTAGAAGACGCCCCTGGCGTCGGTCCAGGACAGCATCATCCGAAAGTTGGGCCACCCGGGGTCGGGGAGCAGGACCTCGTCGCCGTCCTCGAGCACAGAGGCGAACACGGCGGCGATGGCGCCCACGCCGCCTGGGGTGCAGGCGATACGGTCGGGCGTGACGTGGATCCCGTTTACGCGCGCGAGCTTGGCGGCGAGCTTCTCGCGGAGGGAGAGTAGGCCCTGCGTGTGGGTGTAGTAGGTCTTGCCCTCGTCGATGGCGCGCTTGCCGGCGTCGCCGATGTGCTCGGGGGTCCGGAAGTTGGGCTGACCGACATCGAGACGGATGGCACCGGTCGTGCGGAGCGCCTCGTTGGCGATCTCGCGAATCCCGGAGTGGTGACCCTCAGCGGGCCCGTGCGCGAGAGGAGGCAGAGAGAGTCGAGCCACTGCTGTTTATCGTAGTGTCATTGGCGACCCCGACAGAGCCGCGGCGGGGGCCCCGCGCGACTGATCAGTTGACTGTGTCGGGTGGCTTGGGCTTAGCCGCGGGTGGGGTGGCTGCCTGTAGGTCGGCCACCGCCGAGCGCGCGGCGTCGATGAGCTTGCGCATCTCCTCCTGCATCTCGGCAGTTGAGGCCATGGTGGATGCGGGCGGCTCCGAGCTGAACGGCACCACGACTACCTGGCGCACCACGTTCTCGCCGCCGCCGCCGCCACGCTGCCCGCTCATTAACGGGTCTTTATCCACCGGCCTCATGCTGTCCGAGCCCGCCGGGACGAAACGCGACTTCACAGGATCGAACAGGTCCTGGTCGACCTGGACTCCGTAGAAGGCTGCCTTGTCGAGGGAGGTCGGGATGTATCCGGTCGCGTTGTATTCGAGGCGCATGTCCGGCGACGGTTCCTGACTCGAAGCTCACCTGCACCACTTTGCCGGTGGCCCAGGCCCCACTCCTTTTGATGACAGGCGTCTGGTTCGGCTACCGCAGCCGACGATCGCTTCGGCCCCCACGAGAACACGCGGCGGTCGCCCGCGCTCGCCCTACGATGCGGCAATGGTCAGCAAGCTCACGGCGCTTGCGGCCTTCGGCCTGATGGGCCTGGTGCTCGCCTGCGGCCAGACGGCCAGCGTTTGCGACCCGGAGCGCGGACGACGTTGCTCGATGCAAGGCTTGCTAACTGGACGCCGTCATCGGAGTTCACCGTGAGCGCCAAGACGTCACTCTGGATCAAAGTGACGGTGCTGCCGTACACCTACGACGGCTTGTTCGGCGACGTCGGACCTGTGGCGGACCTGCATATGGTCCACGCAGGTGACCAACCGGCGATTTTCACCGACTCGACAGGCTACAAGGACTCCAAGGACCCCCTCATCGAGCTGCAGGCCGACAACAAGTTCGACCAGATATCGATCCTCCCGGGCATCTGGCAGGTGTACGCCAACTCGGATCCGGGAATCCTGCTCGTCTCCTGCGCGACCTAATCCGCTACCGGCACGCGTGAGGGCGCGGCCGCTCGTCGCATGACCAGGATCTGCGTCCCGACCAACCGCGCGACCACGTTGATGATCGGGATCATTCGCCTGAAATAGCGGGGGAACTCGGCCGGGTCGAGACGCCTGAAGCCGAAGCGCTCGTAGTACCCCTGAAGCTGGCTCCGGCAGGTGAGATGGACGACTCCTTGTTCACGGGTAAGGAGGGTCTTGATAATCGCACCGCCGATGCCTTCGCTTTGACGAGCTGGAACGACCGCGATCGAGGCGAGCTCGCGGCTCCCATCGCCATGAGTCTTAACCTGCCCGATCCCAACGATCGCCCCGCCGTCCTCGGCGACGACGAAGTTCGGCCATTGGAGGCTCATGCGATTGATGCCGGCCTCCTTGATGAGGCGACGAATCGTCAGCTGATCGGCCTCGGTCGCGGGTCGGATGGTCGGCGGCACGTCAGAAGGTTAAGTTCAAATATCCTTGGGGCTGCGCGTGGACGTACCGCGCCGTGTCGCAAATCGGGAACGCTTCACTACACCTAGCCGGCCCGACCAAGTAAGGATCAGCACCCACCCCAGTTCCGACCCCTAATCGCCAGTAGACTATCCCCGGGGTCCGCCACACCCAGCCAAAAGAATGCCGCACGCCCCTGAAACCTTCGTCCACCTGCACAACCACACCGAGTTCTCGCTGCTCGATGGGGCTAGCCGCATCCACGCGCTCGTGGAGGCTGCGGCCAAGCTCGAGATGCCCGCCCTGGCCATCACCGACCACGGCGTCATGTACGGCGCGATCCACTTCTACAAGGCCTGCAAGGAAGCGGGAATCAAGCCGATTGTGGGCTGCGAGGTCTACGTCGCCCCCCGCTCGCGTCTATTAAGAGAGGGGCGCGTCGACCGCGACCCCAACCACCTCACCCTCCTCGCCGCGGACCACGAGGGCTACGTCAACCTCATGAAGCTCTGCACCGTCGGCCAGATGGAGGGCATGTACTACAAGCCCCGCATCGACAAGGAGATCCTGGCCCAGCACTCGAAGGGCATCATCGCCCTGTCGGGCTGCCTCCAGGGCGAACCGGCGAGCCGCATCACCGAGGGCGACCTCGACGGTGCGCGCGAATCGGTCGCCACATATAAGGACATCTTCGGCGCCGATCGCTTCCTCCTCGAGGTCCAGCGCCATGGCATCGACCGGCAGGACAAGGTGAACGAGGCGCTCGCGGTGTTCGGCAAGGAGTTCGGCCTGCGGCTGTGCGCCACCAACGACCTGCACTACGTCCACCGCGAAGACTCCGAGGCGCACGACGTGCTGCTGTGCCTACAGACCAACGCGCGCTTCAACGACCCGAACCGCTGGCGCTTCTCGTCGCAGGAGAACTATCTGAAGACCCCAGAGGAGATGCGGACCACGTTCGCCGACCTCCCGGACGCCCTGGCCAGCACCATCGACGTGGCCGACATGGTCGACCTGAAGCTCCAGCTGGGCGCCACGCTGCTGCCACCGTTCGACGTCCCCGACGGCCTGACCCCCGACCAATATTTGAGGAAGGTCGTCGAGGATGGCATCCGCTGGCGCTTCGAGACGCCGACCGCCGCGGTCACGGAGCGGGCGAACAATGAGCTATCCGTCATCAGCCAGACGGGCTACGCCTCCTACTTCCTCATCGTGTGGGACTTCTACAAGTTCGCGCGCCAGCAGGGGATCGTGGTGGGGCCGGGACGGGGCAGCGCCGCGGGCAGCCTCGTCTCCTACTGCCTGGGGATCACCAACCTCGACCCGCTGCAGCACGGCCTGATCTTCGAGCGCTTCCTGAACATCGACCGCGTGTCGATGCCCGACATCGACTGCGACTTCTCGGTGGAGGGTCGCGAGAAGGTCATCAACTACGTCACCAAGAAGTACGGGGTCGACCGGGTCGCGCAGATCATCACTTTCACCACGATGGCCTCCAAGGCGGCGATTCGCGATGTGGGCCGGGTGCTGGAGGTGCCGCTGCGCGACACCGACCGGCTGGCCAAGCTCATCCCCGTCTGGCAGGGGCGCTCGAAGAGCCTGGGCGACGCATTGAAGGAGGTCCCTGAGTTCCGGCAGGCGTATGAGGAGAGCGAGGAACAGAAGCGCCTCATCGATGTGGCCCAGGCGCTGGAAGGCGTGTCGCGCAACGTGAGCACGCACGCCGCCGGCGTGGTGATCGCTCCGCACCCTCTGGTGCAGTACACGCCGCTGCAGTTCGGCCCCGGGCGTGAAGCGGTGGTGACGCAATACGACATGAAGGCGGTCGGCGACATCGGGCTCCTGAAGATCGACTTCCTCGGGCTGCAGAACCTCGACATCATCGCGACGTGCCTGCGCCTGCTGCGCGAGCACCGTGGTCTCGAGATCGACATCGAGAAGATCCCGTTCGACGACGCCAAGACCTATGAGCTGTTGTCGGCGGGCGACACGCATGGCGTGTTCCAGCTGGAAGGTGCGGGAATGCGCCGGATGGTCATGGACATGCGCCCGCAGGCCTTCTCCGATGTCTCGGCCGCCGTCGCGCTGTTTCGCCCGGGTCCGATGGTCAACATCCCCGCCTTCATCGCGCGCAAGCAGGGGCGCGAACCAATCGAGTACATGCACGAGCGGCTGGAGCCGATCCTGCGCGAGACGTACGGCGTGATGATCTACCAGGAGCAGGTGATGATGGCCGCGCGCGAGCTGGCCGGCTTCACGATGAGCGAGGCTGACATCCTGCGCTCCGCGATGGGCAAGAAGGACAAGCCCAAGATGGCCAAAATGCGCACGAAGTTCATCGCAGGCGCGGTGGAGCGGGACATCCCTCAGGCGACAGCCGATGCGCTGTACGACAGCATTGCCAAGTTCGCGGAATACGGCTTCAACCGAGCCCACTCGGCGGCGTATGGGGTGATTGCTTACCAGACCGCGTACCTGAAGGCGAACTATCCGCTCGAGTACATGACCTCGCTGCTCATCCATATGGAGGGAAACGCGGACAGGGTGGCGACGGCGATCGTCGATTGCCGCAATAAGGGAATCGAGGTGCTGCCGCCAGACATCAATGCCTCGCGCGCGGACTTCTCGATGGTCGAGGGGCGGATTCTCTTTGGATTGGCCGCGATCAAGAACGTGGGGCAGCACGCGGTCGAGTCGATAGTCGCGCTGCGTGAGTCGGATGGCCAGTTCAAGTCGCTCGAGGACCTGTGCGAGAGGGCGACGGCGATCCAGGACGTCAACCGAAGAGTGCTTGAAGCACTCGTTCAGTCAGGAGCGTGCGACAGCCTCGGCGAGCGCAACCGGCTCATCGCAACCCTGGAATCGGCGCTGAGCCGAGCAGAGCGCGCAAGGAAAGACCGCGAGTCGGGCCAAACGTCGCTGCTGGATATGGTCGGCACGCCGGATTCGCCTCCCGAGAGTTACGGCCTGGCGCTCGACATCGCGCCGATGGCGGGGGAGGAGAAGCTGCGCCTGGAGAAGGAGCTGCTGGGCCTCTACCTGTCTGATCACCCGCTGCGGCGGATCAGCGCGGAGCTGGCCCAGCTCTCGGACACGCAGGCGGTGGAGGTGACGAGCGCGCTGCAGGACACCGAGGTGAGGGTGGCGGGCCTGGTGCGCGAGGTGCGGCGGGTGGTGACGCGGAAGGGCCAGATCATGGCGTACGCGCAGCTGGAAGACCTGACGGGCAGCGTCGACGTGGTGCTGTTCCCGCGAATCTTCGAGCAGACAAGACTGCTCTTCGAGCCCGACAAGGTCCTGGTCGTCCAAGGCAGGGTGGACGCGCGCGCGGGCAGCACGCGAGCGACGGGAGCAGCAGCCGCCTCAATCGACCCAGAGATAGAACAAGAGGTGGAGGTCGCGTCGATCGTGGCCGAGATGGCGTGGCTGTGGGACGACCCCGAGTGCCAGCCGAAGGCAAAGCGCCAGCTGGTCCACGTGAGGGTGCCGAACAGCGATGAAGGCCTGGCGGAGCAGCTCGAAGCCGTCTTCGCAAGGCACCCAGGGACGGACGAGGTGGTGCTGCACGTGGTGGTGGGGAGCCGAGAAGTGACCGTCCACGCGGATCGCTACCATGTGCTGGCCGGTCCGGCCCTGGCGGCCGAAATCGATGAGCTGGTGGGGCAGCCGGCCACCAAGCTGGAGACCGTGAGGCCGAAGGCGCAGGCCAACGGTAATGGCAACGGGCGAGGCAAGCCGAGTTGGAAGCAATAGAAGAGGTGGAGATGAGCGAAGAGAAAGAGGAGGGGAGCGCGCGCGGCCGGTACGTGGTCGTGAAGGCGCTGGAGGATGGGGTCGTGATCATGGGTCTGACGAGGGGCAAGGACACGAGGTCGCACCACTCGGAGCGACTGGACGAGGGCGAGGTCCTGGTGGCGCAGTTCACGGAGCTGACGGCGGCGATCAAGATCAGGGGCAAGGCGGAGATCCTGACGGACGTGGGGAAGGTGGAGTCGGGAAGCTAGGGCTCTACCGGTAAACCCGCTGCCTTCCATGCCTGAAAGCCGCCGATTACGTCGGTGGCGTTCACCAGACCGAGCTCCTTCAGCGTCGCAGCCGCAAGGCTCGAAGAGTAACCCTCGTTGCAGAGTACGATCACGCGGGTCTTGGGGCCGTCGACAGTCTCGATACGCCATTCGGAGTCGGGTGCGAGGCGCCACTCGAGCGCGTTGCGATCGATCACCGTCGCGCCAGGAATATCACCCCCGGCTGAGCGCTGATCCGCCGGGCGAATGTCAACAAGCAGCGCGCCGCCTGCGAGTTCAGCAGCCGCCTGCTCCGGCTCGACCCGCACCAGGTGGCTCCGGGCACGTTCAAGTAGTTCGGCAAGCGTTAAAGGCATAGGAGTTGTCGCTCGCGCCGAGTGTAGACGCTCCTACCCTAGAATTCGGAAGCTGCAGCCCCGCCCACGTAGCTCAGGCGGTAGAGCATTTCCTTGGTAAGGAAAAGGTCCCCGGTTCGAATCCGGGCGTGGGCTCCACGACCTCCCTGAGGCCCGACTTCGTACTCATTTCGAGGCTTTTGGAACGGAATGGGCGTCATCCAAAGGGGCCGCTAGCGGAGTCAGAGCACCGACGTCGGCGATCGAGGCCGCGTATCAACACTTCCGGGCTTGACCAGCAGGGCAGCCTGGTCTTGCCGAATACAGCTGCGCCAGTACGAGTGGACGATCAGGCCGTTTCTGCGACGGCTCGACGGGGAGCACCCGCAGGTCGCTCGCTTAGAGCAGCTGGGAGTGGGCCTCCATGTTTAACGTCTTCCTGCTTGAGAGCCCAGGTGCGAACGCCTCGACCCAGTTCTGCTATCAGGAAGCCGGCCCCGATATAGACCAGGGGATAGATCGGGATCCGATACCAGTCGTATCGACCGGCTAGGTCGGCGTTCGCCGTCAGCGTGATCACAACCACGTAGGCCAGGACGGGCCATACAACGAGTCGGGCGGCGCTTCCGCCGCGCGTCGCTAGAACGCTAAGGCCGACGATTCCCAATCCCCAATACCAATCGGCGAGACCTCCACGGAGTAGCTCATAACCGGCGGAGAAGCCTGTATGGCGATCGGCTTGGGCGCTCCAAATGTTAAGAAAGAGGCCGAAATCGAGCAGTGCACCGTACGCTGCAAATAGGACGATTCCGCCGAAGGCGGCTATCCCCGCCATCAGAGCTAGCCAGGGCCGCCGCCAGGAAAATAGGGCTACAGCCGCCGAGAAGCCCACCGCGATCCCCGGAACCTTGGTCAGTGGTGCTGCTACGCAGCTGATCACCAGCAAGATGATGGCGTACCGATCTGTCGGCCGCTTCTGGAGGCGATTCAAGGCTAGTAGGGCTGTGAAGAGCCAGACTGTCAGCAGCGCCTCGCTCTCGGTTACACGCGCCAACGTGATCGCAGCGGGACTGAACGCCAATAGCAAAATGGCAATAATGGCGGGCCAGATTCCGACCGTGGCTTGAGCGAGTCGGTAGGCGAGAACGAGCACGACAAGACTTAGCCCGATCGGTACCAGCCGGATCACCGAGAGGCTGACATCGGTCAGCCCTCTCTCGCCCGCAATCCATGCGACTCCCCCCACCAATATCGAGAAGAGCGGCGGATGGTCGACATAGGGAGTGACAAGTAGGTACTCGTTGCCCTGCCATTCAAAACTCACCCAGTGGCCATATGCGGCCCAGAGGCCGGTCCAACCTGTAGGCACGTGCTGCTGAAGCAAGCTCAGACCGGTCCAAGCCCAGTCGTATTCGTCGGCATTCAACGGCGGGCTCTGCGCATAGCCGCGGCCTCGGAGATAGGCGGCCACCAGGACGATAACAACCACAGCCAGTGCGGCGATCCGTCGGGGTCGCAGCATGCCGGGACTCTAACGTACAAGATCAAACGTTGCTCGCCCGGTACAGCCCGGCTCGGCCCCCCCAGTCGTGGTCGTCAGCCTGCGCCGAGTAGTTGCATCGAATGGAGGAGTTTCGACCCTCAACGAAGCGGCGCTTGACCGGAGCTTCTGCTACCCCTGGGTCAGGGAATTTTGCAGGGCAGCCCGCTGCCCGGTTGCGACGGGCACTTCGCCGACGCCGGCGCGGGCGCGGGCGCGCTGTCTGAAGCCGGCTGCTGGGAGGCAGGTTTTGGCGCGGAGAGGGGTGCGGTCGACCCGATCGCTGTGATGGTTTGCTCGGAAGCGGCTGCTGAGTTCGGGCTCGCTTGCACTACCGATGCGGCCGCCGCTCCGGGCACGGTCAACGTGATCTGGTGCATCGTGGGTGTGGGTGCGGGCGCGACCTGGCGCATCAGCAGCACAATCAGCAGAACCCCAGCCACCAGAAGCAGCCCGATTGGCACCAATACCCCGTTTCGGGCTTTGGTCATCTCCACGATTTTACCTCACAGCCGCTACCTGCACCCAGCCATGCGGATCGGGAGACGCCCCACACATTCTTCTATTCAGCCGTCGGTAGGTTGGTTATGGCTGCGGCGCGGGCCGCCAGGCGCTCTGAGCTATCGGTCGCTTGACTTATTTGATAGTCCACACACGGGTTGTGCTTGAATATCGGCCAAAGCCGTTGGGGAGTGGGAGGAGGAGTGGGCCTCCAGCCTTGGGTAGGCTGGCCGATCAATCAACGCGTCGCACGCAGACGCTTTGACGTGCTTTCGACATGGTCTGGGCTCGGCCAGGCGCAGCTTGAGAAAGATCACCACAGCCGGGGAAATGTCGTCATTCGGACACCAGGGGGATCGTCGATGCGAAAAGACGGGAGTCTGTTACGGGCTGTAGCCAGGTGGGGCGTAGCCGCCATCTCCGTCGGAAGTGTGGTGACCATGTCGGCCGCGCAAACAGTTACCACGTACGCGGCGTCAGGGGTTCCACAGACCGTCCAAACGGCGGCCTTCGTCGGGACCACGTCGATGGCGGGGGCGGGCACCGGCAGTTTTGCGACCGGAATCAACGACGCCACCCGGGCGGGTAGTGACTCTGCGACGCATCCCGCCAAGGGATCCAGCAATGTCACCACGCCCAAACCGTCTGGCCTCAAAGTGGCGACCTCGGGCAACTTCAAGGGTTTTAACGGACTCAATCATTACGACCAACGCGTCGCGGGAACCGGCATCTACACCAATACCCAGTTCTCGCTCGAGCCGCCTGACCAGGGCCTGTGCGTCGGCAACGGCTTTGTCCTGGAAAGCGTCAACACCGCCTTCAAGGTCTTCAACACTTCCGGAACCTCGCTCACTAAGCCGGAGGCTTTCAACCAGTTCTTCGGCGTGCAGCCGGAGTACGACCGAACGACCGGGGTGGCGGGCGATTTCCTGAGCGACCCCAAGTGCAACTACGACGTTGCTACGCGGCGATGGTTCATGACCATCCTCCAGATCGACCCGCCTGGGCTCTGCGCGGGCCCCCCACCTTTCAAATCGACCGTCCCCTGCAGCCGCGCTCACACCTTCGTGGCGGTCAGCCAGAGCGCCGACCCGCGTGGGAGCTGGAACCTCTTCAGCATCGACGCCACGGATGACGGTCAGTTCGGGACTCCGAACCACAGCACCAAAACGATCGCCTGCCCCTGTTTCGGCGACCAGCCGTTGCTAGGCATGAATGGCGACGCGTTGTTCATCAGCACCAACGAGTACGGCGCCGCCATCGGTAAAAACAAAAACCCGGGCAACCCTGAGTTCGGAGCTCAGATCTACGCTGTTTCGAAGCGGGGAATAGAGCAGGCGAACAGCGGCAGCCTGCCCAAGGTGGTCCACATCTATGCCGGCGCGCTGCCCATGCCGTCAGGTGACTGCTGCGTGCCTTGGGACTCGATCCAGCCCGCCACGTCGCCTACGGCAGGCCAGCAAAACACAGGCCAGCAAACCGCAAGCCAGCAAACCGCAAGCCAGCAAACCGAAGGCCAGCAAACCACAGGCTACGAGTACTTCCTCAGCTCTTTCACCAACAACATCACGACCAACCATGGGATTAACGCGTGGGTCGTCACGGGCACCGGGTCGCTGGGGAGTAGGCACCCCAACCTCGACATCCAGCGCGTCCAGCTGCGCAGCGAGGCGTATGTCGACGACCTCCCGGTCTCCTCACCCGGCTTCGGTGGCATCGCCGTCGACCAGAAGACCGGACTCAATTTTCCGCTTGGCCAGTTGCTCGGCGAGCCTCTCGGCCAGATCAACGCCAACGACGTACGCATGAACCAGGTGGTGTACGCCGACGGCAAGCTGTGGGGCGGACTCAACACCGCCCTTCAATCCACTACGGGCGGCCCGGCCCGATCGGGCATCGCTTACTTCGTCGTCGAACCGAGTCTTCGCCACGGCGAGCTCCAAGCGGACATGGTCAACCAGGGCTATGTGACCGTCAATGGCAATAGCACACTCTTCCCCTCCATCGGGGTCAACGCACAGGGCAACGGCGCCATCGCCTTCAGTGTTGTCGGCCCCCACTACTTCCCGAGCGCGGCGTACGTCAAGATCAACTCGGACGGCGAACTTAGCGGTCCCATCGTCGTCGCAGGAGCGGGCAAGGGCCCAGACGACGGGTTTACCCAGTACCCGGAATATACCGGCGGCGGTACGGTGGGCCGTTGGGGCGACTACTCCGCCGCGGTGGCGACTTCGGACGGCTCGATCTGGATGGCCGCCGAGTACATCGCGCAGACGTGCACCGTAGACCAGTACTTGAGCACTGGGGGCAGCTGTGGCGGCACCCGGACCTCGCTCGCCAACTGGGGGACCTTCGTCTACCACATCAGCGCCGGCCGCGAGTGACGGCGATCCGAAGGTTACTTCAAGCATTTCAGACTCGCTGACTGAGAAATAGCAGGAGGGCCAGACCGCCAGGTCTGGCCCTCTCTCTTCTCCTGGCCACTTGCGGTATGCGACGTCGATCCGTTGCGGTGAAGAGTGAGGTTTACCGATCGAGCGCGCCCGTGCGGCCCGGCTTGCCTTGGGGAACTCAAAGTGGATCATCCTGGAATGCCGATGGGGATGAACTGGCTCGCAGCGCGCATCTACGTCAATTCGGTGCTGGGCGTCGGCTCGCGTGTCGCCTGGAGACAGGCGTGGCGAGGAGTGGACTAGGCCTCGACCGGTTACCTAGGTAAATGGTCTTGGAAGAAATCGGACGAGGGCGCTAAGATCGGATCGAATTCGCCAGGGACCAAAGACCACTTGGTAAGGAAAAGGTCCCCGGTTCGAATCCGGGCGTGGGCTCCAATCTAAGCTGCAGGACTCCTTGAACACCTCCGCCGCGCTGAGAAGCGCCACATAATCCGCGCATGGCAGCGTCGTCGCGCATTCCATCCAGACTCTCAAACTTTGTCGGAAGAAGAAAGGAGCTCGCTGAGCTCCGGCGACTCCTCTCACACACCCGCCTGCTGACCCTTCTTGGCCCAGGAGGATCCGGCAAGACCAGGCTGGCGATGGAGTTGGTCCGGCAGCAAGAGTCGCGATTCCCCGAAGGTGCTGCATTCGCTGAACTTGGCGACATCACCGATGGCGCGCTAGTCATCGAGGCCATCGCCAGGGCTTCAGGCGTCAAGCTCGAGGGCCGCGACCATCTCGCATCACTCATCCGTGGGCTGCACAGTCTTCGCTTGTTGGTGGTCGACAACTGTGAGCACCTCTTGGAGCCTGCGGCCGAAGTCGCGACGCACCTGCTCATAGGCTGCCCACAACTCACCCTCATCGCCACTAGTCGAGAGCGCCTCAATGTCGAGGCCGAGCACATCTACGTGGTACCTCCATTGGGAGTGCCAGCCGATGGCATGGACGTGGCCACCGCTGACTCCTCCGATGCCATTCTGCTGTTCATCGATCGCGCTCGCTCGGTGCGGCCGGGATTCCTTCTGGACAACTCCAACGCGGGCGCAGTGTTGACGATCTGCCGGCGGCTTGACGGAATGCCCCTTGCCATCGAGCTTGCGGCCGCGCGCATGACGACGCTGTCGCCGCATGACATCGTCCCGCGCCTCGAGGACAGCTTGCGGCTCCTAACCCGCGGGAGCCGCAGCGCGGTCTCACGGCAGCACACCCTCCGCGCTACCATCGATTGGAGCTATCAACTCCTTGACCTCAGCGAGCAGCGCCTGCTGAAGCGCATGTCGGTCTTCGCCGGCACGGTTGACTCGGCCGCTGTCGAAGAGGTCTGCGCCCTCCCGCAGCTGGAACGCAACGACGTGCTCGACGCGTTGACCAGGCTGGTGGAGAAGTCGATAGTCCAGATCGAGGGCGGCCACGAGCGGATGCGCTACCGCTTGCTCGAGACTATCCGCGAGTACGCCGCCGAGAAGCTTGCAGCAGAGGGCAATGATGCTGCGGCGCGCGACCGTCACCTGGCCCGCTACCGCCGCCTAATCGAAGAGGCATACGAGGCCCGCCGGCAACGGGGCGCGATGGCCGAGCATCGCCTGCTCTGGCGGGAGATGAACGACGTCCGCGCCGCACTGGAATGGGCACGCCGCGATCCGGAGGTCGAGCTGGAGATGCTCGGTGGTCTCTACCTCGTCTGGATGGTGAATGCGCCGAGGGAGGGGTTCGAGCGGATCAGCGATGCCTTCGGCCGCGTAGAGCCCGGCGCGTCAGAGGGTTTCCTGCGGGCGGGACATGCTTGGAACGCGCTCGGTGGGATAACGGGGCTTCGCTGGGAGCAGGGGCCAACCGAAGACCGGCTGCTCGAGCTGATGCGCGACTCCGCCGACAAGTTTTTCCAAGCGGCCTTGCAGATGGGCCTGGGCTACGAGGCGGAGCGGAGGCTCAGAGACACCGAGCGCGCGCACCGCCTCATGGTGACGGGTGTCGAGACGTACGCAACTCTTGGTCCTGGCCCGCAGCTTGCGATGGCCATGGGATCGCTGGGCAGCGTGGAAGTGCGGCTTGGCAGGCCCGACGTTGGCCGCGATTGGATCGAGAAGGCGGTTGCCATGGCGCTGGAGATCGACGACCAGTACGGCGCCGTGGGCGCGTATTTCCACCTCGGATACCTGGAATTGGACCACGGTACGCGGGAGAAGGCATTGGCCGCCTTTCTCGCCGGCCTCGAGCTGGTGGAGCGCGGGGACACCATATCCACCACCGACCAGGTCGCGGGCATCGCCTGCGCTATGGCATCGAAGGATCCTCGCTACGCGCTGCGGCTCTTCGGCGCGGCGGCCAGGCTGCGCTCGCCGCTGGCACCGGTATCCGAGCCTTGGGGTGCCCGAGTCGAGAGCGGCATACAGGAGGCGCGCGGAGCGTTGCCGGAGCAGGAAGCGGACGTCGCGTGGGCACGTGCGGACCCGCTGACCGCCGACGCTCTTTTAGCCGAGCTCCGCGAACGGTTCGCCCAAGTCGGCCCGCGACGGAAGCCGGCGCACGGCCTGAGCCGCCGTGAGCATGAGATCGCTGAGCTCGTGGCCACTGGAATGACCAGCCGAGCCATTGCGGAGAAGCTGTTCCTCGCAGAACGTACTGTCGAGACCCACGTCAACCACATCATGACCAAGCTCGGTTTCAGGTCCCGGGCCCAGGTCGCCGCTTGGGTTGCGGAGCAACGCGTGGCTTCAGCGCCAGAAGGTTGAGCCCGCAACTTTACGTACTTTCCACGATTCGGAGATAACCCGCTTGGAGTGACGCTTCGGTCATGGAAAACACCACCGCAGCCACCAAACTCTCCCAGATATTCGGGCCCCCCCAGAGCGTCGCCGTCTCACTCCTTCGTCGTTGCAGCAATCTGCTCGTCGCCGGCCTCAAGGGCATTGGCGCGGCGTGGTGCGACCCAAGGACCTGCAATGCCTTCTGGATTGGCGGCGTCCCCGAGATGTGGGAGGAGCGCAAGTGAGCGCCGCCGTTCGAGCTCCAGTTGACCTCGAGGACATTCAAATCGGTCCTACCGCCGACCACGACATCCGCCTCTATCCCACCGCCAAGCGCGTACGCGCGTTCCTAGGTGAAATCGCCATCGCCGACACCACGCGCGCGCAGCTGATGCTGGAGAGCGGTCGCTTGCCCGTTTACTACTTCCAGGTCGCCGACGTCCGTATGGACCTGCTGATCGTCGGTACTCGCCGCGCAGGGTCACCCACCAAGGGCGAGGCAACCTACCTCACGATCGACGCCGGCAAGAACAAGGCCCCGAATGCAGCGTGGCGCTACGAGGCCTCCCCGGCCGGGTGCCCGGACCTGTCCGGCCTCATCGCCTTCCATTGGCGGCTGATGGACGCGTGGTACGAGGAGGACGAGGAGGTCATCGCCCATGCCCGCGACCCCTTCCACCGGATCGACGTCCTGCGCAGCGCCCGCCGGGTGCAGGTTCGAATCGGCGGCTCTGTGGTCGCTGACACCCGGCGCTCACGGATGCTGTTCGAGACCGGGCTTCCGGTCCGGTACTACATACCGCGCGACGACGTGGACCTCGACCTGTTGACGCCGTCCGGAACCGTCACGGCCTGCGCATATAAGGGCCAAACCAGCCAGTACTGGACCTTTCGTGAAGGCCTGCGCGACATGGCCTGGAGCTACTCGTTACCGTCGCCTGAAGTCACCGCCATCGCTGGGATGGTCTGTTTCTTCAACGAGCTCGTCGAGATCAGTGTTGACGGTGCGAGGCAGCCTCAGCCACAAACGCCCTGGTCTTGAGAACTAAACAAGATCCGCTCCAACCGCTGGTCGTTGGGTGCGGGCCACTTTCCTAATTAGGTAAATGGTCTCGGCCGGAAACAGACGACGAAGCTAAGATCAACTCGAATTCGCCAGGGTCTCCAGACTACTTGGTAAGGAAAAGGTCCCCGGTTCGAATCCGGGCGTGGGCTCCAAACTCCGGTTCTGAATTCGGTGAGACCGCTTGCTTGCGTCGTCGGCGTCGTGCGACAGACGATTTTGCCGAAAGGAAATGCCCTGCCCGATCGGGGATCCTAACCGGCCCTTTGCGAGCCGGCCGGCGTCCATGAATCTGACGCACTTCTGCGGCGTGGTCCGCTGAGGGGCTGGTGCAATGATGGGTGGCATGCCGCAGGCGATCTCCATTTCTGGTCTTGTAAAGACGTTCGGATCGACGCGCGCTCTCGACGGTCTCGACTTGTCGGTCGAGGTTGGTGAGGTCCACGGATTTCTCGGGCCGAACGGCTCGGGCAAGACGACGACCATCCGTGTGTTGCTCGGGCTGCTTCGCGCGGACGCCGGGGAGGTCGTATTGCTTGGAGGCGACCCGTGGCGCGACGCCGTCGCGCTGCATCGCCGGTTGGCCTACGTGCCCGGCGAGGTCAGTTTGTGGCCGAACCTGACCGGTGGGGAGGTGATCGATCTATTCGGCCGGTTGCGGGGCGACCTCAACCCGCGGCGGCGCGACGAGCTTCTCGAACGTTTTCAGCTCGACCCGACCAAGAAGACCCGCTCCTATTCGAAAGGGAACCGGCAGAAGGTGGGATTGGTTGCGGCGCTCGCGTCTGATGCCGAACTGCTGCTGCTCGACGAACCGACATCGGGACTCGACCCGCTCATGGAGGCTGTATTCCAGGACTGCATTCGCGAGGTGAAGACCGAGGGACGAACGGTGTTGCTCTCCAGCCATATCCTGGCTGAGGCCGAAGCGCTGTGCGATCGGCTGAGCATCATCAGGCTGGGGCGGGTGGCGGAGCGAGGCACGCTCGACGAGCTGCGGCATTTTACCCGTACGTCGATCACCGCGGAGACCGAGTTACCCGCGGAGAGCCTGGCCGACCTTGCCGGCGTTCATGGCCTCGAGATCGACGGCAAGCATGTCCGCTTCGAGGTCGACACCGATCACCTCGACATTGCTGTCCGCCGGCTCGGCGAGCTCGGGGTCCGCAGCCTGGTCAGCCATCCGCCCACGCTCGAAGAGCTGTTCTTGCGGCACTACGGCGACGAGCTGGCGGAGGAACCCGAACGCGTCGACGGCAATCGCAACGCGAGACCGTGACCCGCAGCGATGACCGCGCTGACTGGAACCGTCGAGCTGACCCGCTTCATCCTGCGGCGCGACCGCATCCGGATCCTGGTCTGGATCGTCGCCATCGTTGCACTGGCGGCGCTCACTGCAATCGGCATCAAGGGCTTGTTCCCGACCCAGGCTGCTCTTGATCAAACGGCAGCCGCCACCCAAAACAACGCCGCAGCCATCGCGTTCAACGGCCCCGCCCAGGGTCTGAACACGGTCGGCGGGCAGGTGGCGTTTCAGTTCGGCGCAGTGGGCATGGTGCTGGTGGCCCTGATGAGCTTATTCATGGTCGGCCGGCTCACCCGGGGCGAGGAGGAAGCCGGCCGCCTCGAACTCATGCGCTCTCTTCCGGTCGGAAGCCTTGCGCCCACCCTTGCCGCGTCGCTCACAGTGGCCGCCATGAACATTGCAGTCGGCGTGCTCATAAGCGTCGCCCTGCTCGCGCAGGGCCTCCCCGCGGCCGGGTCGTTGGTGTTTGGGGTGTCGTTCATCCTGATCGGGCTGGTCTTCGGCGGCGTCGCCCTGGTCACCGCCCAGGTCACCGAGAACACCCGGGTCGTTTACGGCGCCGCTGGGGCGGTGCTCGGTGCAGCCTTCGTGCTGCGCGCCGTGGGCGACATCGGCGACGGAACCGTCTCGTGGTTCTCTCCGATCGGATGGGCCCAGAAGGCGCGGCCATTCGCAGGTGAGCGATGGTGGCCCTTCCTGCTCTTGCTCACGGCGACCGTAGTCCTGGTTGCCGCGGCCGGCGCTCTGGCCGCCCGGCGCGATCTCGGCGCAGGGCTCGTGGCCGCCCGGCCAGGAAGGCCCACAGCTTCGCGGAGTCTCGGGCACCCCTTGGGGCTGGCCGTCCGCCTGCAGCGGGGCGCCCTGCTCGGGTGGAGTGTCGGCGTCCTCGTCATCGGTATCGCCTACGGCTGGATTGGGCCGACCGTCGACGCCTTCATCGGCCAGAACAAGGCGCTTGCGGAAATACTGGCCGCTGCTGGAGGTGCGAACCTCACCGATTCCTACTTCGCCGCCTCATTCCGCCTCATCGCGCTCCTCGCCACGGGGTTCGCCATTCAGTCCGTCCTTCGGTTGCGTAGCGAGGAGACTTCGATGCGGGCAGAGTCGGTGCTGGCGACCCCGGTATCGCGCTGGCGGTGGGGGGCGAGTCACCTTACGGTGGCGTTCGCCGGAAGCGTCATTTTGCTCGGCGTCGCCGGCCTGGCCACCGGCCTAACCTATGGCGTCGCGGGCGGCGATCTGAATAGTGCTCCTCGCCTGGTCGGCGCCGCCCTCGTCTACGCGCCGGCGATGTGGCTGATGGTCGGACTCACCATCGCACTCGTCGGGCTCGTGCCCCGTTGGGCCGCTGCGTCGTGGGCGATTCTCGCGGCATGCGTCGTCGCCGGATTCCTCGGTGCGGTCCTCCATCTCCCCAGTTGGCTTCAGAACCTTTCGCCGTTCGAGCGCGTACCCCAGCTGCCGGCTCAGAGCCTGACCATCTTGCCCATTGTCGTGATCTCCGCCGTCGCGGCCGGCTTCACCTTAGCCGGCCTGTTCGGACTCCGACGCCGCGATATCGGCCAGATCTGACCAGTCTCACGCTCCACGGCCACGTCGCGATGGGGACGGAGCTGTGACTAGCAGCCGGATGTCGAGTCTTCATCTACGGACCGCGCTCGAGGCAGGCTCGCGCGGACCGCTTGATCCCAGCCGGTAGAGTCTCCAGCCGACCGCGATCAACCAGATCACCTCGAGTACGAAGAAGACTATGTAGGCGAACCCGATCACTGGCCTGAGGGCCTCACTGAAGATGCCCACGACACCCGTGGCTATGCCCAGATAGGCAACGCCTTTAGGAAAGACCCCTTTCAGCATGACCAACGAGATGATCAGGATGCCGACCTCCAACATGATGCCGGCGAAGGTCACCGCGTTGGTGCTTGCAATGAGACTCTCAGCGGCGGTCGCGAAGGCCAGGCGTTGCGCATCGGCGGTGGCTGCTGCGTATTGATCGCTCAGGAGGATCAGGGCTGCATTGAGCGACTGGGGGGCTGCTGTTGACGGCCGGAGCGGTAACCTCAGACGCTATCGCGATCAACGCGGCTATAGCAGCGAAGCTCTTGTTTACATGCTTGAGCGCCATGTAGAGCGCGAGGAACACCACCATCGCCAAGACACTCGGCGCCACGAAGAGTATTAGTTCGAGGGTGTAGGCGGTCTTGTTTGAGGCGATCTATTGAAGCGTGGCAGCTCCGCCAGCGCTTGGTGTGGGCGGCATGATTGCGAGAATCACAATTGCCGCGATATTGAGTACGACAAAGAGAACTCCAGAAACGCTGCCCGCCAAGTAGAGGCCCCTCCACGAAGGGTCTGGCGACGAAACGTCGGCCGCTTGCCTGCTCATGGTGGCCATGTGTTCCGCGTAGCCAAGGTAGCCATCAGACCTCCTCCCGAGGCCGCTGTTCGGCCCGTCCCGAAAGAACCGTTCACCTGACAAGCTAGGCACCGGCGGCTGCTCCGCGCAGTGCCAGTAGACCCCATTCGGATGGGTCGTAAGGTACAAGAGAGGCTTGGGCCTGTAGGGCTCGAGAAATCAGCCCGTGCGGCAGGGTGACCGGAACGGCGCCATCACCGCCCGTCCGTTGACCCCCCTCCGGGCCATTCGGCACTGGCTGGCTGCGGCGGCCAGGCAGATGGTGAACTCGGAGAAAGAAACAGGGCCACCCAAGAACCCTCTTGCGCAGATGCCTGGTACGTGCTAGGGTCCGGTAAGCGCTTACCGGTAAGCGCTTACCGGAATGCGGTGGACGGTTTCGCGGGAGGCCCATCAGGCGAAATGCCAGAGCCTAAGAAAGGCAAGGGAAACCTGACGATCTACGACGTTGCGACCCGCGCCGGCGTCTCCATCGCCTCCGTATCACGCGTGCTCAACGGCCTCGGGACCCCGCGTGCCGAGACACGCGAGAAGGTGATCCGGGCGGTTCGCGAACTCAGCTTCGTGCCCGACGGCTCTGCGCGCGCTCTGTCCAACGGACTCAAAGAGGTTATCGGCGTGGTCTTCCGGCGCGGCGACGAAACGCTCTTCGAGGACGAGTACGAGAGCTTTCTCTACATCGACGTTATCAATCGGGGGATCGAGGCCGAGTCACAACGTCGTGGATTCGATGTGCTGATGAGCTCCGTCGCCTTCAACGACGAGAACGTGCTGCAGCGAGTTGCCGCCATGGCCGGCAAGACAGACGGTCTCATCCTCCACGACCGAATGCTCTCGGCCGTCGGGATCGCTCGGGTGGCAAGCATCGTGCCGGTCGTGACCCTCGCGGGAAGCCCCACCCCAGAGTCCATGAACGTCCGGTGCGACAACGAGTCGGGAATGCGTGCGCTGGTTCGCCACCTGGTGGTCGACCACCACTACGTGAGCGTCGCGTACATCTCTGGACGGGGCGACAGCCCGGACAACCGTGCGCGCGCCCGTATCTTCGAGGCCGAGGCAGCCGCCGCCGCTGCCGATTTCCAGGTCGGACCGGCGTGGCAGGGCAACTACAGCGCGGCGGGCGGGGCCAAGGTGATCACCTCGCTCCTGGACGCGGGCACAGCCCTGCCGCGGGCCATCGTTTGCGCCAGCGACCAGACCGCCATCGGCGCGATGCACGCGCTCGCCCAGCGCGGGATAAGGGTGCCGCAGGACGTCGCCATCACCGGTTTCGACGACGTGCCCGTGGCGCGCCACCTGCATCCGCCGCTGACCACGGTCCGACAGCCCATGCAGGAGCTCGGCGTCAAGGCGTTCGAGATCCTCTATTCGCGGATCAGTGCGGCGGGAGGGGAGCCGGAAATCGTGCTCCCGGTCCAGCTGATCGTCCGCGAGAGCTGTGGCTGCCGGCGCAGCTCCGTGCCGGCAACGAGCCCATGGTCGCTCGGCAGGGAGCAGGGCTAGCGATGAGCGCCGTCCTGCGCAGGCTTTTGGTCTATTTCCTCGCCGCGTGGGTGGCAATCACCGTCAGCTTCCTCCTTCCAAGAGTCGTTCCAGGCAACCCCGTCGCCGGCGCTGTTGCGAGGGCTTCGCAGTCGGGGAACTGCAACGCGCAATGTGTCATCGCCGTCGAGGAACAGCTGGGGTTCAACGTCCACACGAGCCTGTGGGACCAGTACGTCCAGTACATGGGCAATCTCGCCCACGGAAACCTCGGTCAGTCGTGGTCCGAGAACGCCCCGGTGAGCAACCTCATCCTCTCTTATCTGCCGTGGACGCTCGGCCTGCTCGTGGTTGCGACGACGATCAGCTTCTTCGCGGGCACCACCCTCGGCATCTGGATGGCCTGGCGCCGCGGCTCGTGGTTTGAGTGGGTGCTGCCGGCCGCAACCTTCTTCCAGGCGCTTCCCTACTTCTTCCTTGCGCTGGTGCTCGTCCTGATCTTCGGCCAGACCGGGACGATACTCAAGTGGTTCCCAAGCCTTTTCGGATACGACATCTACGTAGTCGATCCAGGGCCGAACTGGCCCTACATCACAAGCGTCTTGAGCCACGCGATCCTACCCGCGGCGACCGTGGTCCTCGCCTCGATCGCCGGCTTCATTCTGTCCATGCGAAACCAGATGGTCACCACGATGGACGAGGACTTCGTCCTGGTGGCCGCGGCCAAGGGTCTTCCCACCCGAACGGTCATTTGGTACGCGGCGCGCAATGCGCTCCTGCCCGTCGTCTCCAACTTCACGGTCGCCATCAGCCTGGTGGTCGCCGGCCAGATCCTGGTCGAGATCGTCTTCAACTATCCCGGGATCGGATTCCATCTGTTTGACGCCCTCGCCAAGCTCGACTACTCGCTGGTGCAGGGGATCTTCGTCGTCATCACGCTGGTGGTGCTCGGCGCCAACCTCCTCGCGGACGTGGCTTACGTCCTGATCGATCCCCGGGCCAGGCAGGCGGCCTGACCATGACGATCGACAGCACCAGCCTCGCCCAGGCTCCGGTGGCCGGTCCGGCTCCGAAGCCGATGCTTCCGAAGGTCGGGATTCTGCGGCTGCCTCGCTCTCCGAAGGTAATCGCAGGGCTGGCGCTGCTCGCTCCCTTCGCCGTGGTGGCCGTCATCGGTCGATGGATGGCGCCTTACTCCCCGAACGCGACCGATCCTCAGAACTGGGTGCAGCACGTTCTGGTCCCAGGCACCGGACCTGGCACCGGCATCCCGCCAAACTACTACCCGCTGCCGCTGCCGCCGTCCGCCGCCCACTGGCTCGGCACCACCGTCTTCGCCCAGGACGTGTTGTCACAGGTCCTGGCCTCAACGCAGGCCACGATGTTCGTCGGCCTCCTGGCCGCTGCGATCGCTACGGTTCTCTCCATCCTGTTTGGAGTCTCGGCGGGCTATTTCGGTGGCAACGCCGACGAGGTCCTGTCGCTCATCTCCAACGTGTTCCTCGCGATCCCGGGCCTTCCGCTGCTGATCGTGCTCGCCGACTACGTGCCGAGCGCGGGCTCGAGCATCCTGCTCGTCGCGTTCATCATCGCGGTGACGGCCTGGGCCTACAGCTCGCGCGTGCTGCGCGCCCAAACCCTGTCCCTGCGCAACCGCGACTTCGTCGAGGCCGCCCGGGTCACAGGCGAAGGGCGCCTCCGGATCATCGTCGCAGAGATTCTCCCGAACCTCGTCCCGATCGTCGCTGCGTCCTTTCTGTTCACCACCCTGTACGCCATCTACGCGTACGTCGCGATCTCCTTCCTCGGGCTCGGCGGTTCGCCCACCTCGTCGCCGGCGGGCCTGTGGAACTGGGGCGAGATGCTGCGGGAAGGATTCGCCAACAACGCCATTCGCGGCGGGTGGTGGTGGTGGTGGGCGCCGCCCGGCCTGTGCGTTGCTCTTCTCGGCACCGGCCTCGCGCTGGTGAACTTCGGCATCGACGAATTCATCAACCCGCGCCTGCGCGTTGCAGGCCTTACTCGCAAGGCTGCCAAGAAGGCAGGAATCACCTCACATGCCACGCTGGGCATGACCCCGGTCGTGGGCAACCGGCCCGCCGTGCCCTCACTGGCAGCCCGCTCGCAGAACGTGGGAGACCCCGTGCTCGAGATCCATGGGCTCAGCGTCGATTACGGCTACGGCGACGAAGCCGTCCACGCGGTCGTGGATTGCGACCTCGTCCTTCGGCGTGGCAAGGTGCTCGGCCTCGCGGGCGAAAGCGGCAGCGGCAAGAGCACGCTGGCACTAGCCGCGATCCGCCTCCTTCGCTCTCCGGCCGTGATCACCGGCGGGCAGGTCCTGTTCCACTCCAAGCCGATCGGTGGAGATGGGCCTAGGGGGACCATCGACATGCTGGCCTCAGACAAGGAGGAGCTGCGCTCGGTGCGGTGGTCCGAGATCTCCGTCGTCCTGCAGAGCTCGATGAACGCGCTCAATCCCGTGATCACCATCGGCGCGCAGTTCGACGACCTGCTTCGCGTGCACCGCCCACAGCTCTCGCGAGCGGCGCGGTTGGAGAGGTCGGGAGAGCTGCTCGACATGGTGGGGATCAACGCCGACCGGCTGCGCAGCTATCCCCACGAGCTGTCCGGCGGCATGCGTCAGCGGGCGATGATCGCCTTAGCGCTGGCGCTCGAGCCCCAGGTCATGATCCTGGACGAGCCGACCACCGCGCTCGACGTCGTCACCCAGCGGGAGATCCTCGAGGAGCTGATCGGCCTGCGCGACCGGCTCGGCTTTGCCGCTCTGTTCATCACGCACGACCTGTCCTTGCTGGTGGAGCTCGCCGATGAGATTGCGGTCATGTATGCGGGCAGGCTGATGGAGCGTGCGCCCGCGGCCTCGCTGTTCAACGCTCCGCGACTGCCGTACACGTACGGCCTCATCCACTGCTTCCCTCCGATGCACGGCAAGCGCGAGCGGATGCAGGGCATCCCGGGGTCGCCGCCTGACCTCAGTGCCCTGCCGCAGGGCTGCGCTTTCCATTCGCGGTGCGCGTGGGCGATGGAGCAATGCCGGCACGACGTGCCGCAGCTGGCGCCGCTGAACGGGTCGGCCAGGGAGGTCGCCTGCTGGCTTCACCGGGGCGATGCGAAGGTCCCTGCGGAGCTGGCCCGACCGGATCCCGGTGTCGCGGAGGTCCACGCGCGATGAACGCGGAGACGCCGGTGTTGGAAGGCCGCGATCTCACCAAATACTTCTGGGTCAAGCAGGGCCGCGGGCCGTTGGCGCGGCGCGTGCCGGTGCACGCGGTGGACCGGGTGTCGGTGCGTCTCGACGCGGGGAAGGTCACGGCGGTGGTGGGCGAGAGCGGAGCGGGTAAGACGACGGTGGCGCGCCTGCTCGCGAAGATCATCAAACCCGACGAGGGAGAAGTTCTGCTCGACGGCCGGCCTGCGCCGCGCGGAAGGCCGCGCTCGTACGCGGCGCAGGTCCAGATGGTCTTCCAGGACCCGTTCGCCTCGTTGAACCCTGTGCGCCGGNNGCGGTGGCCGAGCTGCTGCGCCGGGTCGCTCTGAATCCCCCGGAAAACTTCACCGGCAAGTTCCCGCACGAGCTCTCCGGCGGCCAGCGGCAGCGGGTGGCCATCGCCCGCGCGCTGGCGGTCCGCCCGCGCGTGCTGATGGCCGACGAGCCGGTGTCGATGCTCGACGTGTCGATCCGCCTTGGCGTGCTCAACCTGCTCGCCGAACTTCGCGACGAGGAGCGTCTGGCCATCCTTTACGTCACCCACGACATCGCTTCGGCGCGCTATCTGGCCGACACCATCGTCGTTATGTACGCGGGCCAGCTGGTGGAGTCGGCCCCCAGCGCCACCCTGACCGACAGCCCGGCGCACCCATACACGCAGCTGCTGCTATCTGCCGCGCCCGACCCGGACCGTCTGACGCCGCCGCACCTGGAGGGACGCGGAGCGCCACCCAGCCTGAGCGCCCCGCCGAGCGGCTGCCGCTTTCACCCTCGATGTCCGTTCGTGATGGACATCTGCAAGCGCGAGGTCCCGCCGAGCATCGCCGTCTCGCCGGGCCACGTCGCAGCGTGCTGGCTCCACGTCAACCCGACCGAGCGCGGCGTTAGCGAAGACGGCGTCCTTGCAACCCCCAGCGCATCGATGGAGAACGAAATAAAGAGGTGAGGAAGGTTGGATTTAGACCTGGTGTTTCGGTCGCCGCCGGCTATCAGAGGCGATGGAGGGAGGTGGTGTCCCAGCGCCGGTACCCCGTCCACATTGCACCGCCCGTCAGCGGGCTGTTCGTCATGGAGGTGACAAATCGATGAATCGGAGACCGTATCTGTGGCTGGTCGTGGGCGCGGCTTTGGCCGTGGCGGCCAGCGCTTGTAACTCGTCGCCCAGTTCAGGGTCAGCGTCGGGGGTAGGCAAACCACTGATCGCTGAGCCGACGACAGGCGTCACTTTCTCTCAGGACTTCAACCCGTACGACTCCAACTCCGTCACGTCCAGCATGGGCACGCGGACCATCGTCAATGAGCCGCTGGTCGAGTACAACCAGCTCGATGCGACTGACGCCGGCACCCATTACTGGCTGGCGACCGCGTACGCGTTCCAGAACGGCGGCAAGGACCTGCAGGTCACGATCCGCCAGAACGTGAAGTTCAACGACGGCTCAGCGTTCGGCCCGGCCGACGTCGCCGCCACCTTCAAG
>PLYD01000180.1:31446-42176 GCA_003151665.1 Candidatus Dormiibacterota bacterium
ATCGCCAACCCGATCGGCACCGGCCCGTTCATGTTGAAGAGCTACTCGAGCTCGCTCATCAAGTGGAAGCCGAACCCGAACTACTGGGGCGGCACTCCGCCGGAATCCGAGATTGACACCCCGTCCATCGCCACCAACGCCGCGGCGAGCGACGCGCTCGTGAGCGGCCAGCTGGACTGGGCCGGCAATGACATCCCCAACGTCTACGCCAATTACGTCAACCTCAACCCGCTGACCAACCACGCCTGGTTTGCCCCCGGCAGCACCGTCACGCTGTGGTTCAACCTGAANNGCGCTGATCCTGCCCAACCAGGCCGCTTTCATGCCCTCCGACGGCACCTACAAGAACGACCTTTCCATCAGCGGCAGCGTGCCCGACGCCGCCACGGCCAAGGCACAAAACCTGCCGGCCGGCGCCGACGTCTACGACATTCTCACCGGTGCCGGCTGGGCCGCTCCGGCGTCATCGCGCTACAACAGCGGCACCGGGACCTTCAAGTCGGGCGGGAACTGCGACGGCAGCAACCGGGCCAACTGCTGGACCAAGGGCAGCAAGATCATCAAGTTCGCGGTCTACGACCCAGTGCCCTTCTCCGACTACTGGGAAAACGCCGCTCTCATGTCACAGGAGCTCCAGCCCCTTGGGATGGACGTGACGACCAAGCCCGCCCAGGGCTACTCGGACTGGAACACCAATATCACCTCGCAGCCCTCGCAGTGGCAGACGGCCATCCACTGGGGCTCGGGCGGCAGCATCCCGTACATCCAGTACCAGAACTGGCTCGACAACACCGACGCCAACTCGACCGCGCACTTCATCGGTTACGCGAACCCGGCGGCGCAGTCAGCGCTGACCCAGTACGCGAGCACCGATCCCAGCAACACCGCCGCGCTCTACCCGATCGTGCAGCAGCTGGAGAAGATCATGTCGACTGACGTGCCTGAGGCTCCGCTGCTCTATGGCGCCGACTGGAACGTGTTCAGCAGCGCGAAGTACACCGGCTGGCCCAACCAGTCGCACCCGTACATGAACCCGTCGCCAAGCGACCCGCAGATGCCGTACATCCTGATGCAGCTCAAGCCAGTCGCCTGAGCCTTCGCTGAATCACGACAATATCGCGGCCGGCAACGTGCCGGCCGCACTCGTCCACAACCGAGGAGAAACGTAATGACGGGTGTTGCCACAGGGGTGCGCGGCGATGAGTCGGGGCGGGTATCCCGGCTATCGCTGGAGCAGAAGGTCCGCCTGCTCACCGGCGCGGACTCGTGGGTGCTCCACGGCGAGAGCGCTGTCGGCCTACGCCCGATGGTGCTTTCCGACGGCCCGGCCGGCGTGCGCGGAACGCGTTTCGACTCGGCCGATCCGTCCACCTCGCTGCCATCCCCGATCGGGCTCGCGGCCACGTGGGACGAGCGACTCGTCCAGGAGGTGACCCGGGCACTCGGGCGAGAGGCGCGGTCCAAAGGCATCGACGTGATCCTCGGCCCGACCGTTAACATCGTTCGCACTCCGCTCAACGGCCGCGGTTTCGAGTGTTTCTCCGAGGACCCGCTGCTGACCTCCCGCATCGCCGTCGCCTACGTGCGCGGTGTGCAGTCGGCGGGCGTGGGGGCGACCGTCAAGCACTACGTTGCCAACGACTCCGAGACCGAACGGCGGACGTATGACGCTCGCGTCACCGAGCAGGTGCTGAGGGAGCTCTACCTCCCGCCATTCGAGGCCTGCGTCGCCGAAGCGGACGTCTTCCTCGTCATGGCTGCGTACAACTCGGTCAACGGCGCCTTCATGAGCGAAAACCTGCCTCTTCTGCGGGACCTCCTCAAGACGGAGTGGGGATTCCGCGGAGTCGTGGTGTCGGACTGGTCCGCCACCAGCACGACGGTGGCGAGTGCCACAGCAGGGCTGGACCTGGTGATGCCGGGGCCTGATGGGCCGTGGGGCGAGCACCTCGTGGCGGCTGTGCGTGCGGGCACGGTGCCCGAGGCCGAGGTCGACGACAAGGTGTCCCGGCTGCTGGGCCTGGCCCGCCGGGTCGGCGCTCTGGACGGAGCCGGCCATGCCGATGGATCTCACGTTGGTGCCGCGGCGCCGGCGCTCGTCGACTCGCGGCTCTTGCGCGAGGTCACGGCGCGATCCTTCGTCCTGCTCACCAATCCGCGAGGGCTCCTTCCATTAGAAGGTGGCAAGGCCCGAAAGGTCGCGCTGATCGGCCCCAATGCAATCGACCCTCAGACCCAGGGCGGCGGCAGCGTGCGTGTCCTGCCGGCCGTCCGCACCGACCTGGCGAAGTCGCTGCGGGCTGCGTTCGGAAGCGCCGCAACGGTCAGCGTGCATCAGGGTTGTCTCACCAGCGCGACGACCGCGGCGCCGGCGCAGGGAAGCTTGCGAGATCCGGTGAGTGGGGAGGAGGGCGTTCGTGTCGAGGTGCGCACGGCCGACGGTGCCGTCATCCACGAGGCGCACTTTTCGAGGAGCGCGGTCACGTGGTGGGACGGCCTGCCGGAAGCGGTGCACCTTCCTGGTTCGGTGGTGATGCTGCGCGCGCGATACCGGCCTGAGGTGGATGGCCCACACGTCCTCGGTGTCTCCGGGGTCGGCCTGCTGCGCGTCAGCGTTGACGGCTCCGTGCTGGCGGAGGCCACGAATCTGCCTCCCCGCGATGTGGTGGAGGCCTTGTCACGACCCCCCGAGCTGCGGGTTCCGTTGCAGCTGAAGGCAGGGCGCGAGGTTGAGGTGAGCTTCGAGCATGGCCCGAACGCTCGAGGCCACCAGTCGGGCTTTGCCGCCATGCGCCTGGGCATCACGCCAAGAGTCGAGGACGAAAGCCTTCTGGGTGAGGCTGTCCAGGCCGCCGCGGAGGCTGATGTGGCGGTGGTGGTGGTCGGCTCGCCGGATGGGGCGGAGAGCGAGGGATACGACAGGGAGACGATGGTGCTGCCAGGACGGCAAGACGAGCTGGTGAGGCGAGTCGCCGTCGCCAATCCGAGCACTGTGGTGGTCGTCAACTCCGGCATGCCGGTGCTGATGCCGTGGGCCGGCGAGGTCGCCGCCATCGTCCAGGTGTGGTTCCCGGGGCAGGCCTTCGGCGATGCGCTGGCCGATGTTTTGGTGGGAGCGGCCGAGCCGGGCGGGCGCCTCCCGGTGTCGATGCCCAGTGCGGAGACGGACTCGCCGGTGCTCAGCGCCCGCCCGCAGGCAGGCACCCTCACGTATGGCGAGCGCCTGCTGGTCGGCTATCGGGGCTATGACCGAAGTGGAACCGAGCCGCTGTTCTGCTTCGGCCACGGCCTGGGCTACACGGATTGGACTTACGAATCGTTCACGCCCGCGACTGAGGCGATCGCGGCGGGCCAGGACCTCGAGGTGTTGGTCACGGTCCGCAACACGGGAGGGCGGGCCGGACGGGAGGTCGTGCAGGTTTACCTGGAGGGGCCGGACGACGATCCCGGCCGGCCGGTACGGATCCTGTCGGGCTTCGCCACGGTGGATGCCGGCGCCGGCGAGCAGGCCGAGGCGCGGATCACGGTTCCAGGCCGCTCATTCGCGCGATTCGACGCGGCGCGGGGCGGGTGGGCATCGCACCCGGGCACCTACACGCTTCGGGCAGGTCGGTCATCCAGGGACCTGCGGTTGAACACTCAGGTGGTGCAGCGATGAGCGATTAGGGAGTCCCCCTCTCATTGATAAACCGGCGGTCGGTCGATTATAGTTTGTGGTATGGCTCGAACGGTGAACGTAGAGGTCCACAAAGTCCGCCGCGACGCGTTTCTGGACGTCGCCCAACATCTCATCCAGACCAAGGGTTACGAGCAGATGAGCATCCAGGACGTGCTGGACAAGCTCGAAGCATCGAAAGGAGCCTTTTACCACTACTTCGACTCCAAGCAGGCGCTCCTCGATGCCGTCGGCGAGCGCTTCGCAGACAACGCGATGGCCGCAATGGCACCAATCCTGGCCGATCCATCCTTGCCCGCGCTCAAGAAGTTGGAGCAGGTGGTGGGCGGGATCGCCCAGCTCAAGGCCGAACAGAAGGAGCTGGTGCTGGCGATCATGGAGGTCTGGAACTCTGAAGGCAACGCGCTGGTCCGCGAAAAGGTTCGCCGGATGACCGCAAGCCGGCTGGGACCGATCCTCTCCACTGTCATCCGGCAGGGCGTCAACGAAGGCACCATCGTCATCTCGAGCTCGCCCGACGAAACGGCGAGGGTGCTCCTTTACGTGGTGCAGGGTTATCAGGAGTTTGCCGGTGAGCTTTTTCTCGCCCGCCAGGCCAGCACCATCAGCTTCGATGATGTGCTGCGGACTTTCGGCGCTATGCATGAGGCGTTCGAACGGATTCTGGGAATCCCCAAGGGGTCGGCCATGCTCACGGACGAGGCGACTCTTCGGTTTTGGTTTGGATAAGCACCTAATGAAGGAGGCAGCGCGATGACTGCAGCGATCAGGACCCAGGGTCTAACCAAGGACTTCGGCGGCGGGAGGGGCCTATTCGATCTCGACCTCGAGGTGGTCGAGGGAGAGGTGTTCGGCTATCTCGGACCGAACGGAGCGGGCAAGAGCACAACCATCCGCCTGCTCATGGGCCTGATCCACGCCACGCGAGGGTCGGCTTCAGTCTTCGGCCTGGACGCCATCGGGCAGTCGGTCGAGGTCAAGCGCCTGGTCGGCTATGTACCCGGCGAGCTGCCGCAGTTCGGCGGCTTGCGAGGCCGCGACATAGTGGGCCACTTCGGTGCGCTGCACGGCGGCGTGGACCAAAAGCGGGTGAAGGAGATCACCGAACGTTTCGACCTCGACCTCGGGCTCAAGTTCCGCCAGTACTCCTCGGGCAACAAGCGCAAGCTCGCGATCCTGCTTGCCTTCATGCACCGGCCGAAACTCCTGATCCTGGACGAGCCGTCGAGCGGGCTCGACCCTCTCAACCAGCAGGAGTTCTTCAAGCTCGTGCAGGAGGCGCAGGCGGCTGGCGCCACGGTTTTCCTCTCCTCCCACGTGCTGTCAGAGGTCGAGCACGTCTGCCAGCGGGTGGGGATCATCCGTCGCGGAAAGCTGGTCAAGGTCGGCCGACTGGAGGATCTCCACGAGATGCACGTGCGCCGGGTCGAGGTCGAATTCGCGGGCGACGCGCAGCCGCAGCTGTTCGAGCATCTCGCCGGCGTTGAGGACGTGAAATCCAACCACCACCGGATCACCTTCACCATGCGGGGCTCGTTCGAACCCATCGTCGACGCATTGGCCGGACATCACGTCGTCAACGTGACCAGCCACGAGCCGAGCCTGGAGGAGGTCTTTCTCACGTACTACGAGGACGAACCCAAGGAGGCGGCGTCGTGATCCCCTGGATGGCCTGGCGGCTGCACCGCCGCGGCCTGATCGGGTTCGGCGTCGGCGGCTTCCTGATCTCCTTCTTATATGGTGCTGCCTTTACACAGGCCGCCGGGTCCACCGCGGAGTCGCAGGCGGCGTTTGGACGCGCGGTCCTCCTGGTGGCCAAGCAGTTCGCCTTCATCATCCCTGTACCGGTGCATCCGGAAACGTTGGGTGGTTACGAGCAGTACAAGTGGCTCTCCGGAGCCATCATCTTGATGATGATCTGGGCCGGGCTCGCGGGCGTGGGAATCGGCCGCGGCGACGAGGATCGCGGCCTCACCGACCAGTGGATCGCGGCCGGCGTCTCGCGGACGCGGTTGCTGTTGGCGCGCAGCGCCGCCTTCGGTCTCGTGCTCCTTGTGGCGTGCTTCGCGTCCGTGCTCGGTATCGTGGCCGTCGCTCCAGTCGTGCACCAGGACCCGAATTTCTGGGGTGAGATGGGCAAGGGCGTGTCGATGACGACCGGCATCTTTGCGGGCTTTGCGATCGCACTCCTGATCTCACAGCTGCCCGCTGAGCGCCAGACGGCGACCGCACTGGGCGTCGGCGCCCTCGTCCTGCTCCTGGTGATCAATGGGATCGCGGACACCATCGACTCGGCTTCGTGGATCGGTGTCGTCTCGCCTTTTCACTGGATGGAGCGGACGACGTCGGCGGCGCCGGGCGGCACCTTCGACCTGGGCGCAACCCTCGGCCTGGCCGTGGCCGGGGCGGCTCTGCTTGGCGCTGTGTTCCCCATCTTCCAGCGCCGCGACATCGGCAGCGGTCTGTTTACATGGGGTCGTCGCGCCGGCGTCGCGGTGCGGGTGGCTTCGCGCAATCTGATGCTACGCACGCCCTTCACCGAAGGAATATGGGAGCAACGTGTCGGCCTTTCCGTGTGGGCAGTGGGCACGCTGCTGTTGGGTTCGCTGATGGTTTCGGTGACAAAGTCGATGGGCGATGCGCTCTTTTCAGACCCGAACCTCGCGGCCCTTTTCCAGGGCGCCGCGCCGGGACCAAGGTACACGGCGCTCCTCGGGCTCGTCTGGTTCGGCATTGCGCTGCTGCTGCTGGCCGGCTACGCGGTTGTGCAGGTTTCGCGCTGGTCGGCCCAGGACCAGGAGGGACGCGTAGAGATGCTGCTGAGCGCCCCGATCTCGCGCACGCGGGTGGTCATCGAGCGGGCGCTCGAATTCGCCGTCGCCAGCCTTCTGATCGTGATCGCCGGTTACGTTGGCGTGGCGGCAACGGTGCCGTCCTCCGGCCTCAACCTCGACGCCGGCCACGTGTTTACCGCGTCGGCGCTGCTATGGCCCTTCGCGCTTGCCTTCGGCGGCCTGGGTGTCGCAGTGGCGAGCCGGTGGCCAAGAATCGCCGTCCCATTTCTGGCCGCCTTTGCGGTGGTCGAGTACATCCTGGGGGACCTGGGTCCGCTGCTCAAAATGCCGGATTGGCTGCAGAACCTGTCCATCTTCCATCTCTACGGGAACCCGGTTGTCGGCAACCCGTCCTGGACGCCGGCGATATCGATGGTGCTGGTCTTTGTAGCCGGGTTCGGCGCCGCTCTGGTGTTGATGAGACAGCGAGACGTGTCGAGCGCGTAGACCGGCCGAGCGGGATGAATAGCACCGACCTGGTCGATAGGGCCTCGAATAGCAGGCCAGAAGGCTCAAGTTGGAACCTGCCCACCCTCGTAGGCTCATCATTTGCTTCTGCAAATTCGTTCATCACGGCAACAACCGCGAGGAGGAAGCCGGCCGCCTCGAACTCATGCGCTCTTGCCCCAAGGGGTGCCCGAGACGGCGACCAGGACGACGCCGCCGACGTCATCGGTATCGCCTACGGCTGGATCGGCCCGACCGTCGACGCCTTCATGGGCCAGAACAAGGCGCTTGCGGAAATACTGGCCGCTGCTGGAGGTGCGAACCTCACCGATTCCTACTTCGCCGCCTCATTCCGCCTCATCGCGCTCCTCGCCACGGGGTTCGCCATTCAGTCCTTCCTTCGGTTGCGTAGCGAGGAGGCTTCGATGCGGGCGGAGTCGGTGTTGGCGACTCCGGTATCGCGCTGGCGGTGGGGGGCGAGTCACCTTACGGTGGCGTTCGCCGGCAGCGTCATTTTGCTCGGCGTCGCGTCGTCGCCGGATTCCTCGGTGCGGTCCTCCATCTCCCCAGTTGGCTTCAGAACCTTTCGCCGTTCGAGCGCGTGCCCCAGCTGCCGGCTCAGAGCCTGACCATCTTGCCCATTGTCATGATCTCCGCCGTCGCGGCCGGCCTAACCTTGGCCGGCCTGTTCGGACTCCGGCGCCGCGATATCGGCCAGATCTGACCAGCCTCACCCAGGTTGTCACCGAGGTGGCTCAGCTACTTGCCTGGCCTGCGGTCTCGCTCTCCTTCGCCTCGATGAGCTCGCCTTCGATATTGATCTGGATCTCGTTGCTGACGATCCACTTGCCGTCCAGCATCATGTCGAACGTCATGCCGAAGTCCTTTCGGTTGATCTCGCCCTCGGCTGCGTAGCCGATGCGGTGACCCATGTTTGGATCGTTGAACTCCCCGTACTTGACGACCTTGAGGGTTACCGGTCGGGTATTGCCTTTTATGGTTAGGTCGCCCGTCAACGTGTAGAGCTCAGGGCCCGCAGCTTCGATCTTGGTGCTCCTGAAAGTCATGGTTGGATATTTGTCGACTTCCAAGAAGTTGGACGCCCGCAGGTCTTTGTCGCGCTGCTCGTTGTTAGTTCGGATGCTCGCCGTATTGATCGTTGCTTCGATGGTCGTGAGCTCCGGCTTATCAGGGTGAATATCACCGGTTGCGGTCACCTCGGCAAAGTGGCCGCGCACGGTCATCATCCCAAGATGCTTGGCCGAGAACTCGACCTGGGTGTGGTACGGGTCGAACTTCCAGATGCCCATCGGAGTACTCCTTTGCAAATTACGGGGCTAAAAGTGGTAGGGGCCGAACCGGCCCCAAGCGATTACCGCGGCGAGCACTCCCAGAACGGCGTTGAAGCCGACGTTCGGGTACTCGCGACGCTGGACGTGAAAGACGATCGCGCCCAGCATGAGCACGACGAGCCCCGCCGCTGCCAGCGGCGTCAGCCAGGTCAGGACGTGGAGCAGCGGTGGGATTACCAGCGCCAGGCCCGCAAGTCCCTCCGCGATGCCGGCGAACAGCCGCAGGCCGGTGGGCATCTCCAGGATGTACTTCATCCCGCCGGGCGAGGGTCGGACCATGACGAAGAAGTGGAAGACGAAGAAGAGGCCGAGCAACACCTGCAGAATCCACAGCGCGACGTTCATCTCCTACCTCCCAACCGGCGGAATCTTCGCGAGCAGCTCTGAGGAGGTCATGGCCACCCACTATAGTGAGTCTCCTCACTATGGGGAAACCCGATATTAGATCCCACGCTCCTCTGACCCACGGAGACCTCAAGGTCGACGTGTCTGGGTACCTCTACGACGCGGCCATGCGACGTGCTGTGGTCGAGGACGGCGAGGGTTCCGTCGAGGTTTTCGAGGCTTTGGCGGCTCTGCGCCTGGCTGCGAAGCGTATCCACGATGCAATGGAGCGTTTCGCCGAAGGCCACGGTCTCTCGGAGAGCCGCCTTCGTGTGCTCACGCGCCTTTGCCACCGGCCGAGCCGCCAGCTGCCGCTGGGAGCGCTCGCCGCCGGTATGGACGTGACGCCCAGAACGATGACCGATATCATCGACGTCCTTGAACGGGATGGGTTGGTAAATCGCGTTCCTGACCCCGCCGACCGCCGTTCGGTCCAGGCCGTCATCACGGAAGCGGGGCTCGAGCGAATCAATGCGATGCGCAGGGACGCAACGACGAAGCAGGCCGCCATTGCACAGGGCTTCACNNTCCTCGCCGTTGTGCTGCTCTTCGGAGTCGGCATCTTCGCAGCGACCCAGGTTCAGCAGGACCTCCTGCCAAACATCTCAGTGCCCGCGCTCCTCGTCATCACGCCCGACCCGGGTGCCTCGCCGCAAATCGTCGACAGCCAGGTCACCGTCCCGGTGGTCAATGCGATGGAGGGCGTCGCCGGAACGGACACTGTGCAGTCCACTTCGAGTCAGGGCGCTTCGCTCGTCATCGTCCTGTTCAAGGACGGCACCGACTTGAAGTCGGCTCAGCAGGACGCCAGCAGTGCCCTGGCGGGGATTCGATCTCTGCTGCCTCCGCAGGCCGCCTCGTCGAGTGTTCAGACCTTCTCCACCAACAGCCTGCCGATCCTCGAGTACGCGATCTCCGCTGACGAGCCGCTCAGTGATCTCGCCGGTCAACTGCAGACGCTGGCCGTGCCGAAGCTGAGGGGTCTGGCGGGTATCTCATCGGTCGTCTTGACCGGAGCCCCGACCAACGAGGTGGACGTCATTCTCGATCCCTCCAAGCTGGCGGCCCATGGCGTAAGCGTCACCCAGGTCGCCTCAGCGCTGCAGCAGGCCAGCGTCGTGGAGTCGGTTGGCTCCCTCAAGCAGGGGTCGGCAACGATTCCGCTCCAGATCTCGGGGTCGCTGACCAGCCTCGACCAGATCGGCAAGGTCACAGTCACCCCGCTCTTCAACCCAGCGGCTGGCGCCCGGCCATCGCCGCCGGTGGCGATCACCCAGCTGGGCACGGTGCAGGTGGTCTCCCTGCCGGCCGACACGATCACGCGAACCAACGGCAAGCCGAGCATCGGCCTGCAGATCATCGATGGCCCCAACACCAACACGGTGACTGTCGCCAATGAGGTCTGGAATGCGCTTCCAGGGATCGAGTCGTCAGTCGGCCACGGCGTCCACTTCGAATCGATCTCGGATCAAGCGACGCCGATTACCCAGGCGATCGGCAACATCCTGCGCGAGGGACTGCTGGGCGCGGTCTTCGCGGTGCTGGTCATTTTCGTCTTCCTTCGCAGCGGACGCGCGACACTGGTGGCCGCGATCTCGATCCCACTCTCCCTGCTGGTGGCCCTGATCGTGTTGTGGTGGCAGGGGATCACCCTCAATATCCTCACCCTGGGCGGGATGATGGTCGCCATCGGGCGCGTGGTGGACGACTCCATCGTGGTGCTCGAGAACATCAGCCGCCATGTCAGCGAAGGCGAGCGCCCTCTCGTCGCCGCGTACACAGGCGCCCGCGAGATCACCACCGCGGTCTCCGCATCCACCCTGACCACGGTGGCGGTGTTCCTGCCAATCATCTTCCTGACCGGCATCGCCGGCAGCTTCTTCCGGCCCTTCGCCCTGACCGTGGTGGTGGCGCTACTCGCCTCGCTGGTGGTGGCGGTGACGGTCGTACCGCTGCTGGCTTCGAGGCTGCTCCCGGCCGTTAAAGCCGAGGGAGTCGAGCGCCGCTTGCGTTGGAACTGGACGCAGCGTGTCTACG
>PLYD01000144.1:0-2619 GCA_003151665.1 Candidatus Dormiibacterota bacterium
GGTCTCGCGCGCACGCTGGCGCAGCTTGGCTACGACACGCACCTCTTCTTCTGTGGCGACCCAGACCTGCCCGGCGAAGAAACGCACGAAGGCGGGCGCCTTCATTACCGCCGCTGGTGCCAATGGATTTCCGCCCGCCACCGCGGCGGCGTTTACGACGGTGAGGACGAGAAGGTCCGCGATTGGAACTCGAGCCTGCCGCTCAGCCTGATCAACCAGGTGATCGCTCCCGCCGTCGGCTCCGGCCGCAATGTCGTCGTGTTGGGAGAGGAATGGCACACGGCCGCTTCGATGAACCTCATCTCGGACTCGCTGTACTACAGGGGCCTCCGCGACCGCGTCGTCATGTTGTGGAACGCCAACAACACATTTGGGTTCGAGCGCATCAATTGGGGCGCCCTTGCGTTCGCCACGACGATGACCACGGTCAGCCGCTACATGAAATTCAGGATGTGGGAGTCGGGCCAGAACCCGATGGTCATCCCCAACGGCATCCCGCGCGCATCAATCCACGACGCCGACCCCGCTGCACTCGAAGAAATCAGATCTGCCGCCGCTGCCGACTACCTCTGCTTCAAGATTGGCCGCTTCGATCCCGACAAGCGATGGTTGATGGCGGTTTCCGCCGCCGGCTACCTCAAGCGCCACGGCGCGCGCGTGAAATTGGTGATCCGGGGTGGGCGCGAGCCGCACGGGGGTCAGGTCCTCTCCCACGCGGAGCACCAGGGCCTGACCGTGGTCAGCGTGAAAGCTCCGGGCGATCCATCGGGCCTCGCGACGATCCTTCGGGACAACCCCGACACCGACATGTTCAACCTCACGAGCTTTGTCTCCGATGACATGCTCGGGGTCATCTACCCCGCCAGCGATGCGGTGCTTGCGAACTCCGGCCACGAGCCATTCGGGCTGGTGGGCCTGGAGGTGATGGCGGCAGGCGGGCTCGCGGTGACCGGCTCGACTGGCGAGGACTACGCGCAGGCCTACCGAAATGCGCTCGTGATGGAGACCGACGACCCGATCGAGCTGGTCACGGCGCTCACCCTGGTCAAGCAGAGACCGAAGTTGGCGGCGTCGATTCGCAGGCGTGGCCGGGTCACTGCGCGCCAGTACGTCTGGGAGAAGGTGATCGAGGAGCTGCTGCTGAAGGTGGAGTTCGCTGCCGCACAGCAGGCGGTAAGGGTGCCGCCCGCCGAGCCGGAAGCGGCCAAGACGCAAAGACGGCCGCTGCGCAAGACGCCCGAACCGCGTGGCTGAAAACCTGGTCGTCTACACGGTCGTGCACCAGCCACGGAGGCTGAAGCTGCCGGCCCAGGTCATCCCGCTGAAGACCTCGGCGGAGGCGATGCCCGACTTCGTGTTCGACGAGCCGATGAACCAGCGCTACTTCGAGCAGGTCGCGAAGTTCTCCTACATCCCCGCCAGCAAGATGTTCCGCGACCTCACCAGGCGTGGCTGGAAGATGTCGATCGGCTTCAGCAACTCATTTCTGCTTCAGGCCGAGGCGTGGGGGCCGAAGGTGCTCGATTCGTTCAAGCAGCTGTGCGCGAGCCCGAACGTCGAGGTCGTTTGCGTAGAGCCTTATCACTCCTGGTTGTTTTACGTCGACATCCTCGCCTTCAAGGAGGCCATGGTTCAGGCGCGCGAGCGCCTCGAGGCGCTGTTTCAGAAGCCGGTGACTGTGACCGACACCACCGAGATGTTCATGTCGAACGATGTCTACTTCGCGCTTCAGCAATGCGGCTTCACCGGCGCTTTCATGGAAGGCCGTCCGTGGCAGATGGGGTGGCGTGAGCCCACTCACGTCTATCGATATCCGCTGCAACGCCTCGCCCTGCTCTGCCGCCATCGCGATTTGTCGGACGACGTCGGCTACCGATTCTCCAATCGCGGCTGGTCCGAGTTTCCGCTGACGCCCGAGCGCTACGCCGGCTGGATCCGCGAGACGTGGGGAGATGTGGTCACGTTGGGCTGGGACTTCGAGACCTTTGGGGAGCACCATCACGCGAACACTGGAATCTTCACGTTCGTGCCGGCGTTGGCCGCTGAGCTGAAAAGTCGAAAGGTGAAGATGGTGTTGCCATCGGAGGCAATCGCCGAGCTGGGCGATCGCGGTTTCGAGGTTCCGATCAACGAGTACGGGACGACTTGGGCCGGCGAGGGTGGCATGGAGTTCTTTCTGGGAAACCACGCGCAGCAGGGCATTTTCCGTCTGATGCACCACGCGTACAACAAGGCCCGGCTGACGGGGGACCCGCGATACGTGGAGATGGCGAAGTGGCTCTTGCAATCCGACAACCTCCACCTCATCCAGTGGTTCAGCAAGCAGGGCCCGGAGGCGGAGGTCAGCGCGTACTTCACTCCGGATGAGTGGTGGGAATTGGGGGCGCTGGGCATCCTGCGAGAGCAGCAGCGCGTATACGTCAACTTCATCCGCGCGCTCGACGAAGCGGCCAAGTAGAAACAGCGCCCCCGCGACGCTGAGATGATTAACGCGTGAAGCCACTCCACGTCGCCTTCGTCTGGCACATGCACCAGCCCTACTACAAGGACGACCTGACCAACACGTACCTGCTGCCCTGGGTGCGCCTCCGCTCCGCCAAGGACTACTACAAGATGCCG
>PLYD01000144.1:2644-17455 GCA_003151665.1 Candidatus Dormiibacterota bacterium
TGCGCGACCTGCAGGTGTGGTTCAACCTCGCATGGTGCGACCCCGCTTGGGCCGAGTCCGATCCGCGCTTGGCCGAGCTCAAGCGCAAGGACCATGACTTTTCCGAGGCGAACAAAGAGCCCCTGTTCGAAGCGCAGATGGAGATCATGCAGCTGGTCATCCCGAAATACCGGGAGCTCGCTGAACGCGACCAGGTCGAGCTGACCTTCTCGCCTTACTACCACCCGATCCTGCCTCTGCTCTGCCACGTCGACTCAGCGAGGACCGCGAATCCCCAGCTGCCATTGCCGGAGAGGCATTTCTCACACCGCGAAGATGCCGAGCGCCAGATCGAGCTGGGGCAGGGCTTGTTCGAGCGCCTGATCGGCCGCAAGCCGAAAGGCATGTGGCCCTCGGAGATGGCGGTGGGGGAGAGCGTCGTCGGCCTGGCAGTGAAGGCGGGCATCGATTGGATGATCAGCGACGCCGAGGTGCTGGCTCGCTCGATCGACGGACCTCTGTCGCCGGAGCGGCTCTATCAACCGCACCACGTGGACCGCGAAGGCCGTTCAGTGGCCATGGTGTTCCGTGATTCAAACCTTTCCAACGTCATCGGCTTCGACTACCAGCGCATGTCGTCGCTCGACGCCGCAAGAGACCTCGTCGGCCGCCTCAAGCGGGTCGGCGAGCAGCAGGAGGACCGCGACTTCCTCGCCGTGATCGCGCTCGATGGCGAGAACGCCTGGGAGTTCTATCCACGCGACGGCCACGATTTCCTGAACGCTGTTTACACGGAGCTCGAGGCTTCGCAGGACATCGTCACCACCACCATCAGCGACTTTTTGCAGGAGCACCCCGCGCGCCAGCAGCTGCACCGCCTTCACACGGGAAGCTGGATCGGCGCGAGCCTCGACACCTGGATCGGCGACCCCGAGCACAACATCGCGTGGGATCTGCTGGCGGAGACTCGCGATTGGCTCGAGGACCAGCTGCGACAGCGACCCAAGGAGTCAGAGCAGGCGGCGCTCGCTTGGCGAGAGATTCTGATCACCGAAGGGAGCGACTGGTTCTGGTGGTTCAGCCGCAAGCATGACTCGGGTATGGATCCCATCTGGGACAACCAGTTCCGGCTCCATCTTCGCAACGTGTACAAGCTCATGGGGCAGCGCCCGCCAGCGCGCCTCTTCCAACCGATCATCGAGCGCGGCAGCACGCCCGAACGCGGCGTGCCATCGATCAGCATCAGCCCGACATCGATCAAGGACCCGCAATGGAGCCACGCGGGCTACTACCTGGTCGGCTCAGGGTTCGGCGCCCTGCACCGGCCAGCGGGTGTCGTCGAACGTGTCTTCTATGGCTGTGACCACGAGCGTCTGTACTTCCGGATCGACACGCCGCGGACCCCGGCCGAGCTCGAGGCGCAGCGCATCGAGTTCTGGATCTACTGCTCGGGCGCGCCTGCAGCGGACGTCGACGGGAGCATGGACCTGCCGCTGCCGGTGGCCGCCGCTGCTGAGCTTGGTTTCGAGCCCGCGCACGTGATCCGGATCGTGCCCAAGGCGCAGGGTGGCGCCGCAGTCACAGTGGCCCGCGTCGTCGAGCCGCAGACGAAGGCCGAGCCTGAGACCGATTGGGAGGTGCCCGATCCGTTCTTCCTTTCGGTGCCGTTCACGCACCTCGCGAAGAGGGAAGGCGACACGCTGGAGCTCGCGCTGGTGGTGAGCCGCGATGGCCGCGACATCGAGCAGGTGCCACCCAACGGCTCGCTCGGCCTGCGCATTCCGGGCGACCCGCAGCCGGTCGAAGTCACCGAGTCGCGGCGTTTGAAGCTGCTCATCGCGACCGCCGAGCTAGCGCCGTTTGCGAAGTCGGGCAGCGTCGCGGACGTCACCGCGGCCCTTTCCAAGGAGCTGCACCGGCTCGGTCACGACGTGAGGCTCGTGATGCCGCGCTACCGGCAGATCGACATCGCACGCAACGGCCTGAAGCCGGTGCTGACCGATCTCCAGGTGCCGCTGGGCGCGCAGACGCTGGCGGCGACGATCTTCGAAGGCCGTCTCGGCGAGATCGCCGTCTATTTTGTCGACTGCCCGTCCCTCTATGACCGCGATGGCATCTACGGGTTTGGGGACGACGACGCGAGGTCGGTCTTCTTCAGCCGCGCGCTGCTCGAGATGCTTCAGCCACTGGAGTTCATGCCCGACGTGATCCATGTCCACGACGCGTTCGCGGCGCTCGTGCCGAACCTGGTCGAGCGGGTCTATGCGGAAGGGCCAATCGGTGAGATCGCGACGACGCTGACGATTCACAACCTCGCGGAGCAGGGCAAGTTCGGCTTCGGGGCGCTGCAGCTGGCGGCCCTGGAGAGGTGGGGCCTCCTTAGAGCCGGCATTCCCGGTCTCGATGACGAGGTCAACTTCCTGGCGCGGGGGATCCACTTCGCCGATGTCGTCAACACCGTGAGCGAGCGGTACGCGAAAGAGATCCAGACGCCGGACATGGGTGAGGGCCTCGACGAGTTGCTGCGGGTCCACGCGCACAAGCTGCACGGCATCATCGACGGCATCGACTACGAGCTCTTCGATCCGGAGCACGATCCCAACATCCCGCACCACTATTCGGCGCTGGCGCCTGAGGCGAAGGCGCTCGACCGTGCGGAGCTGCGGACCGAGCTCGGGCTCGGGCACTCGGACCGGCCCCTGTGCGCGATGGTCTCGAGGTTCTACGACGTCAAGGGACTGGACCTCGTCGAGCAGGCGATGCCCGCCCTTCTCGACCTTGGCCTGCAGGTCGTGGTGGTGGGCGCCGGCGACCGGCGCTACGAAGACATGTTCCGCCGCTGGGCGGCCGAGCGTCCCAAGCAGGTCGCCGCAGTGATCGGATTCGATTCGGCGCTCGCGCAACGCGTTTACGCCGGCGCCGACATGCTGTGGATGCCGTCGCGCTTCGAGCCCTGCGGCCTCGCGCAGCTGATCGCCCTTCGCTACGGCACCATCCCGGTGGTGCGCGCCACGGGCGGCCTTGCCGACACGATCAAGGACTACGACCCGGTGGCGGCGACCGGTAACGGATTCCGGTTCGATGTCTACGACGCGTGGCAGTTCTTCGGCGCGGTGGTCAGGGCGGCGGAGACGTACAGGCACCCGTCCCTGTGGGCGTGGCTCGTCCGGCGCGCGATGACCGAGGACGTGTCGTGGTCGCGCTCGGCCGAGAAATACGTTCAGCTCTACATGGCGGGCATCGGCGCGAGGCGAGAGCGCCGGGGCGTGTCGATGGCGCCGGTGGGAAAGTAGCCCCCGCTACGCCGAATCTCCTGTCGGACACGATGATGATTGAGGTCCATCCCACGCTCGAGTCCACGCCACTAGGGCTTACTACGCCCCGGGCCGCTACTACGTTCGCAACTTACTCACCACTGCGGAGACGCTGCTGCCGGCGGACTTTGCGACCGTTGACATCTTGCCGCACCGAGCAGGTCGGACTGGAGCTCTAGCCGCCCCAGTCGGGTAGAAGTCGCAGCTGTTCCACCCGCCGAGCCCCAGGCGCGTAGGCCGTGTTGAAGTAGTCGATCACCATTCGCCGCGCTGAGAACTCGGTCGCGATGTGCCGGATTGAAGCCCGCATCATCTCAACCCAGCGCCGCGGTATGCCGTTCTCGTCCCGCTCGAAGTACGCGGGAACCACCTCGCGCTCCAACAGCCGGTACAGGTTCTCGGCCTCGGCCTGGTCGTCCACCCCCGGACGATCGAGGGTGGCGCCTGAGGGGATGGCCCAGCCGAGTTCCGGCCTGTAGCCTTCGTCCCACCAGCCGTCGAGGATGCTCACGTTCAGTACCCCGTTGGCCCCGGCCTTCATGCCGCTGGTCCCGCTGGCCTCTAGGAACCGCCGTGGGTTGTTGAGCCACACGTCGGTGCCGCGCACCAGGTGGCCGGCCAGCTCGATGTCGTAGTCCTTGAGAAACACCACGCGCGGCTGCTGCCGTGCGAACGCGACGACATCTGCCGCGATGTCCTTTCCCGGTTGGTCTGCGGGGTGTGCCTTCCCCGCGAAGAGGAACTGCACGGGGTGCTTGGCGCTTCGCAGCATCTTGGTGAGTCGCGGGGAGTCCTGGAGCAGAAGGTTGGCGCGCTTGTAAGGCGCGAACCTACGGCCGAACCCGATCGTCAGCGCGTTTGCGTCAAGGTCGGCCGTGTGCTCCGAGCGCTTGCGCGCCACCTCGAGCAGACGCCGCTTCAGGTCCATGTGCATCGACCACAGCTCGGTCGCCGGGATCTCGAACACTGCTTCCCAGCGGCCGTCGGTGCCGTCCAGGTCCCACCAGTCGGGGCCGACGTACCTTCGGAGCAGATCTCTGATCTCTGGCGCCATCCATGTCGGCATGTGGACCCCGTTGGTGACCGACCCGATTGGTACCTGGACCTCTGGAAGCCCTCGCCATGCGTCCTTCCACAGCCGCTTCGACACAGTTCCGTGGAGCCGGCTCACGCCAACCGCCTGGTCCGCCAGGCGCAGCGCCGCGTACGTGGTGCACAAACGCTCGCGAGGATCGCCAGGCCGCTGCCGACCGAGGTCCATGAACCGATCGAACGAGATGCCCACGTCTTTCAGGTAGGGACCCAGCAGGTCCCAGACCAGCCCGGGCTCGAAGTAGTCGCTGCCCGCTGCGATCGGCGTGTGCGTCGTGAATACGATTCCCGCGCGCGCGACCAGGCGTGCTTCCTCGAGTGTCATGCGGCGAGAGGCGCGCAGCTCGCGGATGCGCTCGATCGCGCACAGGAAGCTGTGGCCCTCGTTCAGGTGATAGACACCCGCCACCATGCCCAGCGCATGGAGCGCGCGCACGCCACCGATCCCGAGCACGATCTCCTGACGCAGCCGTCGATCAGGCTCGGGCACATACAGGCGGTCGGTGATCGCGCGAAGGTCGGGCGGGTTGGCCTCGACGTCGGTGTCGAGCAGGAAAAGTGGCACCCTTCCGACCTGCGCGCGCCACACCGCGATCTTGACCTTGCGATCGCCGATCGGAGCTTCGACCTCGACGCCCTCGACCTTCCGAATCGGGAGGTCGCTGCCCCGGTGCTCGGAGTACACCTCGACCTGGCGGCCGCCTGCGTCGATCTCCTGGCGGCCGAAACCCTGCTTGTAGAGGAGGCCGACCGCGACCAGAGGCAGGCCGAGGTCGCTGGTGGCTTTGAGGTGGTCGCCGGCGAGGACGCCAAGTCCACCCGAGTAGATGGGCAGGCACTCGGCGAGGCCGAACTCGAGCGAGAAGTAGCCGATCACCATGGGTGCCTTCGCGTTCATAAAGGCCGGATTCCGGTCGTAGTACTGCCGATAGGCGGCGCGTGCATCCTCGAGGGCGGCCCGGGCGTCGGTGCTCTCCATGGCCTTGGCCACCCCTTCCTCGCCGAGCTGCGAGAGGAGCAGGACCGGGTTCTGCCTGGTGGCCTCCCAGCGCTGAGGATCCAGGACCCGGAAGGTGGCCTCGATCCGGGGCTCCCACGTCCAGAGTAGGTCGTGGGCGAAGTCGTTCAGCTCCTCCAGCACCGGATAGCCGTGTTCGAGTTCTTCCAACATCGACTTACGATGGTATCGACTGCGATGACTGGGGCATGAAGGCGGTTGTCATGGCGGGCGGCGAAGGCTCGCGCCTCCGACCGCTGACCAGCCGCCAGCCAAAACCGCTGGTGCCCGTCGCCGGGCGCCCGATCATGGAGCACATCCTGCTGCACCTGCGGCGCAACCAGATGCGCGACGTGGTGGCCACAGTGCAGTACCTCGGCGCCTCGATACGCAACTACTTCGGCGACGGATCCGAGCAGGGCGTGGCGCTGACTTACTCTGTCGAGGACTCGCCGCTCGGCACCGCCGGGTCGGTGATGCTCGCACGCCAGCAGCTCACCGAGACCTTCGTCGTGATCTCGGGGGATTCGCTCACCGACATCGACCTGGTTGCCGCAGCCCGCTTCCATCGCGAGCACCGCGCGCTCGCCACCATCGTGCTCAAGCCGGTGCCGAACCCCCTCGAGTACGGCGTGGTCGTTGTCGACGAGGGCGGTGCGGTGCAGCGGTTCATCGAGAAGCCGAGCTGGGGCGAGGTCATCTCCGACCTGGCCAACACCGGCATCTACATCCTCGACCCGGCGGTGTTCGACTTCTTCCGGCCTGGCGAGGTCACCGATTGGTCGGGCGACGTCTTTCCGAAGCTGTTGAAGCAGGGAGAGCCGGTGTTCGGCTGGGTGGCTCCCGGCTACTGGGAGGATGTCGGCAGCCACAGCGCGTATGTCAAAGCCAACTTCGACTGCCTCGAGGGCCGCGTCAAGGTCGACATCCCCGGCGAACGGGTGGGGGAGTCGATCTGGGTGCACCCGGAGGCGGAGGTTTCATCGTCGGCGCGCATCGACGGACCGGCCCTCATATGCGCGGGCGCCAAGGTGCGGGGAGGGGCGTGGGTCAACGGGCCGTGCGTGGTCGGCGGCTACACCATCATCGACTCTGGCGCGAAGGTCTCCAACTCGATCACCTGGGACCACAGCTACATCGGCGAGAACTCGCGTCTGCGTGGCGCTGTCGTGTGTCGCTCGGTCACGGTGAAGAGCGGCTGCCTGCTCGAGGAGGGCAGCGTGATCGGCAATGAGGTGGTGCTCGGCGCCGGCGCGACCGTCAACCCCAACGTCCGGATCTGGCCGAACAAGGAGGTCGAGCCGGGCGCGGTCGTTCACGAGTCGATCATCTGGGCAGGCTCGTGGAAGCGCGGCCTGTTCACCTCCTACGGCCTCACCGGCCTGACGAACGTCGAGTTCACACCCGAGTTCGGGGCTCGCCTCGGCGCTGCCGTCGGCGCGCTCAGCCCGAAGGGAACCGAGATCGCGATCTCGCGCGACTACACGCGGTCGGCGCGCATGATCCACCGCGCCGTGATCTCGGGGATGATCTCGTCCGGCGCCAATGTCACCGACCTCTCGGTGCTGCCGGCGCCCGTGGCGCGCTATTGGGCCCGCCACACCCACGTGTCCGCGGTCCACGTGCAGACGTCGCCTGTCGACCCTCGATCTGTGGACATCCGCATCTTCGACGACCACGGCCTCGACCTCGACAAGCGCACTGAGCGAAAGCTGGAGAGCCTCTATTTCAGGGAGGACATCAGGCGCGTCTCGCATTACGAAATGGGACGGATCATCCGGCGCGACGGTCAGACGGATCGCTACGTCGAGGAGATCCTGAGCAAGGTCGACCTCGAGGCGGTGCGCGGTGGCGGGTTCAAGGTGCTCGTCGACTACAACAACGGGGCGGCGGCGCTGGCATTGCCACGCGTGCTCCAGGAGATGAACGCGACGGTCATTCCGCTTAGCGCGGCGCCGGCCGAGATAGTCGTTGAACAGGATGCCTCGAGCTTTTCGGCCCACCTCAAGGAGATGGGGGTGATCGTGTCCGCAGTGAAGGCGAGGCTTGGGGTGTTCATCGACACGCCGGGCGAGCGGTGCTTCTTGATCGATGAGACGGGCGAGGTGCTGAATCACGACGAGGCGTTCGCGGTGGTCGTGCAGCTCGCCCTGAGCAACAAGCCAGGTCTCGTGCTCGGGCCGGCGTCCGCCTCGCTTGCCTTTTCGATGATCGCCGAGCAGATGAACAGTCGCTTCGTGCCCACGAAGATCACACCCGGGGCGGTTCTTCGCGCCGCCCAGCATGCTGACACCGTGGTCGCGTCGGACGCGGCCGGGGGCTATTGCTGGCCCGATTTCGCCGTGTCTTTCGACGCCATCTTCACCACCGTGCGGCTGCTCGAGCTGCTGGCCCACACCAGCGCCTCGCTGCGGAGCCTGCGAGACAGGATCCCGGCGGTCGCGCACAGGACCGCGGTCGAGTTCTGTCCGTGGGAGATCAAGGGCCGCGTGATGCGGACGATGATGGAAAGGCACATCAAGGACAGGGTCGACCTGACCGATGGGGTCAAGGTGTTCGTCGAGGGCGGCTGGGTGCTGGTGGTGCCGGATGCGGACCGTCCCGAGTACCACATCATCGCGTCGACGCTCGACCCGGTGAAATCGGCCCAGCTGGTGGAGGAGTACTCAGCCCTCGTGCGCTCCGTCGTCACGGAGATGGCCCCGCAGGCCGAGGGCGTGGTCGAGACCTAAAGGTCAAATAAGATGGAGGGCGCGCGGGAGTAGCTCATCTGGCAGAGCGCGACCTTCCCAAGGTTGAGGTAGCGGGTTCGATCCCCGTCTCCCGCTCCAGCTTTACTCTCACCGCGCTTGAGTGCGCTCGGGAGTCGACCGACATTCCGAGCCGCATCGAGGTCGGCGGCTCGGTGATGCCGGTGCCGAATGGCGAGCCGCTTAGGCTGCTCTACGCCCTCGTGGTCGCGGCAAGCTTGACGGGCTGAATCTCGGTGATCAGGACCTTGTAGCGACCCTTCGCGAAGTTGTCTAAGTCGGCGACGGCGGCCTGGCCTACTGGGGATCCGAGGCACGCCTGCAGTGCCGTCATGTCGTCGAAGTAGATGTCGGCGGTCCGATAGTAGGGAGGCTGATCACCGACCGCCTTGTTTGCATCCAGCCTGGTCGCGTTGGGGAGCTTCGCTCCGTGCTCCGGAATGTGGGTCTGGAGGTAGTACTTCTCGAACGCGGCTGCATCTTCCGGTTGGTCGTACAAAACGGTCATCTTGACCATTGCGTCACCTCCTGGTGATCATCCCGCCTGGGGCTCCTACAGAATCAACCAGACCATGTCACTTATCGGTTCCGCCGTCAATCCGGGCCACAGCTGTGTCAGGCGGTGTGGAAGGAGGCCACTGCAAGGACGGATTCTTGAACGCCGGAACTCGCGTTCATCGACTCCGCAGGCCAATCGTGACCCCAGATTGAGCCGGCGGCTTAGGATGGACGCGACGAGAAGCGGGTCATGTTCTCGGTGGAGTACCAACGCTCGGGTGAGGTCGTCAAGTCAGCCGATAAATGAACTCGACCGACTGCTTGGTACTCGGAGCGTTGTACCCCGTCTCCCGCTCCACGAACCTTTCGCGCTCAGGCTCGTTCGCGGGAGACCTCTGTTGATTTGTCGGGCGCCTCCAGCGCCCTTTGCGCTCCACCGCTCCAACTCGCCTGTCGCGAGGACCTATCGCTTACGGCGGGCCCCTACCGTGTCATTCTCCTTGGCTGAATGACTATCCAGGCCCCGTTTAACACGCGAGTGACGTACCCGTTGGCGGATTCGGGATGGCCGCGGCCGTCTTCCAACCCGCAATCGGGCTCAGGGTGGAGGTGACACAGTGAAGAAGATCGCCAAGGGTGGCTTCGAGATCACGGATTGGCAGGAGAAGCCCGCGGGCACCTCCACCGGTCCGAACGTGACCAGGGCAACGGTCAAGCAGAAGTTCACCGGGGACATCAAGGGCATGGGCATCACTGAGTACCTCATGGTGTACCGCCCCGACAAAACCGCGGAGTACTCTGGCGTCCAGGTGATCAAAGGCACCATCGGCGTTCGAAAAGGATCGTTTGCGCTCCTGCTTCGAGGTGGGTACGACGGCAAGGAGGCAACGACCAAATGGGAGGTGGTTCCCGATGCCGGAAAAGGTGACCTCAAGGGTTTGACCGGCAAGGGCGGTTTCGGCGCACCGATGGGCAGCAAGGGCAAATACACGCTGATTTACGAAATAGCCGACTGACGAATCGCGCGCGGCTGTTCAGGTTCCTGAGTTGGCTCGGACGTCGCTCGGGATCCGCAGGGACAGCGCGAGCCAGCCCATTGCCGCCGCGGCGGCGACTCCGGGGATGAACGCAAACAACGACCGCCCGCTCGCGTCCCACAACGCTCCGGCGATCAGCGGGACGACGAACGCTATCCCGTACTGGATCGTGAACACCGCGGCGCTCATCCGGTGGACGTCGCCGGCGGCCGCCAGCCTGGGTGGCAACGTCAGCGTGACGATGAAGGCGAGCGCGGTCGAGAAGCCCAGCACGAAGGCCCAGCCGACCACCCACGGCCCGGGCGTGACCACGATGCCAATCTGCGCGATGGCCATCAGGGCAGCCGAACCGATGAAGCCGGCTCTTCCCGTGAGCAGCCCGCTCCAGACCGCCACGACCGGTGCGGTCAACAATTGGGCGGCGTTGAGCACCGCGAGCGTCGGAGTGATGAGCTCATGCCGGCCGGTCTGGTCGAGGTAGTCCGGGATAAAGGCGTTGGCGCCGAAGTAGACGGCCGACGCCATGCCGATGACGAGGCCGATCCGGAGAGCCTGTCCCTCGAGCCAGCTCGGCCACCAGCGGGCGGGGACTGCGAGCTTGCGGCGAGCCGGTGCGGCGATCGCGATGACGACGGCGCTGACAGCGACGACGATCGACCAAAGGGCCAGCGCGAGGTGCCAGTCTCCATGCGCGATTGGCAAGACGCCAACCGGGGTGGTGAATGTGACGGGCAGAGTCTCGCCGATAAGGATGCCGTTGCTGTAGACGGCCGTTGCGATGGCGATCCGCGTTGGGAACCACTCGCGCACCAGAGATGGAAAAGCGGGCTGGCTCACTGCGACCCCAAGGCCCATCAGGAAGGTTGCCGAGAAAAGAATCGCAGGGCTCGAGCCCGCTCCCCGCAGCGCACCGAAGATCGCGACCAGCCCGAGTCCTGTGATGAGCGCGCCGCGAACGCCCAGCTTGGCGATGAGCAGCGCTCCAGGCACGGATGCGAGGGCCAGGAGCAATACCGGTAGAGACACCAGCCCGCCGACTGCCTTCTCATCGAGGTGCAGGTCCCGGTGGATGAGCGGGATCAGCGGGGGCACCGCCAGCAGCGTGAGGCGGAGGTCGATACCTCCGAGCCAGAGCAGAAGGAGGCGGACCAGGTCCTTGCGGCTGAGCTTCACCTTGGCCTCATGCGATCCGCATACTGAAGCCTGTGCCCAGCCTTCTGATCGTCACATCGACCGGCGCTGAGGATCCAACGCGCGCCAGCGTCCCGTTCCACATCGCATGCAATGGAGCCACACCGGCGGGCACCGAGTGCGGCATCGCGTTCACCGGCGATGCGGCGGAGCTGCTGAAGCCCGACATCATCGCCAATGTTTTCGGGCTCGGGATTCCGCCGTTGCGCGACCTCCTGGACAAGTGCGTGGTCCAGGGCATCAAGTTCTATGTTTGAAAAGGCTGTGCTGAGGCCCGTGGGGTCTTGCCGGAGATGCTCACAGAGAACGCAACGTTCATCACGCCGCCCGACCTGGTGCGGCTGACCATGGAGGCCGACAAGGTCCTCAGCTTCTAGGGCATTCAGTCGCGGGTGGCGCCGATCGCGGCAAGCGCGCTGGGGTTCTCGAGCGACGACAGATCGCCAGGATCCTTGCCGGTATAGACCGAGCGCACGACGCGCCGAAGGATCTTGGCGTTGCGGGTCCTGGGTAGGTCGGTCACGAAATGGACCGCCTTCGGCCGCAGCGGCTTGCCCAGCGCAGTCGCGACGAGGTCGGATAGCTCGTGAGCCAGCTCATCGCTCGCGGCCTTGCCTTTTCGGAGGATGACGAAACAAACGAGTGCCTCGCCCTTCAACTCGTCGGGAACGCCGATCGCCGCCGCTTCCGCGACCGACGAGTGTGCGACCAGCACCGACTCCACCTCAGCCGGGCCGAGGCGCTTGCCCGCGACCTTGATCGTGTCGTCGGATCGGCCCAGGACATACCACAGGTCGTCCTGCGGATCGGCGTAAGCCCAGTCGCCGTGGACCCACACTCCATCGAAGCGGCTCCAGTAGGTGTCGAGGTAGCGCTGCTTGTCGCCCCAAAAGCCACGGGTCATCCCGGGCCACGGGTTGCGGATCACGAGCTCGCCAACCTCGCCGCGCACGGAGTTGCCCTCGGCATCGACGACGTCGGCCGCCATTCCTGGAAGGGGTCCCGCGAACGAGCACGGCCGCAGGTGGGTGATGACGTTGCCGCACAGGATGCCGCCCGAGATCTCGGTGCCGCCCGTGTAATTGATGATCGGCAGGCGTCCGCCACCGATCTTCTCGAAGAACCATTTGAAAGGCTCGGGGTTCCATGGCTCGCCCGTGCCGCCCAGGATGCGCAGGCTCGACAGGTCGTGGCGGGCCGGCAGCTCGTCACCTTGGGTCATGAGGCCGCGCACGAGAGTGGGGGAGACGCCGAGCACCGTGACCTTGTGGTCGTCGACCATGCGCCACAGTCGGTCGGGCGCTGGATGGTCGGGAGTGCCCTCGTACAGGACCATGGTCGCGCCCAACGCGAGCGACCCGAAGATAAGCCAGGGCCCCATCATCCAGCCGATGTCGGTGTACCAGAACACCGTGTCGCCTGCGCCGATGTCGAAGCCGTGCGCCATGTCCTGCGCGGTCTTGACCGGGAAGCCACCATGCACGTGGACCGTGCCCTTTGCCTTGCCGGTCGTGCCGGACGTGTAGATGATCATCAGCGGGTCCTCCGGGTCGAGCTCGTGCGTGGGCGCGTGGCGGGGCTCGTCCTCGAGCAGCACCTCCCACACCTGGTCGCGACCGTGAGTCCAGGGAATCTCGCGCACGACCCTTCTATGCACGATGACCTTGGTCACCGTGGGGCAGCTGACCAGCGCGCGGTCTGCGGTCTCCTTCATCGGCACGACCTGGCCGCGGCGGTAGAAGCCGTCGGCGCAGATGAGCACCTTCGCCTCGGCGTCCTGCAGTCGGGTTGCGATGGCCTCGGCGCCATAGCCCGAGAAGATCGGGATGATGACCGCGCCGATCTTGGCGGTGGCGAGGACCGAGATCGCGACCTCTGGACACATCGGCATGAAAATGCCGACCCGATCGCCAGTCCGAACGCCGAGACGACGCAGGGCGCCGGCCAAGCGGCACACCTCTTCATTGAGCTCGCCATAGGTGAGCTTGCGGACGTCGCCGGGCTCGCCCTCCCAGATCAGCGCGAGCTTGTCGTGAAACTCACTATCGCGATGCCGGTCGAGGCAGCTCTGCACGATGTTCATACGAGCGCCGATCCACCATCGGGCCCAGGGCTTGCCGTCCGACAGGTCGACGACCTTGTCGTAGTGGCGGTAGAAGGCGATGTCGATGTCCTTGATCGCAGCGTCCCAGAACCACTCGATATCGTCATCGGCGCGCTTCAGGAGCTCGCGGAACGTCTCGATTCCATGCTGATCCATGAAGCGCTTGAGCCGGCTCCGGGCGATGACCTCATCGCTCGGCTCCCAGATCACGTCCCCGATCACGACAGGCTGCATGGCCTTTGAAGTCTAGACGGACCCCTAAACTCGGCCGGTGGACCTGCTGCCGGCTGATTTCGCAGAGATGCTTGCGAGCGTCCTGGAACCCGGCCAGCAGAAACGGATTGCCGAGATCATCGAAGCCGCGACGAGGCTGGATGACGATGCCCTCCGAATATTCCTGGAGAGATTCGCGTCACGAGTCCGCGAGTCACCGGCACCGGTCAAAGCCAAGGAGCTACTGGGCTTTCTACATGCTTTGGAGAAGGGCGGCCAGTCAACCGCCACCTGATCCGTTCAGCGTCCTGGTAAAGGTCCCAATAGTTCAGCCATGCCGTTTGGGCGACTGCGAACGCGATGAGCGGCTTGTAATGCGCTCGCGCGCCGCGCACGGCGTGCTGCTGCGCGTAACACCATCGATCCCACGCACGCTCGACCGTGGAGTCGATCAGCTCCAGCCACTCATCGTCCGCAGCGCTGTTGGGAGGCGGTGGCAGAGTGAGTAGCTTCCACCGTCTTTCGTCGCGGACCATGGTCACGATCGGCTGACCGCCGGGCCTTCCGACGTGGCGATTGGGCCGAGGGTTAGTCGGATTGGCCGCCATGAGGCGCTGTTGCACGGCGAAGACGAGATCGTGCGCGGCTCGCAAGGTTGCAGGAGGCAACGGTGGATTGTGGCGGCCCAATCTGATCTGAAGAGTGCGGATGGCCTCGCGAAGTGGTTGCGGCGCCTCGATGTGGTCATCCAGGTGCAGCGCCTCGACCTCGTCTAGCAACGCGTCGGACTCCGCCAGGAGGGACCTCCTGTGCTCCTCGCCGGCCGTTTCATGAGCGAGTCGTGAGGCAGTTGCGATCACTGCGTGCACCATATCTGGTGCGTGGAGATTGTCAAGTATAGGTTTACAACGGTTCCCGACAGACTGGGTCGTACGCGTTAACAGGCAGGCTTGGCCCAGTGCCGCATATCGCCCTACCGTCGCCTCGACATGATTCAAAGAAAGAGATGGTTGGTGGCGTTTGCGGCGCTGGCGATAGGAGGTTCGGTCAGCGCGGCGCTGCTCGTCTTTGCCAATCCCGCTCGCGACTCGGTCGACGTCTACGTCGCAGCACGAGACTTGCCGGCCGGAGCATCGCTTGGTGTCGACGCGATTGCACTTCAACGAATGCCGGTGGCCTCGCGCCACTCGCTTTTCTTTGGCCGCGGCGACGAATCCACGCTCTCCGGTTTGCGCGCCTCCCACGATCTGTTGTCGGGCCAGCTGATCCAGCGAAGCGATGTGATGGACGCGAGCTCGGCCACTGACCGCCGTCTGGTGTTCGTGCCGGTGAAGGACGTACCGGCTGCGGACCCAGGATCGAAGGTTGACCTGCTCGTTGTCGGAGGGACTCCCGATCACCCGACTGTGATTCCCTTCGCCCTCGGCGTCGAAGTTCGTTCGACGAGTCCAAACGGCCTCACGGTGGTGGTCACTTCCAGACAGGCGTCTGCGTTCGTTTACGCCGCCGATGCCATGCAACTCGTCGCGGTAATCGCTGAGCCGGGGGCATCGGCGGGTGCAGAGGGTCCTGTGTCCAGCGCGAACGAGGCGATGGCTGCAGCCGTGCAGCGATGAGCCGGGTGATCGCAATCGCC
>PLYD01000074.1:0-15072 GCA_003151665.1 Candidatus Dormiibacterota bacterium
CCGGGAGCGATCTCCATCGGGAGAACCTGACCCGGAAGCTTGGCGGCGAACGCCAGCAGTCCGGGGCCGCCACCCGCCGTGTACTCGGTCATGAAGAGAGTGCCGCCGGCGGCCATTCGCCCGATCGCGCTGAATAGCCCTCCCTGCTGACCGCCGGCCGACGTCGAGGTCATCATCTGGATCGCCATCGACATCCACGACAGCTGACCTGACTCGGCAAAGACTTTGTCGCCCGGCTGCATATTGAGCTCGAGAACGGGCATCACTGTGCCGATGATCTTGGTTTCCACTTTCTCTAGCCCCCGCTCAATATGTTGAGGACGCCGCCGGCGCCGGCCTCTTTGTGAGGCAGGTATTCCTGGATCGCATGCGCGAGGTGCTGAATCGTCATTGACTGCAGCCACACTCGGCCTGGGCCAGTGAGCGACGCCAGAAAGATGCCGTCGCCGCCGAAGAAAGCGTTTTTGATTCCCGGCACCGTGGTGATGCTCAACTGCACGGACTCCTGGTACATCCCCACATGGCCCGGGTGGACGCGCAGCGCATTGCCCGGCTGGAGGTCGTAGGGCACGACCTCGCCGCTCAGCTCGACCCAGGCTTTGCCCTGGCCTGCCAGGCGCTGCATGCGAAAGCCCGTGCCGCCGAGCAACCCCGTGCCCAGCCGCTGCTGGAAGCCCATCGAGAACTGCACGCCCGGCGTGGCGCACATGAATCCGTGGCGGTGCACCAGGTAGCCGGCGCCAGGCGCCACGTCCATCGCCAGGATCTGACCAGGCAGCTTGGCCGCAAAGGAGAGGAGGCCCGGACCGCCGGCAGCCGTGTACTCGGTCATGAACAGGGTGCCGCCGGCGACAGCGCGCCCGAGGGTGCCCATGAAGCCCCCTTGCTGGCCGCCTGCGGAGGTCGACGTCTGCATCTGGATAGCCATCGACATCCAGGCCAGCTGACCCGACTCGGCGAAGACTTTGTCGCCGGGCTGCATGCTCAGCTCGAGCACCGGCATCACGGTGCCGAGAATCTTTGGCTCCAACGGTCCCCCCTTGAAAGACGGAAGCGGTCGCGTCGGCGACCACTGTATCAGGAGGCTGGCCCGGTTCCCTCATGGTGCACGTGCTCGAGCGTGTGCCTGCGGGCGGCCTTACGACCAGGATTGCGCGAGCACGCATCGCAAACGCCGATGACCAGGACCTCGGTGCGCACCGGCCGGAAACGATGTGACTCTTCGAGGTGGCGCTCGAGCGAGTTCACCAGCTCTTCCTGGATGTGCAGCACGCCTCCGCAAACCTGGCAGACCGCATGGTGGTGATCGCCGGTGGCGAGCTCATAGTGAGTGGGTCCTTCGCCGAGATGTGCTGCATAAACCGACCCTGATGCGGTGAGCGCTTCCAGCGATCGGTAGACGGTGCTGCGCGGAAATCCAGGCTTGGTTTTGTGCAGCTCGGCGGCGATCTCTTCAGCCGTGCAGTGGCCGCCGAGCCGCACGATGGCGTTGTAAACCATCGTCCGTTGTGCGGTGCGCCGCATTCCCGGTGCAAGCATCAGGCGGACCGCACCACATGCAGGCTCCGATCGGCCTTCGACAGAACGCGGCAGCCGCCGGTCTCGACTACGACGTCGTCTTCGATCCGCACGCCGCCCCAACCCGCGAGATAGATGCCCGGCTCAATTGTGAACACCATGCCGGGCTCGAGCACCGTGTTCGACCCCGGGTCGAGGCTCGGGTCCTCGTGCACCTCGAGACCCAGGCCGTGGCCAACGCGATGAAAGAAGTACTCGCCAAATCCTGCCGCTTCTATAACCTGGCGCGCAGCCGCGTCCACCTGGCCGGTGGTGACTCCAGGGCGCACCGCCTCGATCGCAGCGTCGTGCGCTCGCAAGACCACGGCGTAGATCTCCCGCTGGCGAGTGGTCGGCTCGCCCACGACCGCCATTCGCGTCAGGTCTCCGCGATAGCCTTCGAACGCGGCGCCAAAGTCAAACAGCACGAGGTCGCCGGCCTCGAGCTTCCGACCGGACGGGTCGTGATGCGGGATCGCGGAGTTGGCGCCGGACTGAACGGAGGTGTTAAAAGACGCCGAAGCGTCGCGGGCGCTGATCGCAGCGCCAATTCTCATCGCCAGCTCGAGCTCTGATTGCCCCGGGCGCAGCCCCTGCATGACCTCCTCAGCGACCGAGTCGGTGATGGCACAGGCGCGGGCCATCTTCTCCAGCTCTGCCGCAGTCTTGGTGCGGCGAAGTCGGCGAATCTCCGGAGCGACATCGACGAGCTCGCGCGCTCCGACCGCCGACCTGAGCGATTCAGCCGCCAAAACGGTGAGGTGCTCCTTCTCGACGCCCAGCCGAGCGCATTCTCCGAGCGCGTCGCGCACCAGCGCGTACGGATCCTCGCCATCACGCCACGCAAGCACCGGCGCCTGCCCCGAGTTCGCGCCTGCCCTTTCTCGTTCCAGCGCGGGCACCACCAAGGTGGCGCTGCCGGAGCGCACCGCGAGGGCCATCAACCGTTCGTGAGGGTCGGCGCGAAATCCGGTCAGGTAAGCGATCGACACCGGACTTGTGACGTAGACCGCCTCGAGATCCTGGTGCCCCATCCAGGCGCGTAGATCGGACAGCCGCGGAGGGGCTGCAGCCTTCGTGCTACTCAATGCCGACGATTCGGACACGGTATGAGTCGTTGGGGGTCTTGACCTCGACCTCATCACCCACGCGGTGTCCGAGCAGGGCTTTGCCCATCGCCGATTCGTAGCTGACGGTGCCGGCCTTGGGGTTGGCCTCGGCTGGGCCGACTATCCGGTAGGCCTCGTCGCTCCCGCCGTCCTCGCTGAACCGCACAGTGCTGCCCATGCTCACGACGCCGGACGGCTTGGACGTCTCGATCAACACGTGGTTCTTGATGATCGACTCGAGCTCCTTGATACGGGCTTCCATGAAGCCCTGGTCGTTCTTGGCGGCGTGGTACTCGAAGTTCTCCGAAAGGTCACCGAACTCGCGCGCCGCCTTGATCTTGGCGACGACGGCGGGGCGCCGGACGGTCACCAGCTCGTCGAGCTCCTTGCGCACGGTCTCCAGGCCCTCCGGCGTGATGTGGACGTCGTTTGTCATCAAGTCGAGTCTAAGGGTCCTGCTCCGAGAGGCTCGACCGAAATGCCTGCGGCAGCGCTGCAAGAGCGTTAAGAGGTAGCGGTTGGGTGCGCGGCCGTATAAAGTCGCCGCATGAGACGGCTGATGCTGACGCTGGTCATGGTCCTCATGGGGGCGGCGATGGTGGCCGGCTCCGCCCGGGCCCTGTTCGGCAACGCACTCCTGCCCCTCGACCTCGAGATCGGAACCAACTCTTCGGCGGCGGCAGCGGTGCTGGGCATCGGGCTGATGGCAGCCGCGATCCACCCGGCCAACAACATTGCCTGGGTGCGGGCGGGGATTCTGTACGGGCTCGTCACGGTCTTCTACGAGCTGGGAGCGCATTACATCATCGGTTCGAGGTTTTACTTCGGCCCGGTGATCTTCGGAATCGCGTGCAGCCTGCTCCTGATCGCCCTCTACCCCCAGCGAGCCAAGCTGGTGCCCCCGATGTCCGACCCGCCCACCGCCTACCGGCAACCACGCAGCGCGGGACCGCCAGCCGGGATGACGCCGCCGGCTTCGGAGCCGGTCTCTCCAGCAAAGGTCGACGAGCCGGTTTAGTCTCCGGCCTCAGCCTTTCGGAACCAGGGCCTGGACTTCGGCCATCATCCTGCGCTGCAGCAGGGTGGAACCCAGGTAAACGGCTCCGCCAAGAATCGCTCCGCCCACGACGGCAAGCGCGGCGTGCAACAACGGCGGCGAGATCGGGGAGAGCGCCACAGCATCGTCTCCGACGATCGCCGCCACCGCCAAAGCCACGGGCGTCAGCAGCGGAACCAGCTGGACCCGCCGCATGATCGCCGGCACCGGCGGCTCGACTCTGCCGACCATGCGCTGTCCCATCACCCCGACAGAGCGCACGTGCCGCAGGTTCGGCGTGACCGTCAGCACGACGCTGACCTGGTTGCCCGGCACCTGTTTCAAACGAGCGGGAGGCACCAGGTACTGCTCATCACCCCCGCGGGTCTGGATCATGAGCATGCCCAGGCCTCTTGAAGTGCTGACGGAAGCCGCTCCCTTGAGCTGGCCCTGGACCAGCCTGTTCTCAGCCTTCCTGTCCTTCAGCGCCAGGCGAAAACCGGGGCCGACAAAGCTGGCCAGCAGCGCGATCGGTAGCAGCCACGCTATGGACGCTGCGATCGCGTCAGGCAGGCCGTATACAGAGGGCAAAAAGATCAGCAGAGCGGCGACGATGATCAAGCAGCCGACGCCGACCCCAATCGAGATGTACCCCAACCGCTGCACGAATTCGGGCGCATAGCCTTGCAGCATGCCGCCCGCCTCAACGAACCTCTCGCGCTGTCGCTTGGACGCTCCGGACGCGGGCGCAGATCCTGCCTTTGGCTGAGCCTTGGGCTGGATTTTCCTTACCTGCTGGCGGACCTGAACGCGTCTTTTCCCCACTACCGAATAAGTATGGATGGGACGAAGGTGAGATCGAGACTCCGGAGAAAAGCTACGGCGCCAGGAGCGACGGTACGACCGCAGGGATCAGAACGCGCTTCACGCTGGGGACTCCATGGTTGGAGAACGTGCCCGAAAAGAGATAGGCCGGCTCGTAGTAGCTGTGGTCGCCACCCCACACGATCGTGTAGACGAGCTCTGCGTTGGTTATGCGCACCACCGGGATCGACCCACCGCTAGGCGCTGACGAAGCGCCCAGAGACTGAATCGCCTGGGCGGCGGAGATAATCGGATAGGTCGCCGGATCGATGGTCAAGGGCATGGGTCCCGTTTCAAACGCGCCAGCGGTGCCTGGGGCGAAATCCACCTGCGTCCCGTAGGGATTACCGGCGCTGTCGACAAGGCTTGCTCTGCCCAACCCTGGCACGTCGAATGACCGAAGAAAGTCGACACGCACCGCCGTGCCGCCAATGGTCTGGACAGCGGTTTGATACGGCCACGTTGGGAGCAGGTGATGGGCAGCCAGAATGGCGGTCGCGACCGCAACGCTGTCGCCGGTGGACTTGACAGTTGATTTCAAATCGCTCACGTTGAAATACGGCTCCCGGGGCGGCTGCGCGACGCTCGCCAGCACCACCAATGTGAAATCGCGCCCGGCGTACACGCCAATCCCACCCTGTGCCACGTCGGCAGACGGCGCGGCGCCAACCTTCGCTGCGAATGCGTCGGCGTCGGCTCGCGTCGGTTCGGTATATCGGTAAACCGGCAGCGCCGTCGCGGGGACCTGCAGGTTGCCGGCCCAGACCAGCGTGGCCGCACCGCCATACGCGATGGAACCCCCCTGGACCAGCGGGGGCACCGAGAGCTGGGGCCGTGGCACGGCTCCAAACGGAGCACCCCCTGGTGCCGCCGCTCCCCCGTCGTTACTTATTGGCCCGGCAGTGGTGCTCGCTCCGCCGCCACCGTGAGGGAGTCTGGCCAACGTGAATACGCCCGCCGCAATCAGCACGATGAGGGCGGCTCCCGCCGCCATGGAAGGCAACCGCAATTCGCGAATGCCCTCGATGAGGCCGGCGAGGCCCCTGCGAACGCGCCGCCAGATCGGCCGGCGCGACTGCATGCGCAGCCACAGCTCATCCTCGAAATCGGCGCGAGGGCGAGTCGTCTGGAAGGCGTCGTCGAGCAAGCGCTGCAGCGCCTGCAGCTCGAGGTCCTCTTCCTCGCTCATTCGCCCTCCTCATGCACCGAGTCGCGCAGCGCTTTGAGGCCGCGGTGATAAAGCATCTTCGCAGCGTCCTCTGTGCAGCTCATGAGAACGCCGACCTCCTCAAAGCTGAGACCGGAGTGACGAAGTGCGATCGAGTCTCTCTGGCGCTCGGGCAAGCGCGCCACGTGCACAAGCAGCGCCTTGTACTGCAGCCGCTCCTCGGCCATGCTCCCCGGGTCGGCCTCGGCGACCGGCTGGTGCTCGATGGTGCGCCGCAAGCGCTCGCGCCGGCCGTGGGCTCGGAAATGGTCGGTGGTCGCATTCCGCGCGATGCGAAAGAGCCACGCCGCGGGGCTTGTGGTGCGCGTTTCGAATCGCCCATACGCCTGGTACGCGTTCATGAACACCTGTGCGGTGATGTCTTCGGCGTCGGCCGCCGTGACAACCTGGGCGCGCACATAGGCATAGATGCGACCGAGGTAGTCGCGGTACAGATCTTCGAATGGTGGCCGATCGGCAAGCACGGCCGGTTCATGGTATTGGCAAGCACTCCTGTTCGGACCCAACGCACCTCGGTAGGCCGTTGTAACGCGCCAAGCGTCAGCCCGGAGTAGACGCCCTGAGTGCTGCCCCGATTTCTACCGGGCGGTTGGTGAAGATCGAGTCAGGCTTGCAAAATCGGCACCACGCAACGGCCGTCTCGTCATCCACCGGCCAGACGCCGACAGCGCCGCCGGCCGCATGGATCTCTTTCACCAGCTGGGGATCCATGGCCCCCCAGTGCGGCGAGTAAACGTCGGCGCCGGCCTCGCGCATCATCCGCGCCGGCTCGATCGGCCGCGCTCCCTCGAGTAGGCCCAACTGGAGCTTGGGCTCCATGCCACGAAGGACCTTGATCGACGGGTGATAGAAGGACACGACGGCGCACTCCTGCACGGCGCCAAGCTGACGCAGCATCGCCACCAGCTTCTCCTCGAGCCCTGGGTACGGGATGGGGATCTGTTTGATCTCGATCACGAGGCCGACCTTGCCCAGCGCGAGCTCGATCACCTCTTGCAGCAGGGGCAGGTGCTCGCCCTGGCCGGCGTCGAGGCGACGCAGCTCGGCGGCCGAGTGGTCTCGCACCAGGCCTTTCCCGTTGGTCGTCCGGTCGAGCGTGTGGTCGTGGATCACGATTAACCGGTTGTCAGCAGAGAGGTGTACGTCGCACTCGATGAGATCGCACCCGGCAGCGATGGCTGAGCGGAACGATCGCAGGGTGTTCTCCGGATGTTGGGCAGGGTTGCCGCGATGGCCACCAATCAAGGGGCGGCCGTCGTCGTGTGCGACTTCGTAGCGATCGCGGATCGATTGAGTCAAGGCGCCGGAAAGTCTAACTGCGCGAGGCTGGCATTCTGGTGATTGGGACCGCGCGCCCCACCAATATTTCGTTGCCAGACCATCGTTCCCTATAGTGCTAGGACATGTCCAGCAACCCTGCGGCCACCATCGGCGAGCTTCGCGCCAGCGGCCACGTTCGCGAAACCGTGAAGCAGGAGATGCGACGCAACCTGCTCGTGCGACTTCGTTCGGGCGAACCACTCCTTCCCGGCATCGTCGGCTACGACGAGACCGTTCTGCCGCAGCTGGCCAACGCAATAATCTCCGGCCACGACGTGATCATCCTCGGCGAGCGTGGACAGGCGAAGAGCCGCATCATGCGCTCGCTCGTCACGCTCCTCGACCCGCAGGTGCCCGCGATCGCCGGCTGCGAGATCAACGACCACCCGTACGGCCCGATCTGCCGCCGATGCCTCGACCTCGTGGCCAAGAACGGCGACAAGGTGGAGGTGACGTGGATCGATCGTGATCTTCGGTACGGCGAGAAGCTCGCGACCCCTGACATCTCCATCGCCGACCTCATTGGAGAGGTCGACCCGATCAAGGTGGCAGAAGGTCGCTACCTCGCTGACGAGCTGACCATCCACTACGGCCTTCTGCCCCGCACCAACAGAGGCATCTTCGGCATCAACGAGCTGCCCGACCTCGCTGAGCGCATCCAGGTCGGACTGCTGAACATCATGGAAGAGAAGGACGTGCAGATACGTGGATATCGAGTGCGCCTTCCCCTGGATCTATTCGTCATCGCCAGCGCAAACCCCGAGGACTACACATCGCGCGGCCGCATCATCACGCCGTTGAAGGATCGATTTGGGTCGCAGGTCCGGACTCACTACCCACTGACGACGGGCGAAGAGATGCAGATCATGGAAGCCGAGAGAAATCCAATCCCTGAGGACTTCGAGCTCATCTTTCCAACCTTTATGAAAGAGATGGTGGCCGAGCTCACGCACCTCGCCCGACGCAGCCCGCACATCTCACAGTCCTCAGGGGTTTCGGTGCGTATGTCGATTGCAAACTTCGAGAACCTCGCGAGCAACGCGGTGCGCCGCGCCGCACGTCTGGGTGAGTCGCTGGCGGTGCCACGCATCACCGACCTTTCGTTCCTCGCCTCATCAACAGCCGGCCGCGTGGAGATCGAGGCGCTCGACGAGGGCAAAGAGGAACAGGTGCTGTCGCGATTGGAGCGAGGCGCCATCAGCGCTGTGTTCAGCCGGCATTTCTCGGCGGGCCAGTTCGACGGCATAGTGGCACGCTTCGAAGAGGGCACGATGCTCGAGGTTGGCGAGGGCATCCCGGCGCGGACCTACACGCGCGCGATCGGCGAGCTGCCCGAGCTCGCGGGTGCGCTCAAGAAGCTGGGCCTGCCGGATCGCCCTGAGGTCAGGGCTTCGGTGATCGAATTCCTCCTCGAGGGCCTGCACCTGAACAAGCGCCTGAACAAGGACGAGGTCGAAGGCCGAGCGGTTTACCGAAGATAAGGCCCGTGTGAGGACACAAGTCCTCCCCGCGGAACCCCCACCTGCTAGCCACCACGCATGGAGGTGTTTGAAGGGAGGCGTTTGGGTGACGGCCGGAATGAATCCGGCCTAAATCCCCGGAGCTCTTGTCTTACTTTTGGACTGAGTAGATCCAGGTGAAGCCGACTACCACGGCCACTACCAGTACGAAGAACAGCAGCTCGACCCTGACCGCGAGACGAACCAGGCGCCTGGCCTTGCGCGTCCTCGCGCCGCAAAGCTCGCAGTAAGCGGCGCCGGGGACCAGCTCGCCTCCGCACCAATCGCACGCGACCTGGACCTGCACTGCCTTTTCAGTATGGACAGCACGGCTCACCCGTTGCATGTTGCGTCAGCCACGAAGCGGGTCGCCCGGGAGTCGATCGGCTGCGACGGATCGACCTTGCTATCGAAGTGGTGGATCACCCCGGCGTCGACCTGGTCACCCTTGATGTCGTGGAAGGTATCGACCTGATTGCTCCCGCGACCGTAGAACCGATACTCGAACGTCAGGTTGGAGCACGTCGAGCTGCGAATGTAGTCGAACTCGATCTCCGAGCTCGAATCGATCCTTGCGTTGGATACGCCGTCACCTTCGAACGGCTTCGGGCTGAGCTCCGCGAACACGATATAAGCGACTCCGGCCACGATAAGAACTCCAAGCGCGATCACGAGGCCGGAAATCCTGGTGCGCGGCTTCTTCATCGGCTGCCAGGCCCCGCCGTTCCAGAAATGCCGGCCGTCCTGCGATACCCACGCGGCGCCGTCGAAGCGCGGTGGCTGGCCGTCCGGTCCGACCTGAAAGTCCATGCCCGGTCATGGTGACCGATGCGCCCTAGGTATGGTTGCCGTTATGGAGCTCCAGGAGGAGATGACGCCGGCCGATGCGGTTCTGCTCATGAGCTCAGTCCCTGAGCGCATCAGCGACCTCGTGTTCGGACTCGACGAGACCCGACTTCGATACCGCCACGGTCCGGCCTTTCCCACCCTGGGAGGACTGATCTTCCACCTCCTCGACTCTGGCTCAAAGGTGGATGCGCTGCTGCGGCACGCGCACCTGGACGGCCTCGCCAGCGCCGACGTCAGAGCCACAATCGACCCCGGCCCCGATCCGATCGGAGAGCCGCCTGCGGGCGCCCTGCAGGAAACGATCGAGGACTTCGCCAGGGTCCGCCGGAGGACCGTCGACCTGCTCCACGGTTGGGGCAAGACCGAATGGGAGCGGGCCATCGCGGATCCGCGCGGGGGAAGCTTCACGCTGCTCGACATCTGCCGGATGGTCACAAAGCACGAGATGGCCCATGTCGCGCAGATACGCAACTTGACCGTACTTTTGCCGGAACCGCAAGACCTCGCCCCCCGGCCTCCGCACCATGAGTGACCTGATGAGCGACGCGGATCCCGAAGAAAACGCAGTCGCGCCCGACGAGCGAGCAGACAATGCCCCAGGCACCGAGCAGCCGGCACGGCAGGCTCGCCCTAAGCGCAAGCGCAAGTCGGGGCGCTCCGAGGGGCGCTCGTCGCAGTACTGGATGATCGTCAGCTCGCCCGACAACTTCCGCAAGACGCGCGAGCTCGGGTACACGATCCAGGGGCTGAAGAGCCGTCATCGCCGGCGCGTGGAGACCATGCGCGTCGGCGACCGCCTGCTCTACTACATCACCGGCCGGATGGCTTTCGCAGCCACCGTCACCGTCGCCTCGCCGATGTACGAGGACCACACGCCGATCTGGCGCTCGGCGCGCCGCGACGAGGACTATCCGTGGCGCGTGCATATTCGCCAGGACGTCGTCCTCGAAGATGTGGACTGGATTCCCGCCAAGGAGCTCGCGTACCGTCTCGATTACGTCCGCAAATGGCCACCCGAACATTGGACTCTTGCGTTCCAGGGACATATCCACGCGCTGCCACGCAACGACTTCGCGATAGTGGAGGATGAGATTGCCAGAAGCTCCCGCAAAAGGAGGCCACTCGCCGGGTAGCCTCGTCCGGGCGATCCGCTGGCTGTATCACTTTCACTTCCAGGACGAGCGCCGCGAGCGGCTGTTCCTGGCGTCGGTCGGCTTCCTGGTCACGTTTGCAATCGTGCGAGCGATCACCCACATGATTCGCACCGGGATTGGTCCGTTTCACAACGTGAGCAGTGGCACCGTTCACATCCACCATCTCGTGTGGGGGATCCTCATCCTGCTGCTGGTCGGTTATGTCTGGCTCATCCAGCCGGGCAGCGATTGGCTGTGGCACGCGACCGCACTCGCCTTCGGCGTCGGCGCCGCGTTGACCCTCGACGAGTTCGCCCTATGGCTGAACCTCTCGGACGTTTACTGGGCGCAACAGGGGCGGGAAAGCATCGACGCGGTCGTGATCTTCGCTGGCCTGTTGACAGTTGGCTTCTGGGGGTACCCACTCATGACCGACTTTGCGCGCCTGTTCTTGCGCCGGCGACAGTGATGCCCGACGTGTCACAAAGCCGCCCCTCACGGTGCTTGATCATTGGTGGGCGCCAACTTTGAGATGGCCTCTAAGGCCGGCACTCGGAATGCCGTGACGTCGAACGAAGACTCGTTCGAAGCACTGTTCACAGCCGAGTACGGCCGGGTCGCCGGTATTGCCAACCGTGTGCTGGCGGATCCGCACGAGGCTGAAGACGTTGCTCAAGAGGTATTTATCGATTTCAACCGTCTCCATTCAGCAAGTGCGCCATACGCCGCAGCGTGGCTGTATCGAGCTGCCGCCCACAAAGCACTGAACCGGGTGCGCGGCCGGCGCCGTCGCGAGAAGCGTGAGCTTTCACAGGCGATGGATGAGGGCGCGCGCACCATGGATCCACAACACATGCTCGAGGTGAGCGAAGACCGGCGGCACGTCCGCCAAGCCCTCGCCCGCCTTGCTCCCAAGCCCGCGACCGTGCTCGTTCTTCGGGCCAGCGGGCTCAGCTACGCCGAGGTGGCACAGGCGCTCGGAGTCGGCATCGGACAAATCGGAACACTGTTAAGGCGCGCGGAAGCCGCGCTGCGCAAGGAGGTCATTCGTGGCACATCTCTCTGACGGAACCCTTCGCCGCAAGTTCGACGACCCGGACTCATTCACCGAGTCGGAAAACCGGCACTACTCGGCGTGCGCCGACTGCCAGTCGCGGTACACAACCCTCGCCGATGACGCGCGGGCTGTCGCCGGCGCGCTGGCGGTACCCGACCTCAAGGTCGACGTCGCTTCGGCGTTCAGCCGGGTTCGCTCGGCGCCGGCGGCGCAGCCGCGGTTTGGCATCAGGCTGCCGATCGTCCGTCCGGCCTCACGCCCTGTGATGGGTCTGCTGGCTGCGTCGTTCGTGGCAGTCGCGCTGGTCGTAACGGGTATCGCCCAGGGCCTCTTCTTCCAGCCGCAATCGGTGCAGGTGGTACCGGTCAGCGTCGCCGACCTGCAGTCGCTGAGCGGTCTGGGTGACTTCGGCACTCTGACGTGGACGACCCCGCCCGCGCCACAGCTCGTGGGCAGCGCGATCGAGGCGGCGAAGGTGTCAAAGCCGCTGAACGTCCCGGTGGTGGGCCCGCTGCCGAAGGGTGTCTCTTCCAACGTGACGTATGCCGCGATGCCCGCCACCGTGGGCGTGTTCAAATTCGATGCTGCCATGGCTGCTGCCGCGGCGGCCAAGGCCGGCAAAACGCTGCCGAAGATGCCCGCCGGCATGGACGGCTCGACCCTGACGGTGACCGTTGGACCGGCGGTGGTCGAGATCTACGGCACCGTGAACATCGGGGCTGCATCGGACATCAGCCAGCTCAGCCTGCCTCAGCTGGTCGTTGGTGAGTCCAGCGCACCGGTCGTGACCTCCAGCGGCGTCACCACGCAGCAGCTCGAGGACTACCTGCTGTCCCTGCCGGGCGTGTCGGCGAATCTCGCTGCCGCTATCCGCGCCGTCAAGGACCCCAGCACCACGCTTCCAATCCCGATCCCCATTGAGTACGCGACCTCTTCGTCGGTGACGGTCCAGCATGTCGGCGGCGTGGCCGTCGGTGACAACACAGGCCTCGGCGCCGGAGTGATCTGGATCAAGAGCGGGACCGTGTACGGCGTCGCCGGCACTTTGAAGAAGGACGCGATATTGGATATCGCCAACGGCCTCACGTAAGCGCGTAGGTTAGCCTGCGCGCGTGGCTGAACTGGCCGAAATTTCGCCGGCGGCTGCTCCAGAGGGGGCGGCCGCCGGCTCACCTGCGATCCGAACCGTCGAGCTCTCCAAGCGATTCGGCAAGACCGTCGCGCTGGCGGGCCTTTCGATGACCGTGCCGCGCGGCGAGGTCTTCGGGTTTCTAGGACCGAACGGCGCCGGCAAGACGACGTCGGTCAAGCTCCTCCTGGGCCTCATCGCACCGTCCTCAGGCGAAGGCTGGCTGCTGGGCCGGCCCATCGGGGACCTCCGGACGCGGCGAAAGATCGGCTACCTGCCCGAGCTGTTTCGATACCAGGGTTGGCTCTCTGCGCGCGAGGTCCTTACTTTGCATTGCGAGCTCGCCCCGCTCCCACGCTCGAGCTGGAAGGACGAGATCACGAGCGCCCTCGACACGGTCGGCCTCGCCGATCGAGCCGGCGATCGCGTGGGCACGTTCTCGAAAGGCATGCAGCAGCGCCTTGGGCTCGCCGTGGCGCTGCTGGGCGAGCCGGAGCTCGTCTTCCTCGACGAGCCGACATCCGCGCTCGACCCGGTGGGACGCCACGATGTTCGCGAGATCATTCGCGGCCTTGCGTCGCGAGGGACCGCGGTGTTCCTGAACTCGCACCTCCTCAGCGAGGTCGAGCAGGTATGCGACCGCGTCGCGGTTGTCGACCATGGACGCGTCATCGCCTCCGGCACGATGGACCAACTGCTGAGCGGAACGACGGTCAAGGTGCGAGCCACCGGGCTGGATCGTGAAGGCAAGGCAAAGATGGCTGCGTTCGGACAGCTCGACGATGAGGGCGACCAGCTCACCTTCACAAATCTCAAGGCCGAGCGTGTGCCGGACCTGGTAGCCGCCATCATCGCGCTGGGCGGAAGGATTTACGAGGTGGCGCCGCGCCAGCAGACACTGGAAGACCGCTTCCTGCAGCTGATCCAGGACGAGGAAGATAAGTGACCCACTCATGACCCCTGCGTTAGTGGTCGCGCGGCTCACTGTTCAGGAGGCTTCGCGCCGGCGGCTTCTGCTGGCGCTGGTGATCCTGACGCTGCTCGTCGTCGGGTTCTCGGCGTGGGGCTTCAACAAGATCACGACCGTGACCGGAAGCGATGGCTCGGTGCTGCCTGCCGTGCAGGTGACGCTCATCACCTCACAGCTGCTGATCGTCGTCACCTTCGTCTACAGCGGCGTCCTCGCCCTGAGCGCTGCCGTGGTCGCGGGGCCACTCATCTCGAGCGAGGTCGAGAGCGGCCTTCTGCTTTCGATGCTGGCCCGGCCGATGCGCCGCAGCGAGGTGGTGATTGGAAAGTGGCTCGGGCTGGCGGTGCTCGTGGCGATTTACGCGGCAGGGTCCGCATTGCTCGAGATCGCGGCGGTCGACTGGGCGACTGGCTACGTGCCGCCCCACCCGATCGAGCTCATTCTTTATGTCGGCAGCGAAGGCCTGGCGCTGCTGTCGCTCGGCCTCCTGCTTTCGACTCGACTGTCGGGCATCACCGGCGGCGTGATTGCGCTGGTCGCGTGGTTGATGGGCTGGGTCGGTGGCGTCGTCGGCGACATCGGGGTGGGTCTACAGAACCAGGCGATCGAGAACGTCGGCACCATCAGCCGCCTGATCCTTCCGACCGACGGCCTGTGGCGCGGCGCCGTCTATGCGATGGAGCCGGACGCGGTCCTGGCGACGCTGAGGGCCGCCGGCACCATAGGACGTGCGAATCCGTTCTCGGCGGTCGACCCGCCACCCATCGAGTTCTTGGCCTGGGTGGTCGTTTGGTTCGCCATCATGCTCGGCCTGAGTATCTGGAGCTTCCGCACCAGAGAGATCTAGTAAATACGGGGTGGAGCCCTAGGCCGGATTCACTCCGGCCGTCACCCGGCGTGCCATCTTCCAAGCGCCTCCAGACCAAGTGTCACTCGGAGCGGGTACCGCGGGGGAGGCCTGCCTCACCCGCGCCCTCTAGGGGTATAAGCCTCGTTCCCTGGTGGCGCCGGCCACGCGCGACACCGCCTGCACGTAAGCCGCCATTCGCATGTCGATCTTCTTCTCGAGCTTTGTCTTCAGCACCTCTGAGAAGGCGCGTGTCAGGATCGCCTTCAGCTTCTGGTTGACCTCGTGCTCCGACCAGAAGAAGGACTGGAGGTCCTGCACCCACTCGAAGTACGACACGGTCACGCCGCCAGCGTTGGCAAGGATGTCGGGGATGAGAAAGATCCCGCGCTCGCGAAAGATCTCGTCCGCCTCAGGCGTTGTCGGCCCGTTTGCGCCTTCGACGATCAGCTTGGCCTTGACGTCGCGCGCGTT
>PLYD01000074.1:15087-16592 GCA_003151665.1 Candidatus Dormiibacterota bacterium
GCGACGACAGTACATCCCGACTCTTCGAGAAGCTTGGCGCTGATGCTGCCGACGTTGCCGAATCCCTGCACGGCGACCCTTGTCTGATGCGGCAAGCGGCCCAGGTGCTCGAGCGCGGCCATCGCACAGATCGTCACGCCTCGACCGGTGGCCTCGATCCTGCCGAGCGAACCGCCGACCTCGATGGGCTTGCCGGTCACCGACGCGGGGGCGGAATAACCGAGGTGCATCGAGAGGGTGTCCATGATCCACGCCATCGTCTGGCCGTCGGTGCCGACGTCCGGCGCAGGGATGTCCCTGTCAGCACCGATGAGGATTGAGATCTCGGTCGCGAAACGGCGTGTCATGTGCTCGAGCTCGTTGAGCGACAGATCCCTGGGGTTGACGATAATGCCGCCCTTGGCGCCGCCAAACGGGATGTTGACGACCGCGCACTTCCACGTCATCCACATCGCCAGGGCCTTGACCTCGTTAAGAGAAACGTCAGGGTGGTAGCGAATGCCGCCTTTTGCGGGCCCGCGGTTGATGTTGTGCTGGACGCGGTAGCCCGTGAAGACGCGGAGGTGGCCGTTGTCCATCGTCACCGGGAAGTTGCAGGTGAACTCCCGCTGCACCTCGCGCAGCACCTCGCGCAGCCACGGCTCGAGATTGATAATCTCGGCCGCACGGTCGAACTGCAACTGAGCGGTACGCCATTCGTCGGCCTCGACGGCATGTTTGGTGTCGATTGCGCTCATGAGGGCCTCACATCAGGACTGATGATCGCGGATATTCGGCGTCAGGATCACAGATTGTATTGATGCAGGCGGGCAAGCCCGACCGGAAGGCCCGTTCCAGCGCAGGCCTGATCTGGTCGGGGCGCTCGACGAGCTCCCCATGGCCCCCAAGGGCCTCGACCACCTTGTCGTACCGGGTTCGGGGCCCAAGATCGGCGGCGATGCTCACGCCCAGCAGGCTCATCATCGGGTGCTTCTCGAGCGCCCAAATACCGTTGTTGCCGATCACACACACCACCGGGATGCGGTGGCGGACCATCGTGTCGAACTCCATGGCCGAGAAGCCGAAGGCGCCGTCGCCGGACAGCAGGATCACCTGCCGGTCGGGGTGCGCCAGCTTGGCGGCCATCGCGTAGGCCGGTCCCGAGCCGAGGCAGCCGTACGGTCCCGGGTCGATCCACAGACCAGGCCGGGGGCGTTCGAGAAGGCGGCCTGCGAAGGACACGAAGTCGCCGCCGTCGCCGACGAATATCGCGTCCGGATCGCTGAACCGCTCCACCTCCGCGATCAGGCGGGCCGGGTGCACGGGCGAGGAGTCGGACTCGGTCATCTTCGCGTCGCGTCGCCTGGACGCAGCCTCAGCCTCGCGCAGCTTTGCGAGCCACGAGTCGCGCCTGGGCGCACCTGCGGCCGCAGCGGCGAGCGCCGCCAGTGCTGCCTTTAGATCGCCGTAGATTTCAACCTCGCCGCCGGTATGCCTGCGACTGTCGTCGACATCGATGACCACGA
>PLYD01000027.1 GCA_003151665.1 Candidatus Dormiibacterota bacterium
GGGGAAAGTCAGCGCCAAAGCTGCGAAGTCCGATCTCCTCTGACAGAACGGAGAACATTTCGCCGTCGTCCGCTACGCCCTCCAAGCGGCCGAAGACGACAGCCTCTGCCGCTCGATCGAGCTCCATCGTCCTGTCGCCACCCGCACCGACTGTGAGCGGCGCGCGCCCGACCTCAGTCCCCGCGAGCGGTAGGACGGTTTCGCGGACCGACGCGCCGATGCGCTGGAAGAGAGCGAGCCAGTCGGACGGGCTCAGGCGAGGCCCGCGCCGCCCGAGAATTGCGGGTCCATCTTCCGGCGGCGGCGGCGGCGGCGCTCCACGACGATGGTGGTGAGGAACGGCTGCTGCATCGCCCACACTTTCTCGATCAGCTGCGGGATCGGAATGCTGTGTGGTGCCTTGATCCCAAGCATCACGAGCCGCTCTGCGGCGGAGTCGGTCAGCTCGGTCTTATCGTGCAGATTCAGCTGCTCGAGGGTTTCCAAGATGTCGTCGAGACGGCGCAGAACCTGCCGCCGCTCCTGATCTTCCCGTTGGAGCATCGCGAACAGCTTACTTGGCGGCGTTGGTGAGCGCGAGGCTCACCTCGGCTGGCCGCTCGAACTGCAGCCAGTGGCCCGCGCCCTCCAGCACCTCAAACCTGTATTCGCCCTCAACGTGTTGTGCGGTCGCCTCAGCCGCGGTGCGCCCCAGAGCTGGATCCTGGTCGCCCCACAGCAGGATGGTTGGCATCTTGATCTGCCCGATGCGGATCGGGGTCTCCCACGCGCCGCCGCCCGCGACCAGGTTGGCGCGGTAATAGTTCAACGCCGCGGTCAGGCGACCGGGCCGGCTGACCGAACGCGTGAAATGATCGATCAGGCCGCGCGGGACCGCCTCCGGGTTGGGTCCCAGCGAAAACATCGAGCGGAGCCTGCGGTAGTCGTCGTCGGCGAGCACCTCCTCCGCCTTGCCCTCCATCAGAAAGAGCCCGACGTAGCGCGAGCGCGCCTGTTGGTCCTCGTCACCGCGGCTGGCGGCCGCGAGTGCTGCCGGGTGTGGGACCGAAAGAGCCGTCAGCGTCTTCGTCATCTCCGGATTCCTACCTGCGAAATACCATGCGACCATCGCTCCCCAGTCATGGCCGGCCACATGGGCGGCGCTTCGTCCGAAGGCGTTGATGATGAAACGAACGTCGTCGGCGAGGTGGTCGATCGAATAGTTTTCCACGCCTTCGGGCGCGTCGCTGAGTCCGTAGCCGCGGAGGTCGGGCGCCACTGCGAGAAATCCGGCGTGCGCCAGCGCGTCGACCTGCTTCGACCACGATTCTGCGCCCTCCGGAAAGCCGTGGAGGAGGATCACCATGTCTCCGGCGGCGGGCCCATCGACCATCGCGCGAAATCGCAGGCCGTTGGCCTTGATCATGTGCTGGCTCGCCGTCATTTGATGCCTTTCAGAAAGTCGGTGGCGACGTCCAGGGCCTGGTCGAGGACTTTGAGCAGGCCGTGGCCCTGACCTTCGAAGATCTCTAGCCTCGCATTGGGAATTATCTTCACCCACTTCCTCAGCAGGTCGATTCGCGCGAAGGGATCGCGGTCGCCGCTGAGGAAAAGGGTCGGACAGTGGATCTTTGGGAAGTGCTCGGTCCGCAGCTGGTCTGTGAACCCCGGTCGGTGGAGCGGATAAGAGAAGAGGATCAGCCCACCGAAGTCCGCTTCGATCGCCGCCATGCTCGCGACCCTGCCTCCGAACGATTGGCCGCCGCCGATCACGTCGTGCCCGCGGCCCGACGCCTTGATGAAGACGGGGACTGCACGTTCTGCGCCTCCGCGAGGGAGGTCGACGGCGATCGCGTCGATGCCGCGACGCTTGAAACCGACCACGTATGGCTTCATCGAGGCTGCGTTGCCGGAGGCGCCGTGACCGAGGACGACTCTCATCGATGAATTCTCAAAACGCCGCTCAGTTGAGCTCCGCGGCGCGTTGTTGAGCCAACCATTCGTGTGAAATCGTGACCTCGATGCGACTTATGCACACCGCGCACCAAACAATTTCGCAGCGCTCGCATGCGATGTGTTGATGGTCCTTCGAAAGGTCCATGTGCATGGTGAATGTGCCGCACTCGAAGCATTTCACCGGACACCTCACGAAAAAAAATCTTATCAACCCCTTGACGTACGCGTGACATTCCGGTATCTAAACAACTTGTATGGCGTTGCGACACTTGGTTGTCACCACAGAGACGACTGCGCGCGACCCATTTCGTAAAACCGCCAAGGTCACAGAGACCTCGTCGTTGAGGCTCTGCGGCGAACCCCGACGGGTTACAGAAATGGAATCCATCGGGTCGACAAAATTCGCGAAGGAGGTAATGAATTATGGCTGCTAAGAAGAAGGCTGCAAAGAAGACTGCCGCCAAGAAGAAGCCGGCTGCTAAGAAGAAGAAGTAGTAACAACTTCTTTTTCTTTTAATCGTTAGTTAGTGTGAGCCGGGGTTCTGTGGAGCCCCGGCTCTCCTCTTTTGATGCGGGTCCTGCGCGAAGCCCGTGAGTTGATTGAGGCTCCGTATCAGATAAAAGGAGGTGAAGGAAAATGGCTGGTAAGAAGAAGGCTGTAAAGAAGGCTGTAAAGAAGGCAGTGAAGAAAGTCAAGAAAGCCGCAAAGAAGAAGAAGTAGCAGTAGCCAGTCTTGGGCCGGGGTTCTGATGAGCCCCGGCCTTCTGTTTTCCCCTTTGAGCGTTGACCAGGACAACCGCATAGTAAGAGGAGGCTTGACTTACGAACATATGTTCGATAGCCTTCACCTACCTCCTTCTCTCCTGCGTCTTCACCCGGAGGCAAAAAAGATGCAGGACTCCCAACTCGACGATGCCATCAGCGCGATCCGGGTGCGCTTTGGCAGCCAGGCGCTGACGAGGGCGGCGGAGCTGCCGCCCCCACAGCCCTGGTCGAGTGGCACCCCGCTCGATCGCCTGACCGGGATTGGAGGATTGCCTCGTGGCCGGCTCACTCTCCTGACCGGGAGTGGAACCTGCGGCAAGCTCACGCTCGCCCTGGCGCTGCTCGCGAGCGCGACCCACGAGTTCGCCCACACAGTCGTGATCGACAACGGAAGTGGGTTCGACCCATGGCCCATGCTCGCGTTCGATCCCGACCTGCGCTCGCTCACCGTGGTGCGCTTGAAATCCGACCATGCCGGTGAGGCGGCGACGGCGCTGGCCAAGGCGGGGGCCGGCTTCATCCTTTTAATGGGCGAGATCCCGGAGCCGTGGCTCGGGCCACTGGAAGCAGGAGCGAACCGTTCGGGCACTGTGCTGATCGGCGTGGTCGAAGCGCCGGGCCGTGCATTCGCACATGCCTCGAGCCTGAGCCTCGGCTTCTCGCGTGCGGAATGGATCATCGAGCGCGGCCAGCTCGTGGGGCTGCGCACCACTGCGCGCTGCCTCAAGAATCGGGTGGCGCCTCCGCTCGGAGAATCCGAGCTCGAGATTCGCTATCCCCAAGGGGCCGAGCTCTTCCTTCAGCACCGTGTTTCCGAAACGCAGCTTCAACTGGCGGAGCTGGAATGCGCATCTGCTGTGGTCTGATCGGAAACCTCGAGCTCGCGCAACGCAAGGACCTCTACGGCAGTCCTGTGATCGTTGGCGCTTGGGAGGAGGAGAAAGACGATGTCGTCGCCGCCTCAGAGGAGGCGCTGCCATTTGGCGTGGTGCCGGGGATGGCGCTGCGCCAGGCCGAGCACCTCTGCCCGCAAGCGACGTTCGTTCCTCCCAACCCTGAAGCCGCCTTGCGCCTGCGCGAGCTGATCGCGTCCGCGCTCTACGACCTCGCCCCTGTCGTCGAGGTCCGGGTCGAAGGCATCGCGTGGTTGAACGTGAGTGGCGTGCCGAAGCCTGGCGAATCGATCCGCGAGACACGGCGCCGGCTGCGCGCCGCGATCGGCCGCGAGCCGAGGCTCGGTCTCGCGCCAGGGCCTTTCTCATCACGCCTCGCCGCTGCTCGCGCGCGGCNNCGTGGCGGCCCTCGGTCAGCGTGAGCTGGAGAGCCAGCTCGGACGCGCCGGAAGGCACGCGGTCCTGCTTGCGCGCGGCCTCGAGCCAGATCAGCTCACGCCCTGGAGCCCGCCCCTGTTCACCAGCACGCACCGCCAATTCGATCCGCCTGTCGAGGACCGCGAAGCTCTGCTCTTCGTGGCCCGAGCGCTCTGCGGCGACCTCGCAGTAGAGCTCGGCCTGCGCGGCGCTGGCGCCAAGGAAGTGCGGGTGCGACTCGTCTTTGAAT
>PLYD01000075.1 GCA_003151665.1 Candidatus Dormiibacterota bacterium
GCGATAAACTGACCGCCCAGTGGACCGACAGGAAAAAGACCCGCAAGCGCAGGACCAGACGGAGCCGGAGCTGCCTCTGGTTACTCCTGCCTTCGATCCGCTGACAGAACCTGAGCTACCTCTACAGGTGGCGTCAGCTGAAGTGCCTGTCGAGACCAAGGCGGTCGAAGCCACAGCAGAAGCCAAGCCTCAGATTGCAGCGGAACCTCAATCATCACCACTCGGGACCGAGGCCCTCCAGGCCACCCTCGAAGCTGAACCCAAGCCGGCGGTGCCGATGAAGACCGCGCCCTCTTGGGCTCAGACCAACGCACCGGCCGATGAGTCGGCGCCGGCCGCCGAAGACGAGACGGAACCGAAGCCGGCCGTACCGATGCAGAAGCCGGCGCCTTCCTGGGCGCAGACATCTCCGGCCCCGGCCGAAGCCACAGGTGATCCGGAGCCGAGTCCGACCGCCCCGCCCACGCGATCGGCGCCTCTCACCTGGCCGCCAAAAGCGCAGCCCGACGCGCCACTTCCGACACAGAGCGATATCTGGCCGCCAGAGCCGCCGACCGAGCACACCATGCCGGCGTGGCCGCCGTCGGCTTTCGGCGACCACGATTCCCAGCTGCCGGACCTACCCGCGGGGCCGACCCCATCCGAGTGGAAGCCGGCGCCCGTCGCGCCGGGTGTGGCGGCATCTCCGCGTGCCACCTCCGGTCCGGCGGCCGCCAAGACGCTGCCCCCGGGTTCGGTGTCGCCGGCGATCAGCCCTGCGCCGACAGCGCCATCCGGGACGGTGCCTCCCGCAAAACTTCCGCCGGCCATCTCGCCGGCGGCGGCAGCGCCGCCCCCGACCGTCTCGCCGGCCGCCTTGCCGACCGTGCCGCCCGCGACCGTACCGCCGGCCACTTTGCCAACCGCAACAGTCCCCCCGACCTCGACCGCCGCGACGGTGCCGACTGCGCCCGCAGCGCCCGCGGTAGTGCCGCCCGCGACGGTGCCTCCGGCGGCGGCTTCGCCGACCAAGACGGTCCCGCCGGCGCCGGCTCCCGAACGCGAGGCGGCGGCGAAGAGTGTGCCGCCGAGCGCCCCTGAACCCGTGCCGGATGCACCCGCGCTCACACCAGCTCGTCCAAGCGGGCCCGAGGTCGAGAAGGCGCCCCAACGGGGCAGCACAGCGGTACCGGCATGGGCGCCGGAAATTGTGCCGGCCGCCGCAGCGGCGCCGGAGCAGGAGACGCAATGGCCGGCGGTGGTCGATATACCGGCGTGGGCACCCCAGATCCACGTCGCGCCGGCGCGTCCGGCGGCTGCAGCACCCGCGCCCGCACCACAGCCACCCGCCGCACTTGCCCCGAAACCCCCGGCGGCGCCCGTCGCCCCGTCCCAGCCTCCGGCACCAGTCGCGCCGGGCTCGGCGCCGGCCACTGCGGGTTCGACTTCCTCATCCTCCTGGAAGGTGGTGGACCAGAAGCACGTCGATGTAAACATCAATCGAGTCGTCCCAACGCCAGAGGACCGTTCCTACGCCGAATGGTTTGCGTGGGCGAAGCGGGGCGGCGCGCCAGTCAACGCATGCCACGCCGCGGCCCAGGCCGCGTTCGCCGCGCTGTCGAGCGGCAAAGACGTCTCCGCCGCTGCTCAGATCGCCGCGGCCGCGATGGGCTCTCCGCCCCAGTCAGTCGACGCCGGTCGCCAGACCTACTGCGCCTGGTTTGCCCTCGCCAACATCGACCTGAACCTGGACCAGGCCCGCGCACACCTTTTCGCCACGGCGGCCCTGCATGCCATCGACCGGGGCGCCGATGCCAAAGGCGCCCACTCGGCCGGGTTGGAGGCGGCCGGGATCAGGTAGCTGACGACGCGGGTCGGGGTTGTCGCGGACACCCATTGTCCTGAGTTCCTCGATCGCCTCCCCGATCGCGTCTTCGAAGCTCTCCGCGGGGTCGATCTCATTCTGCATGCGGGCGACGTCAGCGGCCCTGAGACAATCGCCGCTCTTGAACGCATCGCCCCAGTCGAAGCGGTGCGGGGCGACCACGACCGCGATCTCGCGACGGTACCGCTGACCCGTGATCTCACAATCGAGGGCCGGCGCATCGTTCTCGTCCACGGCAATCGGAGCCGGTGGGTGGAGGAGCCGCAGACATTGTTGTGGACGCTCAGCCTTGGCTATCTGCACCCCAATGAATCACTGCCGCGATTCCTTCACGATCGTTTTCCGGACGCCGATGCGATTGTTTTCGGACACACGCATCGCGCGCATATAGAGACCCACAAGGGTGCGCTTCTGTTCAATCCGGGCGGCGTGCACCAGTGGAACCCGCAGACGGCCAAGCAGCGCCTGGCGCGCAGGCCCGGTTGGTTCGAATGGTGCTGGCTGCAGGTCGCGCGCCACATGCGGAGCTATCCGCGACCCTCGATCGGAATTCTCGAGGTGAGCCGCACCGCGATCGTGCCCACAATCGTCGATCTGTGACGGGACGCTAGAGTCTGGGAATGGCCACGCTCGTGTGCCGGCCCGCCAAACTCGAGGATGCCGATCTGGCCTCGGACATCATCACCGCGTCCTACCCGGAGCTGCCCAAGGATCCGGTGCTCAAGCGTTACTTCTGGGCGCATCCCAGGTCCGAGTGGCGCACCGCACGCTACATCGCAGAGGTCGACGGCGCGCCCGTAGCCTTCGTCAGCTGGACTCATGGACCCTGGGACCAGGTGTCCGAGCGCAACAGTTACGTGGAGGTCTACCTTGACCGGGATCGGCTCAAGTCAGACTTGCCGGGCTCTCTGTGGGAATGGGTGACCACCGATGCGTTGGCGGACGGAGCGGTGGTCCTCGAGGCGCAGGTGGTCGAGGATGAGACCGAGATGATCGAGGCCCTGGGTCGCAGCGGTTATGAGCCCGATCGGACGGAAAGGGTGTGGGAGCTCGACCTTGCCAAGCACGGCCCGCGATTGGTCGGGGAGGCTCGGGCCGCGAAAGCCGAAGCGCAAACGGCGGGCATAGAGATGCTGACGCTGGCGGACTGGCCCGATCCTGACTCGCTGAGAAAGCTTCACGCGCTGGCCGAGCTGACCAGGCGCGACGTTCCGATGAGCTTTCCCATCCCGGCCCAGCCGTACGAAAACTACGTCGAGCGAATGAACACCCCCGATCGCCGCCGGGACCGCGTGTGGGTCGCCAGCGACGCCGGCAACCCAGTGGCGCTTTCGTTCCTCCGCTTCCCACCGGTTCGAGGGCAGGTCTGGACTGGCTACACCTGCACGCACCCCGACTACCGCGGGCGCGGCCTTGCGCGCGGGGTGAAGCTGCAGACCCTGTCCCAGGCGGCCGAGCTGGGCATCCCATCGGTGCTCACCGACAACGACTCCGAGAATGCGCCGATGCTTTACATCAACGAGACGCTTGGGTACGACGCCCGCAAAGGGTTCATCAGCTTCGTCAAGCGGGTAAAGAGCACCTAGTGCCAAAGACCAAGGACTACTACGAGGTGCTGGGCCTGTCGCGGACGGCTACCCAGAAGGAGATCACGTCTGCCTTCCGCAAGCTCGCGCGCAAGCACCACCCGGACCTGAATGCCGGCGACAAGCAGGCGGAAGCGCGCTTCAAGGAGATCTCCCAGGCGCACGACGTGCTGTCCGACGCCAAGAAACGGAGCCTTTATGACGAGTTCGGCGCGGACTGGGCGGCAGCCCAAGCCGGCGGCGTCCAGCCTGGCGCGAGCCGTGGGCGGGTGCGCCAGCAGCAGCCCAGCGGGGGCGGGGCGCAGTACAGGACTGTGAGCGCAGACGAGATGGAGGACCTCTTCGGCAATTCTGGCGGAGGATTCGGCGACATCTTCGGCTCGATCTTCGGCGGCAACGCCCGCGGCAGGGCCTCCGTCGAGCCGGCTGACGTCGAAGCGCCGATCACGGTCAGTCTCGCCGAGGTCTACCGCGGCACCAGCCGGACGGTCGAACTGCCCGGAGGGCGGCGCGTCGAAGTCAAGGTGCCGGTCGGGGTCAAGGAGGGCACTGTGCTGCGGGTCCCTGGGCTTCGCGCCCGCGTGCAGATTGCGCCCGATCCGGTGTTCACCCGCGATGGCAAGGACCTGCGTGTCGTCGTCCCGGTGCCGCTTCAAGTTGCGTTTCGCGGTGGCGAGGTCGCGGCGCCGACGTTGAAGGGCGGGCAGGTGCAGTTCAAGGTTCCACCGGAGACGCAGAACGGAACCAAGATCAGATTGCGCGGGCTCGGGCTGCCGGACCCCAAAGGAGGGCCGTCAGGCGACCTTTACGCAGAGGTCAAGGTAGTGCTACCGGTACCGATGGATGAGCGCACGCGTAAGTGGGCGGAGGAACAGCCGCTGCCGTAGTCCGTATTCTCTACTGCGCCTTGCCCCTCTCGCGCCGATTGCTGCTGCCCCTCGTGTTCGCTTCCGGTATGGCGTCGCTCGGCGTTGAGTTCGGGGCTTCCCGCCTTCTCGCACCGTACTTCGGGACCAGCCTCTACGTGTGGGGCGTGCTCATCGGCCTCATCCTCATTTACCTATCCGCGGGCTATGTGATCGGCGGCCGCCTTGCCGACCGCCATCCTCGCGACGAAGTGCTTTTTCAAATCACCGCGTGGGCGGGCCTGTGGATCGGATTGATCCCGCTTGTGAGCTATCCAATCCTCCTGGCGTCGCAGCAGGGATTCAGGGACCTGAGCGTCGGGTTGGTGGCCGGGACTCTCCTCGCTGTCGTTCTCCTGTTCGCGGCGCCTGTGATCCTGCTCGGCTGCGTCAGCCCATTCGCGATCAGGCTTCTGCTGAAGAACATCGAAACCGGCGGCAACACGGCTGGTCGCGTCTACGCCCTCTCCACCGCAGGCAGCATCCTCGGCACGTTTTTGCCGGTGTTCTGGTTCATACCGACTTACGGGACGCGCCCGACGCTCGAAGGTTTTGGGCTCGCTCTCGTGCTCATTTCGATCGCAGGCCTCTGGCCTCGACGCAAGGTCATTGCGCTGTTCGCGCTGGCCGTGATCCTGTCGTGGGTCTTCTTACCGTCAGGGATCAAGCCGCCAGAGTACGGCTCGCTTTTATATGAGAAGGAATCCGCCTACAACTACATCCAGGTCGTGCAGGTTGCGACGAAGACCGAGCTGATTCTCAACGAAGGCCAGGCGATCCACTCGATCTACGACTCAAGCGACAACCTCACCCACAACTACTGGGATTACCTGCTCGTGGCGGATGCCTTCCGACCAGCGCAGAGCACCG
>PLYD01000076.1 GCA_003151665.1 Candidatus Dormiibacterota bacterium
ACCCCGGCCGTGAAGAAAACGATTCCCAGGTAGTCGAGGTCCCGAAGCGATGCCTTCCGGCTCCCAGCGCTTGGAAGCACGATCGCCAATACAGTCAGGGCCGCGATTCCAAACGGCACGTTGACGTAGAACACCCAATGCCAGCTGATGTTGTCGGTGATCCAGCCACCGATGAAGGGCCCGACGATAAAGCTCAGAGCGAACACGCCGCCGAACAGGCCCTGGAACCGGCCCCGCTCACGCGGGCTGTAGAGATCTCCGATCATCGCCATCACGATCGGGAACAGGGCCCCGGCGCCAAGGCCTTGCACGGCCCGGAACGCGACCAGCTCGGTCATGTTCTGGGAGGCGCCCGAGAGCCAGGAACCGGCGAGGAAGATGCAGACACCGATCATCAGCATTCGCTTGCGGCCGAAGACGTCCGAGAACTTTCCATAGATCGGAACCGTCACCGTCGAGGACAGCAGGTACGCGCTCACCACCCAGGCATAAAGGCTGGCGCCGTTGAGGTCGGTGACGATTCGCGGCAGGGCGGTGCCCACCACGGTCTGGTCCAGCGAGGCCAGAAACATGGTCAGCAGGATCGCCCCCAGGATCGTCAATTTGGCCCGTGGGGGCAACGACATCAGCGACGGTGCGGCGGCGCTTGGCTCGGTGCCGTTCTTCGCGACGTCTGGACGGCGTTCCTCGATGGCTGCCATCTTCTTAGTCGCCGCTCAAGCCGTTTGCGCCGAGGCGGCCGCCACTGCCCCTTCCTCAACCTGGACTTCAGGATTCGAGACGACATAGCCCTCTCGCGGAAGCATCGCCTTCACTTTGGAAACAGCGACGTTTTTGGCGTCGACCTCGGATTCTGCCGCAACATTTGAAATCGTGACGGTGAATTGGGCTGAGCCTGCGACCGGGGCGATCGAAAGGCCGCTGCTGGCGAGCCGTTCGAGCACCGCTCGATCTCCTTGCCGGCCAGGCTCCGGCTCCAGGAGGACGCTGACCGAGAATGTTCTGCCGACCTCATCGCCGGGCGTGGCGGCAGCCGCAAGCGCGGATCCCCGACCACCAATGGGTTTGAACCTGCGCTCCTGGGCGGCGTCCAGCAACTCATCGAGATCCCTGGTGGAGCGACGACTCGCGAAGCGGGACACCAGCGCGTAGAGGACTGGGACCAGCACCAGGGTCAGCACCGTGCTCGTGAACAGGCCGCCGATGACCACGATCGCTAGCGGGCGGCTGATGAAAGCGCCGCCAATGCCGCCACCACCGCCGACCACTGCAAGCGGGACCAGAGCCAGCATGGTGGCGAAGGCGGTCATCAGGATCGGGCGCAGGCGGTGCCGGCCGCCCTCGATGATGGCGTCGTGCAGGGTCAAGCCGCGGTCGCGGTACTGCTCGATGAGGTCGAGGAGGACGATGGCGTTGGTGACGACGATGCCGGTCAGCATCAGGATTCCGATCAGGCCGGGCAGTGATAAAGACGTGCCGGTGACGACGAGCGCGATGATCGCCCCAGTCGCCGCAAAGGGAATTGCAACCAGCAGCACCAACGGCTTCAGCAAGGAGCGGAAGGTCGCAACCATGATCAGGTAGACGAGCCCAATCGCCGCCAGCAGGGCAAGCGCAAATTGCGTCAGGACGGTCGAGAGTTGGGCGAACACGCCGCCTGTCGACAGTGATGTGCCCGCCGGCAGTCGTAGGCCGTTGAGGGCGTCGGTGACGCTGGTCTGAACCGCACGCGTGTTGTTGGCCGTGATGGTGCCGGTGATGGTCGCGTCCAGGGCGCCGTTGACCCGATTCACGGTCTGCGGGCCAGTCACCTCTTGAATGGTCGCGATCGTGGACAGAGGCACTATCCCAAAGGCGGTCGCGACCGGCAGCGAAGCTAAGGTGGCCGCGGTGTCTGCGGTTCCGGGCGGCAGCTCGACGCGGACGATCATCGTTCCCTGGGGCAAATTGGCCTGGGTCGCCACCTGGCCGTTGACCGACTGAGCGACGAACGCGGCCAGTGATTGAATGTTCAGGCCCGAGGCGGCCAACCTGTCGGTCGGGATGAGCTGGTACTGCGGCTTGGAGACCACCAGGTTCGACGCCACCTGAGCCAAGCCGTTCACCTTCGAGAGGGCCGCGAACACCTGATCACTCGCGACCTGCAGGGTGGCGGGGTCGCCCGCGCTAACGTCAACCTGCATCTGATTGCTGCTGGCGTTGGCCGAGTTTTGCGCCTGCCCTACAAGCAGTTTGGCTGGACCGTTATAGGCGCCCAGAGCGCGTTTTACCCCCGCCACCGCGCTGTCGTACTGCCCGTTCTGGACCAGCACCAAAATCGATCCCTGACTCGGATCTGCCGGCGCCGCGCTCGCAAAGGGGCCTCCCTGGCCGCCGACGGTTGCCTGATAGGCGGTGATGCCGGGAACGCCCGCAATGAGAGCCTCGACCTTCTGCGTTTCGGTGTCCGTCTCGGTGAGCGTGGAGTTCACCGGCATCGAGATCGCGATCGGGAAGGTGGGGCTGGAGGATTGGTCGAGCAGATTCACGCGCAGGAGGGGGATGAGCGCCATTGAAGCGATGAAAAACGCCAGCGCCGCGCCGAGCGTTATCAAACGATGGCCCGTGGCCCACTGGATCACCGGCACGTAGACACGCTGCGTCCAGTTCCA
>PLYD01000019.1:0-4535 GCA_003151665.1 Candidatus Dormiibacterota bacterium
TGAGGTCAGCCCCAGCGATAGACCCGTGTACGCGAGATACCCATACCCAAAGGTCAGAAACATGTACGAGGGCGGCCGACGCCATAGCGTCCAGGCAAGGCCTGCGAGGCCGAAGAGCATCAGCGCCACCAGGTACGGCCGCGCCGCCAGCTGGTCGGGTGTGAGGTGAGTGGAGAACTCCCATTGGCCGAAGATGTTGGCGAGCAGGTTCCAGTACACCGGGTAGATCGGATTGCCCGTCCGGTCGAGCAGCAGCTTCATATAAGCGAGGATCAGCGCGATCCACGCGACTGTCGCCAGCAGGCGCTCACGTTCGTGGGCGCGCCGAAAATACGTCGCCACCAACATGCCGAGGCTGAAGACCCATGCCTCCGCGCGGGCCATCGCAGCGAGCGCCCAAGCGACCCCCGTCCATAGGCCTCCCTTGGGCCACAACCAGATGCCAAGGAGCACCAGAGCGATGCCCATCGGCTCGAGGAAGCCGGTCGAGTCGATGAAGACGCTGGTGGGAAGCAGGGCGGCGAAGAGGCCGGCCGCCACCGCGACCCCGAGACCCCAATATCGGCGGCACAGGCTGAACAGCAGCACGACTGTCAGCGCACCGAAAAAGACGCTTACGAGCCGCGGAATTACGATGTTGACGGATCCGGTTACGTAAAACAGCACGACCAGCAGGGCAGGGTGGATCAACCCCCAGAAGTAGTCGAGGCCCTTCAGGTCCCAGAGCCGTGGCCCGTTTGGGTCCCACAGGCCGATTTCCTTCGTGAGGTAGGCGATCTGCCAGTGATGGAACACGTCGCCGTGCCAGCCGTCGCCTGGGTTCTGCGGATCGGTCAAGTAGAAGAGCGAGTAGAGCCTGGGCAGCAACGCCACCGTCCAAACGGCAGCCAGCGCCCACCACGCCAGCGGCTGGACGGAGACGGCCGGGGCGAGCTCAACTACGGGCTGACCCGCATCTACCTCGAGCTCATCTTCGTCCTCATCGTCAACGAGGATCCTCGGCAACAGCTTCATGCCGTAGCTGCCTCCGCCGCCATCTGCTCGTGCGAGCGCGCAACGTCCATGATCGCCCGCTGCAGGGTGTCGATGTGCCGCTCCCAGTCGAACCGCCGCGCCCATTCGAAGGCGCGCTCGCCTGTCGCCTGATTGCCGGCGGGATCGTCAAGCAACTTCGAAATCCCGGCCGCGTAGGCCCTGACCTCCAGCGGCTCGGCAAGGTGCCCTGTTCCAGGTCCCACCGTCACCGTCGGCCCAGCCTGGTTCCACGCCACCACTGGGACGCCCTTGGCCATCGACTCGATCACGCCCATGCCGAAGTCCTCCTCGGGGGCGGGATACACGTACACGGCCGCACCCTCGTAGAGCCGGTTCAGCTCGTCCTCGGTGATCGCGCCGAGGAAGATGACTGCGTCGCTGATCTTCAGCTCGCTCGTCAGCGCCTGGAGCACTGCGGTATGCGACGTCGCCGGTCCCGGGATCACGAGCTGGACCTTGGGGTCGACCTTGCGCACCTCTTGTATGGCGCGGATCGCAAGGTCGAACCTCTTCTGCGGGTAGTGGCGGTTGGTCAGCAGGACGTAAGGCCGCCGAACGGGATACCCGTTGATGGTCAGGCCACCCGTGAAACGTGACTCGCGCGGCAGGGGAAAACCTGACGCCGCGACGTGACAGCCGGCCGGGCAGTCGACAGCATCGCGCTTGTAGATCCCGCGGATGATGTCCCCGATGTAGTCGCCGTTGACCAGCAGCTGATCCGCCTCCTGCACCGAGCGCCGGTCCGCCCAGGCGACGAACTTCGTCGCGCGCATAACGATCCCGGCCAGCAGTCTGTAATCAGCGTTGGCTACCCAGCCGGTCTCACGATCGATGTTCCGCGGGTACACCAGCCGGTTCGGCTGATTGAGGTAGACGACGTACGGGACGTCGATGAGGCGCGCCGCCCACCAAGCGATCCACGCACTCGGCTGATTGCAGGCGACAATCGCGTCGATGCCGCGCAGGCGCCACGCGTATATAGGCATCAAGAGCGAGGCGGCTGCCATCTGGATCGCCTCTCGATATGGAAACCAGCGCGGGAGCTGGGGCAGGAAAGTACGCACGCGCACCTCACCGATCAGGTCTGGATAACAGCGCGAGGCGTCCACCGTGGGCGCATAACACTCCACCTTGAAGCCCCGCCTTCTGAGGCCCAGCACCTCTTCGATGACGATCCGCTCCCCGCCCCCGGAGTAGGTGAAGCCACAGTGGAAGACAGCGATCTGGCGCGGCCCACGCGCGCGCAAACGCCGTCTTCCACCCACCAGCAGAAACCCGACAAGCCCCACCACGAGCGCGTAGCCGGCGGTGATCGCGTGATAAAGGACGATCGCCCCCGCTGCCACGGCTGGCGCGAGGCCCAACCCACCTCCTAACACCAGCGATCCCGCCACCTCGAGGTTTCCGAGGTAGCCAGGCCCCGCAGGTATAGCGAAGCTCAGTAGGAGCGCCGGGTAAGCAGCCATCGCCCGCAGCGTCGGCACCTGCACGCCGACGGCAGTAAATAGAAGAGTGAAGTTGAAGGCGTCGATAGCGAGCGCCAGGATCGTGAGCGCTGCCAGGCGCCCTGCAAGCACCGGCGTCCACAGCCCGCGAGCTCCTGCGCGAAACGCGAAGGCCTGACCGGCGAGGGCCGCGGCAAATCTGGCTGGAAGCACCTTGCGCGCCAGCGTTGAACGTGCGACCCGCGGTCCAAGAAGCGCCGTGCCCAGCACCGCCGCCAGCAGAGCCACTGCCAGGGCGGCAGCACCGAGCAAGCCTCTTGGCGCGCTGACTGCGCCGGTGGCCGCGACGATCTCGAGGATCGCGAGCACGAGCGCGACCCCGGCGAGGTCGCAAGCCTTGTCGATGACGATCGTCGCCAGGGCGGAGCCCGCCGGGACGCGGTGCCGACGCCAAAGCCACCAGGCCCTCGCCGCGTCGCCCGAGCGGATCGGGATCACGTAGTTGAGCAGCCCGCCCGCCGAGCTCATCGCGAACGCTCGCACCATCCCTACGGGCGCGAGCGGCCGAAGGAGCAACAGCCACCGCCGGACCCTGATCAAGCTGGTGACGAGGAACAAGCAGACCATCAGCACAACCGCAGGCCAGCTGTGCACCCGGGCGTGACTGACGACCTCTGGCAGCGAAACGGTGCGAAGCCACAACCAAAGCAGGAGGAGCCCAATGGCCGTCTGCAGCCCCAACCGAACCCAGCGCTTCACGCGGCCACCTCAAGCTCGTCAGAAGGCAGAATTCCAAGGATCCAGCGGTGGGCGAAAGCCCAGAACGCAAACAGCCAGGCGACGATGATCAAGGTGCCTCCGTAGTCGTGCACGAGCACCGCAGGCCAAAAACCGAAATCAGCGGCGACCAGGCACACGATCGTCATCCGGAGCAGGTTGACGAGCACGGTCCCGAGCACGCCAATCAAGAGAACCTGGACCTTGGCCTCTCTCGAATAGGGGCCACGGAGGCCGATCAGGCAACTCAGCCCGAGCAGGATCAGGCTCTGCCACCCGATGCAGGTCGTTGAGATCATCAGGGCCTGGCGCTGGCCACTCCAATCCCAGACGTACAGCGAACCACCCGAAGCCTGCGCTTGCACTCCAAGGACGCCGAGGATCGCAACCACCGCCCGCGCCTCCGGCGCAGCGAGAGTCAGTAGAGGATGCACAAGTCCGAACTGCTTGGTGGCGGTGGTCAGGAACTCGTCGAACGTGGTGACGAACGGAAGGATCAGCAGCATCCCGCAGCCCGCCGCCATTAACCCGATGTACACCGCGCGCCTTTCCATGGTCATGCAGTCACCCGCGTGCGTCGACGGCGACCCGTCCACAGCTTGGTTGCCATCGGGATCACCAGTGCCAGGCCAAGCAACGCGGCGCCGTACTCAGGGATGAAGATCACCGACGGTGTGGTGAAGTTGGTCCGCTGGTTGTTGTTGTTGCCGTACCTCAACGTCACCGGGCCACCGCCTGTCCGCGAAATGCTGAGGCAAATGAACTTGCCCGCCGGAACGTTCACGTTGGAGACCGTGGTACCGACGTTGACAGTGGTACCGGCTTGCCCGACAAGCACGGGAACGTTGACAAACGCTGCGATAGTCACCGGGTTGGTGGAACAGCCGACGTTGTCGCCGTACCTGAACGTCCAGCTCACTGTGGCGTTGGCGCCGGCGTTGGTTGTCCAGTACTGCCACGAATACGTCCCGGCGAAGATCGTCTGAGCACTTGCGGTCGGGGTGGCGACTCCAGGGTGGGCGTTAACGCCCGAGGTCCACACGGCAGGGCACGCCGGGGCACAAGTGGCGTCGAAGACCTGGCTTCGCACGGTGTTGTTGGAAACGTTGGCGTCGAAAAGACTCGGGCCGGCGCCGGTTCCGTACAGAAAGAAGGTAGAGCCCGCAGCCTCCGTCACCGGAGCTCGAGACGCGCCCACCGCGACCGCCAGGAGAGCGATGGTCATGGCTGCGACCACCACCCAGCCCAGCCGGCGGCTGCCGCGCGAGCGCATGTGCG
>PLYD01000019.1:4626-6982 GCA_003151665.1 Candidatus Dormiibacterota bacterium
GCCTCTTCGAGGACGAGTCCACCCAGGTTCATCAGCGGCAAGGCAAGGATGTTGGAGAACAGGAGCGACCAACCGAGGGTCGCCGTCCAACCCGGCACGTGCGTGTGAAAGACGATCTCCGACATCAGCCAGGCGAGGCTGCCGATGACAAATAAGCCGGCCTGCAGGTAGTAAGTCGTGTCGAAGAGAAACTCGAGTTTCTCCAGCGGCGTGACAAAGGGCGAGAGCATGATCGGGAAGAACCACTTGCGGACGTTGAATGTGTGTCCTTCGGCCCAACGCATGCGCTGGCGAGCGAGCCTCGAGAAAGTGCTTACGCATTCGGCAGGCGTCTCCGCCCAGGGCGTGTACGCGACCTTGTAACCGCGTGCGTACAGCTTGAGCGTGAGCTCCCAGTCCTCGGTGAGGCTGGTGCCCCAGCCAATTTCACGGAGGAGATCCGCCCGGATCATGTAGGCGGTGCCAGCCACCATCTTGAGCGAGCCAACGGCGTCCTGGAAGGGGCGCTCGATCATGTAGCTGCCGGCGTACTCGGCCCGTACCGCCTCGGTCAGCCAGCTCTCCGATTTATTGAGCACGTGCCACTGGTAGCTCTGTACGGCTGCCACGCTTTCGCGCCGGGTGATCTCTCCATGGTTGTGCCCATTTCCATTGCCGTCCCCGTTCCCATTTCCGTTCTTTCCGTTCACGTTGTAGAAATGAGGGAGGAATCGGTCGATCGAGTCCGGAAACGGGACCGAGTCGGCGTCGAAGACCACCACGTATTCGGTGCGCGGATCCATCACTTTCAGCGCTTCGTTCAGCGCCCCGCCCTTGTAACCCTGGCGGCTGGTGCGATGGAGGATCTTGAACCCGGGTTGGGCTTTCCATCGATCCAGGATCAGGTTTGAATCATCGGTCGAATCATCGACAAGAACCACCTCATACGCCGGGTACTCGAGCTGTGACAGAGCAGTGAGCAGCCTCTCGATCACACGTTTTTCGTTGTAGGCGGCGACGTGAACCGAAACGAACGGGTGATAACCGAGGTCGATGTGGAAACCGTTGCCGTTCCCGTTGACGATTCGGTTGAGTCCCGGGTGCTGCTTGCCGTTCCCGTTGTGCCCGTTGCCGTTGCCGTTGCCGTTGCCGTTGCGACCGGTGGCGAGTGTCGTGATGAGGACCATCAAGGTGCTCAGGTAGTACTTGATCGCGTAAGCGAAGAACACGGCACCAAGGAACAGGCCGGTGAAGGCGAATGCGTAAGCGATCCAGTCGCCGCCGCTCTGGTTCTTCGATTGCGTGATCAGCTCGACAAAACCCTTGATGAGGGCGGCGATCGGAGCAATCGCCAAGACGACAGCGCCGACGAGGATCGCGTCGAGTAGTGCGGTCCACAGCAGCTGGCCGCGATCCGGTCGACTTCGCAGCCAAACGAGCGAGGTGCCCAGGAGGATCAGCCCCGCCAGGATCAACGTGATCGTCAGGGCGTACCGAGTCAGCGGCGGGAAAATGCCGAGCACTGCGACGGCGACGCCCCCGGCGACCAGCATCAGGCCGCCGCCGCAGCCAAATGCAACCCGGTGCAGCGGGTCGCGATCGTGGCTACGAGGTGGCATTGGCCGCTCCATTGCCATTTACATGAGCGCTTAGGTTCAGGCTTCCCATCGAGCTCAGGTCCGCGGACGCGAACCGCCTATGGCCACCGGGAGTGATCGCGGCCGGACTCAACGCGCCCGTGTGGACCGCTCGCAGCAGCTTGTCGACGGTCAGGCCGAGGGCGCGGGCGGCCGCTCCCGTACCGACCAGGTCTGTGGCAAGGGGCGCCAGCTCACGGATCCGTGTTTCCGAGAACCGGCGATGACCTCCGGGCGTGATCTCGTCAGCCTCGAGCCGCCCTTCCCTGCACGCCCGGATCACCGTGTGCTGGCTCACCCGCAGCAAGCGCGCCGCAGCGCTCGTGCTGATGAGCTTCGCGCCGTTGACCAAATTGGGAGCAGCCGCAATCGCGGACTGTTCGATATCTTCCAGGCGAAAACGATGGTGTCCTCCAGGCGTGGTTTCGGCAGGCATGAGAGTCCGCCGCGCAACCGCGCGGAGAACAGTCGCCTGGCTGACGCCCAGGCGCTCGGCCGCCTCCCTCGAACTAATCAATCTGTGCAAGACGTGTGCAGGACTAACGCAGCATTATGACAATCGGATCAGGCCTTCAGAAGCCCCTTGGTATTCCCCTAGCGAAATCGTCGATTTGTCGTTGAAAATGCACGGTGATGAGCTATAGTGCTCATGAATTCCGCGCCTAAACTCCCCTAAGAGACGCCTCAGAAGGGATGGAGGCTAGGAGTCTCACCAAATAAGAACTCACCCCCCGCAGCCA
>PLYD01000103.1 GCA_003151665.1 Candidatus Dormiibacterota bacterium
CGTTTTTCAGGGGGATGTAACTAATTTGCTGGCGCCGCAGGGTTGGCCGGGGTCCCCCCGGCCATAACTTTGTTTAGGTGGCTGCCAATCGTGGCGTGGAGAGACCAATTCGTCATCAATCCCATCCCGGGAGGGAGGGCAGCCACGCGCGAAGCGCCTGGCGATGAGAGGGAACAGTCTGGTTCCCTCCCATACCGTTGTTACGATTCGCAGCCATGGCGCCCGCGCTGAGCATCGTCATCCCCGCCTTTAACGAGGAGCAGCGATTGCCGCGCACCATCGAGCAGATCGAGCGCTACCTCAATGGCCGGCCGTTTGACTACGAGCTGATCATCGTCGACGACGGCAGCACGGACGGCACCCGCCAGGTGATGGAGGCGGCCGCCGCGCGCAACAGCAAGATTCGACTCGAGGCGCTCCCAGCGAATCGCGGCAAGGGAGGAGCACTGGCGGCCGGAGTCGCCGTCGCTCGCGGCGATCAAGTGCTGGTCACCGACGCCGACCTCTCAACTCCAATCGAGGAGCTGGAGAAGCTCGACGCCGCGCTGCATGCGGGCGCCGGCGTGGCGATCGCCTCCCGTGCTGTGCGCGGATCGCGAATCGAGGTGCCGCAGCCGGTCTACCGCGTGCTGATGGGCAAGGCGTTCAACCTCATAGTTCAGGCCGTCTTGCTTCCGGGCATCTGGGACACGCAATGCGGGTTCAAGCTCTTTCGGGCAGATGTCGCAAAACCCGTCTTCGCGGCTCTCACGACCGACGGATTCGGCTATGACCCTGAGGTTCTATACCTAGCCAAGCGCAGGGGCGTGAAGATCGTCGAGGTGCCGGTCGTTTGGCGGCACTCGGCTCCCACCAAGGTGCTGCCGATCCGAAGCTCGATCGACATGTTCAAGCACGTGGTGAGGGTCAGGTTCAAGGGGTGAGCGTGGGGGAGGGCAAGGCCCCGCCAACCGAGGTGCTCGTTGTCCTGCCCACCTTCAACGAAAGGCTGAACCTCGAGAAGGTGGTGGCCGGGGTCAGACGGCTGGGCCACGACGTGCTGATAGTCGACGACGCCTCACCGGACAAAACGGGCGAGCTGGCCGACAGCCTGGCCGCGGCCGATCCCGGCATCCGTGTCCTGCACCGGCCTCGCAAGCTTGGACTCGGCAGCGCTTACGAAGACGCGTTCAGGTTCGGTCTCTCCGGTGGATCCAACCTTTTCGTGGAGATGGACGCTGACGGATCGCACCTTCCGGGCAACCTCGACGCGATTGTGTCTGCCGCGCGGGCCTGTGGCGGCTTGGCGATCGGCTCGCGGTACATTCGCGGCGGAGAGGTCGTCGGCTGGCCCTTTCACCGCTATCTCCTCTCCTGGGCGGCCAACCTCTACTGCCGGCTGTTGCTGTGGCTCCCCACGCACGATTGCACCTCGGGGTACCGTTGCTACACCCGCGACTTGCTGACGCACATACGGCTCGATGACGTGGTGTCGCAGGGCTATTCATTTCAAATCGAGATGGTCTACAGAGCTCGCAAACTGGGATACCGGGTGGTCGAGACGCCGATCCGGTTCGAGGACCGGGTGGCGGGCGCTTCGAAGGTGTCTCAAGGCGAGGTTCGGCGAGCGCTGCTGACGGTCTTGCGACTGAGCGTGAGGCGATGGACGCGAAGCAAGTAGAGAGGGTCGGCTACAGCCCGACCGCATCGCTGCGTGACTGGAAGGTGCCTCTCCTGACGGGGCTGGTCATCGCAGTCGTTACCACGATTCCGTACCTCTACGCCTACGCGGTGCAGCCCCACGGCCAGGTGTTCATGGGCTTCTTCTACCTGGGCGATGACGCGAACACCTACCTCGCCAAGATGCGGCAGGGATGGGAGGGAGCATGGTCGTGGACCAACCGCTACACCACCGAGTCGAGCTCGCCCGCCTACCTGTTCATGTTCTGGCTCGCCCTGGGCCACATTGCCGCGCTGTTCAATCTGCCGTTGATAGTCGTGTTCCACCTGGCGATGGTGGCGGCCGCCTTCGCGCTTATGGCAGCGATCTGGGCATTCGTCAACCACTTCATCGCCGACCGCTCCGCGCGGCTCTTCGCGTTCTTCTTTTGCGCGATCGGCCTGGGCATGGGGTACGTGATCCAGGCGCTCGGCCACCCGGTGATCTTCGGCAACGTCACCGACACGCTCGACTGGCGCATGCCGGAGCTCACCGCCTTCTACTCGGTACTGGCCCTGCCGCACTTCGCGTGGTCGGGAGTTTTCGCCGCCGCCGGCGCGGTGCTCACACTGAAGGCGATACAGCGAGGGAGCCTTGTCCTGGCTGTCCTGGCGGGGCTCTGCTGGCTGGGTCAGGCTTCGATCCACCCCCAGATGCCGATCCTCATGGGTGGCGCCACGGCGGTGGCGCTGCTGCTGCGTCCAGCCTCACCGCGCGGCTGGCTTGCGTTCATCGTCGCGTTTGCGATCCCGGCGCCCTACATCCTTTATTGCTACCTGGCTTTCGTCGGCAACCCTCAGGTTGAGCGGTGGACCTTCCACTCCAAGAACGCCCTCCCGCCCGAAGCCTTCAGCCTGTTCTTCGCGCTCGCGCCACAGCTGCTGCTGGCGCTTACTGGGCTGCCCGCCGTGCTGCGCCGGCGCAGCCGCGAGGACATCTTCTTGATCGCGTGGCTCGTGCTTTTGGCGGCCATCCTTTACCTGCCCAACCCGGCCGGCGACCTTCGCAGACGGTTCCTTGACGGCATCTACCTGCCGCTGACAGTGCTCGGCGCCATCGGCATGTACGAGACGATCCTGCCGCGCCTCAGGAGCGCCAGGGCGCACGCCCTCATTCCTTTCTCATATGTGGCATTCACGGCGATCGGCAGCGCGTTCCTGGTCCTCGCGCCGATGGTGATCGCCACGCAGCCCCAGTACTCGGTGCCGCGCACCTGGTTCGACGGCCTCAGCTGGCTGGGTAGCCATCCCTCCGGAACGGTGCTTTCGATGCCCGGCGTCGGGTTGTTCGTCCCGGCCTACAGCTCCGACAACGTGTACGTCGGCCACTACGACGAGACCTTCGATTACGTGGACAAGACGCAGACGGCGCTTGACCTGCTGACCGGCAAAACGGACATCGTCCAGTTCGATACCGCGAACCACATCAGGTATGTGATCTGGACCTCCGACCTGCCTACGCCGCCGCCGACAGTGCTCGGTCCGCCGGCCTACGACTCGCCGAACTTCAAGATCTACCGGATCTACTGAGACGTCCTGACAAAGATCGTTGCCACCTTGTCCTGGTAGACGATCTTCCACGCGGGCTGCGTCGCCAGCACGTTGGACAGCGCCTCGCCCGTGTTGAAGATCACGTAGTCGACGTGGTATTTGTCGAGGATCGCTGTCCAGTCCGGCCGGAGGTTCTGGACGTCGTCGTACTCGTTGAGCAGCGGGTCCCCCATCAGCTCGGCCTCGCCGAAGATGAAGACCTGGCGGTTGGGGTCGGGGTAGAACCGGTTGGCAAGGTAGCCGCCCCAGCCGTACTGGTTGTACATGTGCGTGCCCACCCCTGGATGCGACGCCAGCCAATCCGCGGCGGCGATCGGATAGCTCGACTCATCGAGCTTGGCCTGGACCGAAGGGCTGACGTCCAGGTCGATCTTGATCGCGGCCACCAATGTGACCAGCACCAGCACGACAGCTGTGACGACGGCGAATGCGGGCCTGGCCGGCAGTTGGAACTTCCAACCCCGCTGGGCGGCGAGCTCCTTCCAGTAATCCGAGTACGTGGCGATCATCACCGGCGTCGCCGCGGCGACGAACAATGCGATGTGCCGCACCGATTCCAGCGCCAGACCGAGGGCCGTGATCACCAGCAGGAACTGGTAAAGGCTCGGCCGCCTCAGCGCGAACCCGGCGATGACGATGAAGACCATCGCCTCGAACGGCCGCAAATAAATCTGATGGAAGTCGGGCGAGAACCATTCGACGATGAGCTTTTGCTGGGCCACGCTGCCCTGGGTCTGGAACGGGTACAGGTAGAGGCTCAGCCCGTGCGGGTTGGCGAGCACAGCCACCACGGAAACGAAAGTGATGATGGCGAGGAACCGCGCGTGCGCCTTGTGCGCGGGGTTGGCTGGATCCCACACCCACATCACAAGCTCGGACGCCAGTGCGACGCCGAGCCACGCGAACCCGATCACCCAGCCTCCGTGAAGGTTCGCCCACACCGCCATCACCAGGGGAAAGAAGGTGAGCGCGCGGCTGCGGCCGCTGAGATACCCATGAAGCCAGTACAGCTCGAGGCAGGTGAGGGCGAAGGTGATCATCTGCGCCCGCGGTCCCCAGATCGGCCATCCTGCCAGCGCGCCCAGGGCGAGGCCGATCCCGACGATGACAAACGGTTGGCGCCGCACCTGGCGGTAGATAAACCAGAAGCCGGCCCACGTGATCAGGCCGAACGCGATTGCCAATCCCACGGTGCCGGTGGCGGTGTAGGTCAGCCACATGAGGATTTCGGTCAGGTACTCGTGGTCGGTCCAGACATGGTCGGGAACCGTGAAGGTGAACAGGTCGTGCGAGGGCAGCTTTCCGTTCTCGACAATCCAACGCCCGACGCGAATGTGCCACCAGAAGTCGGGATCCTGGATTCCCGAGATGAAGAGCATGAGGATCGCCAGCATCACGCCGCCGATCAGCAGCGTCCGGGCGCTGAGCAACTCTGTCAGTCGCGAGCGGCTGTTCAGGTCAGGGCCTTGAGCGGGTTGGGCGCGTAACGGGGCACCCGTTTGGCATACGCGGGGTAATCGTTTGGGAAGGCGCGGGAGAGGACGCCTTCCTCCCAGCGCATCCGGAGCAGTTCACAGACCACGAAATAGAGGACGGCAAGGGCGCTCGGCCAGCCGGCGGTGGCGA
>PLYD01000059.1:0-7670 GCA_003151665.1 Candidatus Dormiibacterota bacterium
CGTCGAGAAGCGGAAGCCGGACTACCGGGGCATTCGACGGAAGGCTGCCGAGGGTGGTTCGAGCGAGTTCGTGTGGGGACCCTATGTCGGGGCCTGTGGCTCGTGCGGAGCCAAAGGGATTCCGGCCGATTTCGCCTTCTGCGGCAAATGCGGCGCTTCGCTTCAGAAAGTTCCGGCGGGCGCTCCAGCCGGCGTGTCTAACGGGCGTTAGGGATCGTGTTCCTCAGCTCGGCCGAGGCGATCGAGAGACTGGTGCCGCAGGGTACCGGTCTCCTCGCCGTCGGCGGCATGCATATGCACAACAATCCAATGGAGCTGGTGCGGGAGCTGGTCCGGCGCCGGCGTGGCTTCCGCCGCCTTCTCACCAGCCCCTCCGCGTCGCTGGCCGCCGATCTTTTGATCGGGGCGGGCCTTGTTGACGAAGTCGCCACGGCCTATATCGGTTTCGAGCATCTTGGCCTCGCCCCCGCCTACCGTCGCGCGGCCGAGTCGGGAGCGCTCACGGTGCTCGAGCTCTGCGAGGCTGCGATCGTCCACGGCCTGTACGCGGGGGCCGGCGGTCTGCCGTTCATTGCTCTACCGGCGGGCCTCGAGCTGTCGGACGTCAGCAGCGCCAACCCTGAGCATTTCCGCACGATCACCGATCCATTCACCGGCGATCGGGTGCTGGTCGCGGCACCGCTCCGGCCCAACGTATCGCTGATCCACGCCCTCGCCGCGGATGAGCGTGGGAACGTCTTCTTTGCCGGCGCGCACTTCACCGATCGGTTGATGGCGATGGCGGCGAAGACGGTGATCGTCCAGGTGGAGCGAATGGCCGAAGCCGGCGAAATCGCCGCTCAACCAGCCGAGAGTGTCCTGCCAGGCTTCCTGGTCACCGCGGTCGTCGTCGCTCCGCGCGGCTGCCTGCCGACCGCATCGCACGGCGCCTACGGGTACGACGAGCCGGGACTTCGCGCGTACCTAAAGCTTGCCCGCACCGTAAAAGGCTTCACCGAATATGTTCAGGTCAACGGGATGGCCCGGGCGGCGGTGACGGCATGAGCACCGCAGTCGAAGTCGAGTACTCCACCGGAGAGCTCATGGCCGCCGTTATGGCGCGCCACCTGCGTCCGGGTGAGGTCGCGATCATGGGCGCTGTGAGCGCGCTGCCGCAGGCGGCCTGCCGCCTGGCGCAGCTCACGTCGGCGCCAGGCCTGTGGTTCATCGCCGGCGGAAGCGGTGGGGTGAATCCGCACCTCGACCCGTTGGTCGCGTCCAGCTGCGACGAGCGGCTGCTGGACGCAGACGCGGTTATGACGCTCCCGGACGTGATCCTGGTCGAGGGTCGGGGGGACCTGATCGACGTTTTCTTTGCAGGCGGTCTGCAGATCGACGCACACGGCAACTGCAACCTGGGCCCGGTCGGGCCCTGGCGCCACCCCACTCTGCGGGGACCGGGAGGTGTCGGTCTTCCATTCGTCTCACGCGCCGGGCGAGTCGTCATCTACTCGATGTCGCACGACCGCCGAACCTTCGTCGAGCACGTCGACTTCGTGAGCGGACCTGGCTTCCCCGCCGGCTCCGTCGCGCTTCACGGCGGCGGTCCGGCGCTGATCGTCACCCCGCTGTGCACGATGGACTTCGATTCCGAGACTCACCTCGCCCGGCTGGCCACCCTGCACCCAGGCGTCACCCTGGGCCAGGTACTTGAGTCGACAGGCTTTGCTCCCATCGTCCCGCCGAAGCTCGAGACCACCCCGGTGCCGACGCCGGACCAACTGGCAATTCTCCGCGGCCTGGATCCGACCGGCCTGCTGCGTGGGGGCGCGTGACAGTGAAGCGCTTTGAGGATCAAGTCGCGATCGTCACCGGAGCCGCTAGCGGCATCGGCCGGGCGACGGCACTCCGGCTGGCCACAGAGGGCGCGGCGGTCGTGATCGCGGATGTCAACATGGAGGGCGCCGGCGTCGTCGCCAATTCGATATCGGATGGTGGCGGCCGGGCACTTGCCCTGCACGTCGACGTCACGGATGCCCCGGGAGTCAGGGCGATGACCGATCGGGCCGTTGCCGCATTTGGCAAGGTCGATATCCTCGTCTCCAACGCGGGTTGGGATCGGGCCGGACCGTTCGCCGACACCGACGAGGAGCTCTGGGACCGTGTCATCGCCATCAACTACCGCGGTCACCTGGCCACCTGTCACGCCGCTCTTCCTTATATGAGGGAGCGGGGCGGAGGTAAGATCGTCACGGTCGCCTCCGACGCCGGCCGGGTGGGATCGAGCGGCGAGGTCGTCTACTCAGGTGCCAAGGGCGCAGTCATAGCGTTCACCAAGGGCCTGGCTCGCGAGGTTGCCCGCTACGGGATCAACGTCAACTGCGTGGCGCCGGGCCTGGTTGACACACCGCTTCTCGCCGGGATAGTCGAGGGTAACGAGAAGTTGATCGCCGCGATCGTCCGCTCCATTCCTCTTCGGCGTACCGGGGTTCCTGAAGAGGTCGCGGCGGCCATCTGTTTCTTCGCGTCGTCCGATGCGGCCTACATCACTGGTCAGACCCTGAGCGTCAACGGTGGCTTGACAATGCCTTGAACCTGACAAGTGGGGGTTGACGACGTGGAATCGATCATGGAAGAGCTATTGCGGCAGCATCGTGGCGCCGAGGCGATGCTGGTCAAGCTGGCGGCCGGCGTGGGTCGAGTGCGGCGCGAGGGCGTGAATGGAGCGGGTGTCCTCGACGACCTCCGTGAGCTACGACGTGAGATACAAGGAGAGGTCCTGAGCCACTTTCGCGAAGAAGAGCAAGCGCTCTTCCCGGTGTTGGGCAGGCATATCGACAGCGCGTCGGGTCCGATCGCGATGCTGATGGAGGAACACGCGATCTTCCGCCAGCTCGAGCTCCAGTTCGAGGAGGCGGTTGCGGCCCTCGAAGCCGGCCATGGTGACGGTTGGGAGGAGAAAGTGTGCGACGCCGGCGACTCGATCGCGCGCCTGCTGCCGCCACATATAGAAAAGGAGGAAAGCGTTCTCTTCCCGATGGCCACGGACGTGCTGAGTGCGGACGAGTGGGATCAGGTGCGGCGGCTCTGGAAGGAGGCGCTCGCCGCGGTCACCTCCTGAGAGCGGCGGTGATCCCAAACATGAGGTTGGCTGGTCTCTCGGCGAGCCGGCGCAGGTACCACGCGGCCCACTCCGAGCCATAGCTGATCAGAACGGCCCCCCGGTGCCCCTCGGCGACCAGCGCCGACAAGTCGGCGTTGCGGATGCCGTACAACATGGCGATCTCGTAGCGGTCGCGGGCGACCTCGGCGGTGGCCAGGATCGACCTCAGAAGCTCGACGTCGTGCGTCGCGAGCGTGGGCGGCGGGTGGCCGTGCCCGGCTTCTTCAAGCAGTTGCAGCGCGATCAGCCTGTAGGCACTCGACACTTCGCTTCGTGATTGGAACGCGATCGCTGCGGGTTCCTTGTACGCGCCTTTGACCAGCCTGATCCGCGGCTGCAGCAGCACAAGGCTCTGCAGATCGGAGGGAGTCCGGCGCAGGTAGGCCTGCAGGCAGAGGCCGACATTGTCGTGCCGCTCACGCAGCCGGCGGTAAGCCTCCAGCGTCTCGGCAGTTGAGGCGCTCCCCTCCATATCGATCCAGATAAGTCGCTCGACCTCTGCCGCCGCGCCGGCCAACCTGTCGAGGTTTACGTCCAGGAGTGCGTTGTTGACGCCCAGACCCAGTTGCGTGAGCTTGACCGATGGATGGGTCGGCAGGTGCCGATGGGAGATGGCCGTCAATGCGTCCAGGTAATGGCGGGTGACCTCATCCGCCTGCTCCTGATCGGTGACGTCCTCGCCGAGCAGCGTCAACAGAGTGGAAATGCCGCGGTCAGCCATCCCCGTCGCGGCCGCGAGCGCATCGTCCAGGCCTTCGCCCGGCATGAAGCGAGAAACCGCACGGCGGGCCATTGCCGAGCGGCCGAGCCAGCCGCGGACCCGGCCGCTTTGGGATGCTCGTAGGAGGACCCCCTTCACCATGTCTGCGTCGGCCTTGCAGCTGGACCCATACCTAACTGCTGCCGCCTTTCTTGATGCGTTGGTCTAACCGAGGAAAACGCCCGGGATGAGCCAGCCGGCGGCGAAGTGACGGCCTGTCACCTTTTCAGCATTCAGGGCAATCCAGTGCAGCCTGGCGCCGGGCGCGAGTGAATCCAACCGGAGCTGGCGTAGTGCCCGGCTGCGAGCGTCTTCAGCGTTGGTGATCTCCTCGAGCTGACCGACCGCAGTCACGCTCCATCCTTCACGCGTGTGCGGATCGTAGCCATCGATCTCGAAGCAAGCCACGGATCCCGGGCCGTGCGCCAGCTTGCTGCCCGATTCGGTACGGAAGACGATCGCTTTCTCACCCACCGAGTAATTGACGGGAAATATTTGGGGACGGCCGCCGATCACGATCGCCAACCTGCCAAGTTGGTGAACCTGAAGATATCGCCAGCAGTCTTCCTCGGTGAGCTCGAGCACTCCCGGCGAGGATGCTCTGGCCCCGGCACGCCCTAACGACCGATCATCTTCCGCGGGCGTGTGACCCATCTCACGTCCATGCTTAACATCCCATCCCTTCGGCGCCGAGGGCCGAAAGCCTCACAAGCGTGGGGACCCTTGGCCCTCCCTGGCGGCAACCATCGACCCCAGCATCTGATCCAAAGTGTTTTTGCGATCTTATGTGGATGTGGCACGCCCGATCGAGGAGGTCGAGGTTGAGATGGCGGCCGGTGTCGAAAACTGGCTACCTGACATGGCCAGGGGTGCGAACGGGGCGGGGGAGAAACTTCTCTCCGAGCTGGGATTCAACCTGGGCAAACGCCGAATCGGCAGGCAAATCACCGTAGAAATCGGTGCACCCAAGGCCACGACGGGGCTGATGTTCTTGCCCATCCGCTGGCGATCCGCGACCGAGGCCGGACTGTTCCCGACTCTGGACGGGGTGTTGGAGGTCGCCGCGCTGGGCGCCGCCAGAACTCTCCTGGGCCTCAGCGCCGACTACCAGCCACCTCTCGGGCTCATCGGGAAGATCGCCGACCGGGCTCTGTTTCACCGGGTCGCCGAGGTGACCGTCAAAGACTTTCTCGAGCGGATCGGCGCGCGGCTCGCGCAGACCAAATAACGTGCAATCCCGTGGCGACGAAATGACCAGGCCCGACTCGTTTCACACGATCATCGAGCCGTTCAAGATCAAGACGGTCGAACCCATACGGATGACCTCCCGCGACCAGCGGGCCACCTTCTTGAAGGAGGCGGGCTACAACCTCTTCCGACTCGCCTCTGACAACGTGCTCATCGACCTCCTGACCGACTCCGGCACCGGCGCCATGAGCTCCGAGCAGTGGGCGGGGATGATGCGCGGCGACGAGGCCTATGCGGGCTCCAGCAGCTTCTTCCGTTTCGAGAATGCGATCAAGGAGCTGACGGGATTCAAGCACGTCATACCGACCCATCAGGGCAGGGCGGCTGAAAGGATACTGTTCTCCGTCACATCTGGACCCGGCAAGGTCATCCCAGGCAACCATCACTTCGACACCACTCGGGCGAACATCGAAGTCACCGGGGCTGAGGCTCTCGATCTCCCCTGCGAGGAGGCAGCCGACCCATCGCAGCCGGCGCCATTCAAGGGCAACATCGACCTGAAGCGGTTGGAATCCCTGCTTCAGGCTCGAGCTCGACAAGTACCCATGTGCATCATCACGCTGACCGACAACACCGGTGGAGGGCAGCCGGTGTCGCTGCGCAATCTCCGCGATGCGCGGGCGCTGCTCAACCAGCACGGGGTTCCGCTGATACTCGACGCCGCCCGCTTCGCTGAGAACGCGATGTTCATAAAGATGCGCGAGCCGGGGAATGCCGGCAGGACGCCTCGAGAGATTGCCCGCGAACAGTTCTCTTACGCCGACGGTTGCTTGATGAGTGCGAAGAAGGACGGGATCGCCAACATTGGCGGCTTTCTCGCGTTGAACAACGACAACTGGGCCGACAACGCCCGGCAGCTCCTGATCCTGACTGAAGGCTTCACGACTTACGGCGGTCTTGCGGGGCGGGATCTGGAAGCGATCGCCCAGGGTCTCGAGGAAGTCCTACATGAGGACTACCTTCGCTACCGGCTGCGCAGCGCGGAGTATCTCGGCGCGGGGATCCGTAACGCTGGCATGCCGATTGTCGAACCGCCAGGCGGCCACGCCGTATATGTCGACGCGCGCGCGATGCTGCCGCATGTGCCGCCCGAGCTCCTGCCAGGCCAGGCGTTGAGCTGTGCACTCTATGTCGAAGGAGGCGTGCGCTCGATCGAGGTGGGGAGCGTCATGTTCGGCCATACCGATCCCCAGACGGGGAAACAGGTTCCTGCGGACAAGGACCTCGTGCGCCTGGCCCTGCCGAGGCGCGTCTACACCCAGAGCCACGTCGACTACGTGATCGAGGTGGCGCAATTCCTGGCCCGGAACCGGGCGGCGATCGGAGGCTACCGGATCGTGTCCGAACCGGCCGCGCTGCGCCATTTCACCGCCGTCTTCGAGCCAATCGGCCCNNACATCCAGCAGCTTGTTGACCTGACGATCGCGAAGTCGGTAAAAAATGACATTGCCCTTCCTACGGGTGTCGACCAGGTTCTTCATCCGCAGGATGGCGAGCTGTTGAGAAACCGACGAGCCCTCGGCCGACAGTGCCAGCTGCATCTGGGTGACGCTCTTCTCGCCGTCGCGGAGAAGCTCGAGGATGCGGATTCTGGCCGGGTGTGCGAGGGCCTTGAACAGCTCGGCCTTAAAGCTTTGCAATGAACCTGGCATATCTTTGAAGATTCTAAACTACTGCGGATGTTCGCTGGTGCGTTTGCTACAATATCGCAAGATTCAGATGTATGGGAAACCGCGTCAGTGATCCAGGGAGTTCACGCACAGAGCGTTGTTTTCATCGGCCCAGAGTCGGTTGCCGGCTTGCTGCAGGGGGGACTCTGGCGGGGGCCCCAAGGCCGTGCCTCCACTGCCGAGCTCGCGTTCACTGGCACCTGCCCAGACCGGTTGGTCGTGCGGATCGGACAGATTCGGTCGTCAAAGAGGTCCGCTTCCTGCAGCTTCCAGCTGGAGTCCCCAATAGAGCGCTTCAAACCTAAGGTCACGGGCACGCTTGAGTTCATCGAGGCCCCTGCGCGCGGCCGTACCAAGGTCATTCTTCAGGGTACGGCGGATCGCGCTCTGGTCGGCACGCAGGCGCCGACCGAGGCTGTACGGGGAGTCGCCAATGAATATGTCCGCCAAATGCTCGATGAGATAGCTACGAGGCTAGAAGAGCTGGTTACGAGCGAGCCTGCCAAGGCCAAAGGCTGAGCGCAACCGCCTGACCCGCGAGAGCTCGCTGTTACCGCCAGGGAATATTGCTGATCTTTTTATGCCAGGCACCGTAATTGTGGGGAATGAGGAAGGTCCAGCCCAAGAGCGGACGGCCGGACGTCGATGCGGCCATACGCGGCGGCGATTGGACCCAACCAATGGATGGTGAGGGTGCTCCAGAACAGGCGACGCTCAAGCAAGCGCTCTACTGGAGGCAGATTTATACCGAGATCCTAGCTATGGAGGAAAAGGTGCTCGTCCGCATCCGCCAATTGATGCTCACCCAGTCGGAGGAGGCCCGCCGCGAGGTCGAGCTGACCAACGTGCC
>PLYD01000059.1:7677-10537 GCA_003151665.1 Candidatus Dormiibacterota bacterium
AGCTTTTGCCGAAGCCGCGCCACGTAGGTCCGGAACTGCTCGATCGACGCTTCGGGGCCCCAGGCCGGCAGAGCCACGTCCTCGGCGGCGAAGAACTGACTCGGATTGGCCAGCAAAAATGAGAGCAGCTGCCACTCGCGCTTCGTCAAGGAGGCTGTGGCCGCATCGCTCTTAACCGTTCGCTGCTTCGCGTCAAAGACGAGGCCGCCCAATTCGATTTTGGTGGCGATCGACACCACTGAGGCGACGTCCGGACCGCGAAGCACCGACTTGATCGCCCCGATCAGAGCGTCCGGGACGAAAGGCTTTGGCAGAACTTGGGTTGCACCCGCTTCGTAGGTTTCGAGGGTTGCTCCGGCATCGTCGGACGACTCATCGAGCAAGATGAAAGGGGACCGAGCCGAAGCCCTCAACTCACCGAGTTGCTTGGGGGTTACGCGGGAGTCGGCGCTCATGCCGAGAATGACCAGGTCGAACTTCCGGGGCCTCTCAAGCTGACGCTTCGCTGCGTCAAACTCAGCGACACCCTCAAATTCCCCTCCCGCCAGCTCGACCACATGCGAAATGACGGACCGGTAACCGGCGTTAGCATCGACGACCAAGATGCGGGGCAGTTTGGCTCGCTGCCGCGGCCGAGTCTTTCTCTTTCCCATTGCACTCCCTATTGCGGTTCATGGCCGGCGCTCAAATTATGCGGTCGCGTCAACCGATCGCTAATTGTCGACGGGGAGCTCCAGGGAATAGCCGCGACCCGCCTGGTCGATGAGATCGCACGGGATTTCCAATTCCGCAACGATCATTTGCACGCGCCGGACATAGTTGCGGACCTCTTCCGGTAAGGGGGCGGGCCCGGCCCAGGCCTGGCTCAGGATCTGGTTGACGGTGAAATAGCGGTTCGGATGATCAAGCAGGAATTGGAGGAGCTGAAACTCCCGCGCGGTGAGCGTAGCCTCCCCACCCTTATAGCGAATCATTCGCCCTTCTGGATCCAGCCACAGGCCGAGGAGATCCCAAACGCGTCGTGTCCAAATCTCGAGCCGTTTCTGGTAGCCGTCCATCTGGCTCTCGATGATCTTGAGGTCCGCCTGTGCTGCCCTCTGCGCGATTGGCTCCAGCTTGGCTACATCGCGCCTGACCCGATCGAGGAGTCCCCGTTTGAATTCGAGGAGATCGACATAGATGCTCATCCAATGGCGGGCATCTTCAGTACGGGTGGTTCCAATGTCTTCACCCTCGAGCGGCGGGGAACCTTCATTCATCAGTGGCGCGACGAAATGTGGCACCCGGACTGGGCCGCTGTCAGCAAAATTCGGTGTTTCGCTGCATTACAAATGTTGCGCACTCCCTCCAGGCGGTTTCGCGCTAGCGACTGAACTGCAGCAGCCGTTCACAGAAGGCCTGTGACGGTAAACGCTTCGCTTTCCAAAACCGCTTGCGGGCGGCTGTTGGAAGAGGGCCTATTTCGTACAGCAAGGCCGGCGACCACCGATTAAGCCACCGGGCGATCGACCTCGCAGTAGGCGGGCACAGCGTCGAGGCACCTGCGCGGGCTTAGTCGGTGTGGTTCCGCACGCAAGCGGTTCGGTGAAACACGAGCGTGGCTACTGACCAATGAGATTCGGGATACCACCGGCGCCGATCTCGAGGTCTGCCCACATGCCGCTGGCCTCGTTGCCGTCGACCAGCGATGCGATGCGATAGCTGCCGGTCGCCGTCGGAGTGAACGTGAAGCTGGCTGACTGGCCGGGATCCAAGCCGCGGCGAGGGTTCGAGGTGGACCAACCGGGCTGAACCGGGGCAGTTGCTTCGCCATCGGCGACGACAGCGCACGAGTTGGGCACCGTCCCGTGGTTGACGCATTGAATAGTCACCTGCCACTCCGTAGGGACCGTGAGCACCAACGCGCCGTTTCCGTAGCCGTCGTAGTTGAACTGGATGTCGGTGGCAGGATGGCCTGCGATCAAGGTGACGACGGCAGTCCGCGTCGCTGCATCGACGTGGATGAAGGTCTTTGGATCGGGCGCGGTGCCGGGTCCGGTTCCAGCCAGAGGATCGCACGAGGACACGGTCAGCAGGATGAGTGTTCCCAGCAGAACGAAAGCTCCCAATCCACCGCCGAGGTTGGTCCGGTCGTGGAAAGGAATCGACACCATGTAAAGAGCATGCACTTTCAATCCAGTGGGTTGCGAGCTTCACATTCCATGCTGGCAGGACCAACCGTATGCAGACGAATTAGCAGACGTGCGAGCATCGTGCTGTGGTGAGCGTTTGGCGGTGTGCTCTCGATAAGAGACCTTGTTGTCCTACGCTGATTGGCGCCACCTGATGTCTAGCTCGCCGCCCACCGCCGCCGGTCCGCCAAGAGCCTCCAAGCCTGCGCAGCAGAAAACGCCCGCGCCTGTGCTACAGAACCCATTCCGCTCGAGACGCCTTTGGATCACCCTCGGCTTACTCCTGCTGATCAATATCTTCGTGACAAACGTGCTGTTTGCGCCGGCGCAACCAACCACCGTGACCCTGCCGTATGACGTATTCAAGCAGCAGGTTGCCGCCGGCAACGTGATCAGCGTGACTACAACCGGCGATGCAATCACCGGAGTCACCAAAACTCCGGTCAAGGAGTCGCCCAGCAGCACGGTCAGCGCGACGCACTTCTCCACGCAGCGGCCCTCATTCGCCGATGACAGCCTGGAGCCTCTTCTGGAGCAGCACGGGGTCACCATCAACGCCAAGCCCGAGAACCCTCCACCTCCGCTCTGGCTGACGTTGCTCCTGAGCTTCGGGCCGACCCTATTGATCGTGGTCGCAGTGCTGTACTTCATTCGCCGCGCTGCAAGTGCTGGTGGCGCGGGTGGCTTGC
>PLYD01000190.1 GCA_003151665.1 Candidatus Dormiibacterota bacterium
ACGTGTGGGCCTCGATGGGGCAGGAAAGCGAGCGAGAGGTGAGGCGCAAGACGTTTGCCGGCTACCAGGTCAACCAGGCGCTGATGGACGCGACGCCGGGCGCTGTATTCATGCATTGCCTTCCGGCCCACCGGGGTGAGGAGGTGACCGACGAGGTCATTGACGGCCCGCGGTCGGTCGTCTTCCAGCAGGCAGCCAACCGCCTGTACGCCCAGATGGCGCTGATGGCCCAGCTTTTCGGAGCTGCACAGTGACGGCGATAACGGATTTCCTGCGGCAGCTAAACGAGGTGGTCCATCACCTCGGCTGGGTCGAGGTGATCGACGTGGCCGTAGTCGCGTTTGTCGTGTATCAGCTGCTGCGCCTGCTGCGGGGCACGCAGGGCACCCAGATCCTGGTCGGCCTCGTCCTTCTTGCAGTGGTGGGCGTGCTGGCCACCCAGCTGAACCTCGTCTTGTTGAGCTGGCTCTTCAAGAATGCCGGCTTCTTCATCCTGATTGGCGTCATCGTCATGTTCCAGCCCGAGCTGAGACGAGCGCTGGACCAGATCGGCCGCCTCGGAACGCTTGGCCGGCCCCTCTCCGCCTACAGCACGAGCCTTTACAGCCAGGCCATCTCGGAGTCGATCCGCGCGGTCGAGCGCTTGAGCGCCCGCAAAATCGGGGCCCTCATCGCCTTCGAACGGGACGTCGGACTGGAGGACTATGCGGCCACCGGTGTGAAGATCAATGGCGAGATCTCGGCCGAGTTTCTCCAGTCCATCTTCTATCCAAACTCGCCGCTGCACGATGGAGCCGTCATTGTGCGCGGCAACCGGATCATCGCCGCCGGATGCCTCTTGCCCCTGCCCGAAGAGGGCTTGGTGAGAGAACGGTTGGGCACTCGACATCGCGCGGCGCTCGGCCTATCGCTGGCATCTGACGCGCTCGTGCTCGTAGTGTCTGAAGAGACGGGTGCAATATCGGTGGTAGAAGAAGGCAAGATCATGCGGAATCTGGATGGCGACGGTCTTCGTCGCGTCGTCAGCATCAAGGTTCCGGGGCCAGCATCGAACGGGAACGGATTCCTGGGCCGGCGAAAGTGAGCTGGGTCACAGAAAGCTGGCGTCTCAAGCTGCTCGCGATTGGGCTTTCAGTTTTGATGTTAGGAGCTGTCGCTTTCGCGCAGAACCCGTCCACCTTCAAGACGTTGACAATCAACACAATTCAGTACAACAACTTGGCTGACAACCTGGTCGTCATCAACGCACCGACGAAGGTGACTGTCAGGGTCAACGGCCTGGCAGACGCCCTCCAGTCCGTAACCGCGAGCAGCCTGACCGCCAGCTTCGACCTGACGAAGGTCAAGCCAGGTCCGGCAGTGAAGGTGAACCTCATCGTCACGCCGGTATCCTCAGACGTCACCGTTCAGACCCCGTCGATCCCGTTTGCACTTGACATCGATCATCGGGCTACGGTCGCTCTCCCGGTTCAGGTGCGGCCGCCGGGTGCGGCCAACGGGTGGGTGGTGACAAAGTCGCAGGCGGAGTGCCCATCGACGTCATGTGTCGTGAATTTCGACGGCCCTGTCAGCTGGGAGACCGACAGCCGCGGCATACCCAACTTGAAGGCATATGTGGATGTCAACGCGCCGATCGGAGGCGAAAAAATCAACTTCAGCAACTTGCCGGTTACCCTGGTCCAGGGCGGCACGCCTGTAGACAGCACGAACTTCGCGAAAACAGTCCCACCGTCGGGGTTGGACCAGCCGTCGGTAGGGGTCGTGGTGCTGGCCACGACCTCCACGACCAGAAAGCAGGTGGTGTTTGTGGTGGCGCCACCGATACACCAACCGCCCGCCGGCTACAACCTCACCGGTATCTCCTTTAACCCGATCTTTGTCGTGGTCAGCGGTCGGGCCGACATCCTCCTCAACGTCACAAGCGTGATCCTGCCCGGGGCCGACCTGAGCGGCCACACCTCAACTTTCGCGGTCACTGTGACGGTCCCTTATGCGGCAGGCGTCAGCGGGGCCCAACAGACAGTCCGCGTGACGTACACGATCTCGCGCTTCCCCACGGCCCAGCCTTCGCCCACACCTTCTCCCACACCTTCACCTTAGGCACCTTCTGTAACCTGAAACCAGCCGGGTCCGTTGCACCTTGGAATGCGTCGAAATAATCCCCGGGTAGGAGTTCTGTAGATATGTGCGGAATCATCGGCTACCTCGGCGACCAGGAGGCGACTCCGATCCTGATGGAGAGCCTGAAGCGCCTCGAGTACCGCGGCTACGACTCGGCCGGCGTCGCCGTGCTCGAGATGCCGACCGCAGGCAAGGCCAACCACACGAGCATCACCAAGTCAGAGGCCAAGGTGGACATGCTGATCGAGAAGCTCAAGGCCAACATGCCGACTGGCAAGCTGGGGATCGGCCACACGCGCTGGGCGACCCACGGGAAGCCGACCTATGTCAACGCCCACCCGCACACCGACTGCCACCACCGGATCTTCGTCGTCCACAACGGCATCATCGAAAACTTCGCCGAGCTGAAGGCCGAGCTGCAAGCAGCGGGCCACGAGTTCACATCCGACACCGACACCGAGGTCGTTCCTCACCTCATCGAAGCCAACTACAAAGGGGACTTCCTCAGCGCTGTCCGCGCGGCCTTGAAGCGCATCCGAGGCGCTTACGCGCTTGCGATGTTCTCGACCGACGACCCGGAGCTCCTCATCGGCGCGCGGCTCAACGCGCCGCTGGTGGTTGGACTCGGCGACAAGGAGTACTACATTGCGTCCGACATCACGGCGATCATTCCCTACACCAAGCGCGTGCTCGTGCTCGGCGAGGGTGAGGTCGTGGCGGTCACTCCGCTCGGCGCGCAGGTCTCAACGCTCGATGGCGTCAGCGTCCAGCCCAAGCTCATCCACGTCGATTGGGATCTGAGCCAGGCGCAGAAGGGCGGCTACCCACATTTTATGCTGAAGGAGATTCACGAATCGTCTGAGGCGGTGGCCAACGCGATGCGTGGAAGGCTGACCGACGACGGCATCGTCACGTTCCGCGAGTTCGACGTTCCCGACGACGAGATGCGCCGATATCGCGAGGTCCTGTTGCTTGGCATGGGCACGTCGCTTCACGCGGCGATGGTTGGGGAGTACGTCATCGAGGATTGGGCAGGTATTCCCGCCAAGGCGATGGATGCATCGGAGTTCCGCTATCGCCGGCCGACATTTTCTGAGGATGGCTCGCTGGCAGTGGTGATCACGCAGTCAGGTGAGACCGCCGACACCCTGGTCGGGCTGCACCAGGCGAAACAGCGCGGGGCACGGACAGTTGCGGTTACTAACGTCGTCGCCAGCTCCGCGGCGCGCGACGCTGACGGCGCCATCTACCTGCACTCCGGTCCTGAGATCGGTGTGGCGTCGACAAAGACGTTGCTCGCGCACCTCATCAGTCTTTATCTGCTCGGCCTGCGCCTGGCGAAAGTCCACAGCCGGGTGTCGCTGGAGCGCCGCCATGAGCTCGTCGCTTCTTTGCGCGCTCTCCCAGACCAGGTGGAGGCGGTCGTCGCCCGCGAAAAGGAGATCGCCGAGCTCGCCAAGAAGTACAGCCGCTACCGCAACTTCATGTACACGGGCCGGGGGCTCGGCTACCCAATCGCGTTGGAAGGGGCGATCAAGCTGAAGGAGATCTCGTACAT
>PLYD01000130.1 GCA_003151665.1 Candidatus Dormiibacterota bacterium
TGCGGATGAAGAAGTTGCGATCCGCAAGGTTGGGCTCGATGTTGGCATACAGCAGGTCTCGGTCGGTGTCCTTCTTGAACGAGACCTGACAGATGATCGAGACGCGCCGCTTCCACATGTCCTTGTCAGTGCTCCACGCACGCATCGCGGGCCGCACCTGCCCAGGATGCGCCCGAAGCAGGTTGCCGACGTGCCCGGCGACCGCGTCAACGTAGTCCCACCAGGCACCGGTGGTAATGATCTCTTCGTACATGGGGAGAGCATCGGGCGTCCTGCAATCCCGGTGTCGCCGATCGCCCAGCAGCTCGATCGCGGCGTAGCGCTCCTCACGAAACTGCGCTTCACGCCACAGCTCCAACACCGCTGCGCCCCATTCTTCGCAGCTCTTCAGTGGGTGGTTCGCAAAGACGCGCTTGGAGATTTCGCGCATGTCCGGCGCCGCGATGCCTCGATAAGGCATCTCCGACTTCATGTAAGCCTGCATCCGCGGCGCGCGCTCGGGGTCGGCCGCCTCGAGGAGCGCCGCGCGCATCGCCGTCCCCAACGCGGTCACGGCGCGGGAATGTAGCGAGCGCCGACCGGCAAGCCGTCCTCGACGTCGACCACCCACGTCGCGCCCTTGTCAAGGGCCACTTGCGATGACTTCATGATGCGGCGCCGGATCAAGTCATCGAGCAATTCAAGGATTACGTCTCCGTGCGTGCAGAGCACCGTGTCGTCGATTTCAGGGTCCTCGATGAATCGATAGGCCCCTTTCAACCTCGCGCCCTCGGCAAGCAGCCGCGTCTCCTGCACCTTGAGCTTTCGAGCCTTCGCGAGCGGCTCGACGGTCTGCACGCATCGAAGGTAAGGGCTCGTCCATATCGCCGCGATAGGGTTGGCCCCCAGCACCGTAGCGAGCTCCTCGGCCTGCTTGCGTCCGCTCTTGCTCAGAGGACGCTCGCGATCGTTGCCCTCCCAACGTGTTCGACTCGCAGCCTTGGCGTGCCGCACGAAATACAGGGTAGGCATTTACTTGGCGGGCATCCAATCACGTAAAGCCTTGCGGTCCAGGGATTTCCAGACTTTCGGCCACTTCTTACGCGCATCCTCGGCCGCGACGTGCTCCATGGCGATGAGCTCGCCAGCGACGAACGCGCGTCGCCCGCCGATGCGCGTGCCTCGAAGCCATGCCTGCGCGGTGACGCTGTCCTGGTGCTCGCCCAGAATCGTCTGGAGCTTGGCGGCATTCCGGGCAAACGAAACCGCGCCGGCGCCGACCACCGGCGCGACCGCCTCAGCCGCATAGCGCGCGCGCTTGGCCAGGATGCGAATGCGGTGAAGGTCCACGTCCGCTGGAGAATCCGCGAGATTCTTGACGGCGGACCGCAGCCGCCTCCATGGAGCGGTGGCCAGCTTGGGCAGCACGGTCCCGGCGGGCTCATCAGCTTCCGGGAGCGTAGCCGGCGCGTGCGCGGCAGCGACCAGACGCTCGAGCAGGTCGACGTAGCGCGGCGAGTCCAGATCCGCGAGGAGCTTCTTACGCAGCCCTTCGATATCCACCTCGAGGAGATGGAGAACGCCCAGCGCCGAGCGCAAGTCGTTGGCGGGCAAGGATTTCGCCCGTTCTCGCAACCTCTCGAGCAGCACCTCCTGGTCGCGCACGGCGCCCAGGCTCAACGCCACCCACCCCAGCTCCGTTCGCAGGGGGTCGCTCCACTCCTGGTCCAGCAGAGGTCCGAAAGTCCTGAGGTGCGACCTCAGCTTGCGGGTCGCCACGCGCGCCTGGTGCACCGCCTCCGGGTCCCCGCTCGTCCGCACGAGCGGGTCGTGATAGAGAAGCGCGGCAACCGACTGCGCGATCACGCTGCGGATGACGTCCCGCGCCGGGGATTCCGCCTCGACGACCAGTGGCGCCACCTCCGGCGGTTCCATCGCTCGGGGACCTAGAGCCCTGATGTGCTTCGGCGTCGGATCCGGCGCCCCGGCGCCCGCGCCACGCAGCCGCGCCACCAGCGGGGCCACGATGCCGTCGGCGTCGCCGGCGACCTCGACTTCGATCTCGCGGAACCGGGCGGCCACGCGGCGGCCGTCGCGCACCGACACCTCGTCATCCACGACCTCGGCCAGCCGCGCGCCCGCCGCGTCAAGCAGGCGGACCCGGCGGCGCACCGTCGACAGGCGTGCGACAGGGATCAGCTCGGCGGTGCGCACGTAAGCACGGACGATGGCCACGGCCGCCGGCGGCGGTTTTGTGGCGCCGCCCTGGAAGGTGAGCTCGTCGCGCTCGAGCAGAAGAGCCGCCTGGCCGTCGGACGTGGCACGGATCGGGGGCAGCTTCAGCGTCCAGCCCTCGCCGCGGCGATGGCGCAGCGACACTCCCCAGCGCGCCAGCCGCAGATCGGCGGTGTCGAAGTAGACGGTTTCGAGGCGGACCGCCTCAGGCGCCGTGATGGTCACGCCGTCCACTACCCCGTTCAGGTCGGGGAGGTGAAACGCGGGTCCTGCCCCGAGCTTTACCTCACGCTCGAGCATGCGGGACGGTGGTGACGACCCCGTTGACGACGCCGTTCGCGACGCCGTTGACCGCGTTGCTGCGAGCGCTTTCAAGCGCCAGCTCCTGGAAACGCTTGTGGGAGTTGAGCCCGTGGATGTTGGGCACGCGATGCCACACGCCGTCTGGACCCAGGCTCCAGGCCAGGACGTCGTCAGCAAGCAATATCTCGAAGATCTGCGACAGCCGTAAAGAAAGCTTCGGGTCGGTGACCGGCACCACCGCCTCGACGCGACGGTCGAGGTTGCGCGGCATCAGGTCCGAGGACCCGAGGTAGTACTCAGGCTGCGCGCCACCGAACGCGAAGATCCGGGAGTGCTCGAGGAACCGGCCGACGATGGACCGAACCCTGATGCGCTCCGACAGTCCGGGGACACCCGGCCGAAGCGAGCACATGCTTCGGACGATCAGGTCGATCTGCGCGCCCGCCGAAGACGCCGCATAGAGCGAATCGATCATCTCAGGGTCGACAAGGTTGTTGACCTTGATGACGATGCGGCCGCCGACCACAGCCTGGCCTTCAATCAGCTGCTTGATCCCGGTGCGCAAGCTGGTGGGAGCAACGAGCAGCTTGCGGTAGCGGTGCTGCC
>PLYD01000128.1 GCA_003151665.1 Candidatus Dormiibacterota bacterium
CCGGGTGAATGGTTCGATCGCGTCGACCCGCCCGGCGTCATGCAACACCTTCTGAAAGAAGCGCGAGTAGAGCAGATGGAGGATCGCGTGCTCAATACCACCTGTGTATTGGTCGACGGGCATCCAGTGGTTCGCGAGCTCGGGGTCGAATGGTTGCGTTTTGTCATGAGCGGACGTGTACCGCAGGAAATACCACGCGGAGTCAATGAAAGTGTCCATCGTGTCTGTTTCGCGGCGGGCTTCTCGCCCACACTTCGGGCACCTGACCCGCCAGAAATCAGCGTTGTCAGCAAGCGGTTTGTATTCGCGTGGGAGCAGAACTGGAAGGTCCTCCCGCGGAACCGCGACGATTCCGTCGACCTCGCAATGCACGACGGGGATCGGGCATCCCCAGTAACGCTGTCGTGATATCAACCAGTCCCGGAGCCGGTACTTGACCGACCGCTTGCCAATGCCCTTTTGTTCGATGAAGTCCGCGATACGTTGAGCGCCAGTCTTGTTGTCGAGACCATCGAACGGACCGCTGTTGACCAGCACCCCGTGATCGGTGTAAGCGCGATCAAGATCCCGCTGCGGGCCGGTCGGCGGCGCGATCACCTCCCGGACAGGCAAACTGAACTGACTCGCGAACTCGAAATCTCTTTGGTCGTGGCCGGGGACCGCCATGATCGCGCCAGTGCCGTAGGTGATCAATACGTAGTCGCCCACCCAAATCGCCACCTTTTCGCCGTTCAGCGGATTCACGGCAAACGCACCTGTTGGAGCGCCAAGCCGCTTGACCTCGCTCGACATGCGGTCGATCTCTCGTTCCCGGCGCGACGCCTGAACGACCTCCCGCACGGCGTTGCGCCGCGACTCGACCGTCAGCTTTTCTACGAGTGGGTGCTCAGGCGCCAGCACCATGAAGGTCACACCGAAGAGGGTGTCCGGTCGAGTCGTGTAAATCCGCATTGACTCACCTGGGTGACCGTCGATTGGAAATTCAACCTCGACGCCCTCACTTCGGCCGATCCAGTTGGCCTGCATGACGCGCACCCTCTCGGGCCAATGATCGAGCAGCGAGAGATCGTCGAGAAGTCGGTCCGCGTACTGGGTGATGCGCAGAAACCACTGCTCGAGGTCCCTCTTCTCGACCTCGACGTCCGGATGCCTCCAGCAGCGACCATTGATCACCTGCTCGTTGGCGAGAACCGTCTTGTCCACCGGGCACCAGTTGACCGGGGACATCATCCGGTGCGCCAACCCTCGTTCATGGAACAGCAGAAAAAGCTCCTGGGTCCAGCGGTAGTAGGACGGATCGCAGGTTGCGACCTCGCGATCCCAGTCGTACAGCACGCCCATGACGCCCAGCTGGCGTTTGGCGATCGCGATATTGCCGCGGGTCCAGTCCTCGGGATGAACCCCACCCCCACGCTTGATCGCGTCGTTCTCGGCGGGGAGGCCGAACGCATCCCACCCCATCGGGTTGAGAACCTCGAAGCCTTGCATGCGCTTGAAGCGCGACAGGACGTCGCCGATCACGTAGTTGCGCATATGCCCCATGTGCAAGGGCCCGGACGGGTAGGGAAACATGACCAGGTTGTAGAACTTCGGCTTTGGCGAGTCGTCAGCCGCCTTCAACACCCCGTGGTCGGCCCACAACTTCTGCCACTTGGGCTCGATGTCCTGGGGTACGTATCCGCTATGTCTCGATGGGCTCATGTTCAGCAGTCTTGAATTTTAGAGGCGCGAGTTCGTGGCCCACTATCGCGGCCAGCACCAACGCCGCGCCCGCGGCCTGCAGAAACCCAAATCTCTGGCCCGCCAGCACCACCGCGGCGGCGACCGCCCAGCCCGGCTCCATGGCGATGATCAGCGCCGTGCGGCTCGCGTCGATATGAGCCTGAGCCCACGTCTGGATGTAGAAGGCGAGCGCCGAGGCGAACACCCCCGTGATCACGATCGCGATCCACACGTCGGTGCTCGGCATTCGCAAACTCGGGGTCCCCCCGGCGCTGAAGATCAACGCGCAAGCGCCCATCTGCACCATCGCCAGCGGCGCCGCCGATAGGCGAGGCGACCAGCGGCTCAACAGCACGATGTGCAGCGCGAACAGCACGGCGCAAACGATCACCAGCACGTCGCCAAGCCCGAAACCCGACGGTCCTCCAGTCAGCATCCCGATGCCGATCACGGCGACGATCACGGCGACGATGGTCCGCCGCTTCAGAGGCACCCCAAACACGCGGTCGAGAAGCGGCGTGAACAGGACCAACAGGCCCGTGATGAGGCCCGCATTCCCAGGCGAGATCAGGCTGAGCCCCAGGGTCTGCATGAGGTAGGCGATCGCCAGCACGCTGCCTGCGGCGAGCCCCACCAGCAGCTCTCTGCGCGTGGGCAGACGCCGTACGAGCACGGCCATGACAAGGAATGCCAGGATGAATCGAAGCTGCAGGAAGGGCAGCGTCGGATACTCTGCTATCGCGTTCTTGACGACCACGAAGGTCCAACCCCAGACCGCCGTCACCCCGACAAAGAAGAGGACGTAGATCAATGGAGCGACTGTGGGCGCCGTGGCGCATGGAGTACATCACCGACGAACCGCGACCCGGCTGCCTGTTCTGCCGCGTGATCGAGGACCCTGCCGACAGGGACGCTGCGCTCGTCGTCTGGCGCCCCGATGGCGCGGTGGTCCTCCTGAATAAATATCCCTACAACCCCGGCCACGTCATGGTGGCTCCAGTGGCCCATGTCGGCAACCTCGAGGACCTCGACGACGCGCAGACCGCCGACCTCATGCGTGCGCTCAAGCGGACGATCACGGTCCTTAAGCAGACATCGAAGCCCGAGGGCTTCAACGTCGGCGCGAATATCGGGCGCATCGCCGGAGCGGGGATGCCCGACCACGTCCACCTTCACGTGGTGCCGCGCTGGAACGGCGACACCAACTTCATGCCGGTGCTCGGCGAGGTGAAGGTCATCAACGAACACCTGACGCAGACCGCGGCGAAGCTCAGCGAGGCGTTCTCCTCCAGCTGAGCTTTCCCCCGACGATCGTCGCCACCACGCGGTCCTCGTCCACGACTGTCAGGTCGCACAGCTTGCCGAAGCGCAGGGAGCCCTGGTGTTGTTCCATGCCCACCGCATACGCGGCGTTGACCGTGTAGGCGCGCAAGGCTTTGGCGCGCGAGATGGCCAGCTCGGGGTGCCACCCGACGCGCCGGCGCCAGGTGGTGGCGGCGTCGATGCCCAGCAATGGGTCGGCGGTCTCCACCGGCGCATCAGAGCCAAAGGCAAGCATCGCGCCGGCTTGCGCCAAAGCGCCCCACGCATACGACTGCGTGGCCACTTGCGACCAGTACCGATCGACTAGCTCCCGGTCGGCCACCGCGTGGATCGGCTGCATCGAGGCGATCACGCCGATCTTCGCAAACCGCGGCACGTCCTTCGGATGGACGCACTGCGCATGCTCGATCCGCGGCCGCCAGTGGCGCCACGCGTCCCGCTTTCGAGCCAGCGCGTCAAGGGCCCGCCGAACCGCTCCATCGCCGATCGCGTGGAGGCACACGTTGAGCTCGGCCCGCACGCAGCGATCGATCATGTCGACCAGCTCGGCTTGAGGCAATCGCGAGGTGCCCGACCCGTCGAGCATCTCCGCGGTGCGACTCCCAAGCGATCCATCGAGAAAGGCTTTCACCCCCCAGATCCGCAGCCACTCATCGCCCCAGCCCGAGCGAACGCCCAGCCGCTCGGCGTAGTGGAGGTCGGCGAGCGGGAGGTTGTACGTGACGCGGATGGACAACCGGCCGGCGGCATGGAGGCGCTGAAGCGACGCAAATCCGCGAGCCCTGTCCATCGAGTGAACCGACGTGATTCCCATCTCGGCCAGCCCGCCCAGCGCTTTCGCCATGGCCGCATCGAAATCCGCGTCGGCAGCGCGCGGCAGGATGGCGGTGACCGCGTGCATGGCCGTCTCGCGCAGGATGCCGGTTGGCCGGCGTCGCCCGTCACGGTCGATCACCCCTCCAGCGGGATCGTCACTCGTCGGGCCGATGCCCGCGAGCTCGAGCGCCGCGCTCGAAACCCAGGCCGAATGGCCGTCCTTTCGCTCGAGGTAGACAGGCCTCCCGCGCGCGGCCCCATCGAGGTGGCGCCGCGTCGGAAACGCAGGGTTGGGCCAGAGGTCGTTGTACCAGCCGGCACCGACCACCCATGCATCGGGAGGCAGCTTCAGTGCCCAGGTTTCGACGCGCTGCAGAGCCTCCTCGAGACTGGCCGCACCGCCCACGTCGAGCGTCAGATCATCGTCGGCCAGCCCTTCGAGGTGAACGTGCGAATCGACCAGGCCTGGCAGCGCCATTCCGCGAAGCCGGATGACCTCAGCCCCCCGCCCGGCCGCGGCTCGCGCCCCAGCGCCGACCGCAAGGATCCGTCCGTCAGGCCCGGCCGCCACCTCCGGTTCGCACCCCGCAAAGAGCACGGCGCCTGCGCTCATACGGGGCCCCCGCAAAATCGAAGATTTTGTGGGGTACTCACAAGCCGTAGGTCTTGGCGATGATCTCCTTCATGATCTCGTCGGTGCCGGCGCCGATCCTCGCCAGGCGAGCATCGCGCCAGGCCCTCTCGACCGGGAACTCGCTCATGTAGCCGTGGCCGCCCAGGATCTGGATGGCCTCGTCGGCGACCTCGCACGCGACCTGGGTTGCGAGCAGCTTGGACTGAGAGATCTCCCGCACCGGGTATTCGCCCGAATCCCATTGCTTCGCGGTCTGGTAGACGAGCGATTGGACGGCCGCGATCTTGGTGCCCATGTCGACGAGCTTGTGCTTGATCACCTGGAACTGCGAGATCGGCTGGCCGAACGCCATCCGGTTGCGTGCGTACTCCATCGTGTACTCAAAGACGTTCTGGGCGCCCGCGATCGCTCCGGCCGCGGTGATCATCCGCTCTCCCTGCAGCTCCCACATCAAGTTCTTGAACCCGTCGCCCTCGGCGCCGATGAGGTTGGCGACGGGCACCCGGCAGCCCTCGAACAGCAGCTCAGCCGTGTCGGAGGAGTGCATGCCCAGCTTCTCAAGGGTCCGGGTGACCTCGAATCCCGGCGTGCCCTTCTCGATCAGCAGCAGGTTGTAGCCGCCATGCCCGCGCTCCCGGTCGGTCTTGGTGACGACGAGCGCCCAGTGGCACCGCGCCCCGTTGGTGATGAAGATCTTGCGGCCGTCCACCACGTAGTGATCGCCCTCCCGACGGGCCGTCGTCTTGATGCCGGCGACGTCCGACCCGGCATCGGGCTCGGTGATCGCGATCGCGGCGATCTGCTCGCCCCGGACCGCCGGGAGGAGCCATCGACGCTTCTGCTCCTCGGTGCCGAACTTGAACACTGGTGGCGTGGCCATCTCGGTCTGGACCGCGACGGCCATGCCCAGGCCGCCACAACCGGCTCGAGCCATCTCCTCTGAGAGCACGATCGCCGAGAAGTAGTCCCCGCCCTGGCCGCCATATTCGGGTGGGTACCGCAACCCCAGAAACCCAAGCTCGCCGAAGCGCTTGAAGATCGAGTCAGGGAAGGTCCTCTCCTCCCACTCCTCGAGATGGGGCTTGACCTCTTTCTCCAGGAACTTTCGGATGTGCAGCCGCAGCTCCTCGTGGGCGTCGGTGAAGTACATCGGCGTGAGTTTAGGCNNCTTCCGGTATGATTCCCGAGGCCTGACGAGGTCGGGACCCCCCTTTTAAGATCACGCGCGTCTGGGAGTTGGATTGGGCTCTGTAATCAAGAAGCGGCGCAAAAAGATGCGCAAGCACAAGCACAAGAAGATGCTGAAGAAGACCCGTTGGGCAAGGCGCGCCCACGCGTAAGCAAGTGCGCGCCCAAGCGTAGGATGGCTTTTTAATGGGCTGGATCGTCGCTGTCATCGTCGTCCTCGTCGTCATCTGGCTCGTCCTCACCTACAACGGGCTGGTCACGCTGCGCAACCGGACGCAGGAGGCCTGGTCTGAGATCGACGTCGAGCTGAAGCGGCGCCACGACCTGATTCCCAACCTGGTCCAGACGGCCCAGGGCTACATGGGACACGAGCGCGGCACCCTGGAGGCAGTCACCAACGCCCGCGCCGGCGCGGTCGCGGCCGGCGCCAGTGGCGACCCGACCAAGATCGGCGCCGCCGAGAATATGCTCACCCAGAGCCTGCGCAGCCTGTTCGCAGTGTCGGAAAAATACCCC
>PLYD01000242.1 GCA_003151665.1 Candidatus Dormiibacterota bacterium
TCTTGCGGTCGAACTTGGTGTGGCGCGGGATCTCACAGTTCAGCGCGAGAGCGGTCTTGAGACACGCCTCGACCGCCGCCTTGTTGATCACGGGCAGCACGCCAGGCATCCCGGTGCAGATCTCGCAAACGTTGGAGTTCGGCGGATCGCCAAGCTGGCCGACGGCGCACCCGCAAAACATCTTTGTCCGGGTGCGAGGCTGCACGTGGACCTCCATCCCAATGACGACCTCCCAGGCACTCACAGCGGCGCGACCGCGATTTTCATTTCGCTCGCCACCTCGTACGCCCGCGCTACGCGCAGCGCCACGTCCTCTCGCCACTGCGGCGCCAGCACCTGTAGGCCCACGGGCAGGTCCTCCGACAAACCGCACGGCACGCTGATCCCCGGCAGCCCCGCCAGGTTCCCACCCAGCGTCAACACATCGCACAGGTACATCGCGAGCGGATCCTGCGTCTTCGACCCGATGGGAAACGCGACAGTCGGCGAGGTGGCGCTGACAATCGCGTCGCACTTCTCGAACGCGCTGTCAAAGTCGCGCTTGATCAGCGTCCGCACCTTCTGCGCCTTCAGGTAGTAAGCGTCGTAGTAGCCGCTCGACAGCGCGTACGTGCCCAGCATCACGCGCCGCCGCACCTCGGTCCCAAACCCTTTGCGTCGTGTCTGCATGTAGGCGTCGGTGACATTCGCCGCGTCCTGGTCGGACATCCCGTACCTCACCCCATCGAACCGCGCGAGGTTCGACGAGCATTCGGCCGGCGCAATGATGTAGTAGGCGGCCAGCCCGTAATCGGTGTGCGGCAGGGTGACATCCACGATCTCGGCCCCGGCGCGTCGCAGCACATCGATCGCCTTGTCGATCGCGGTCTTCACACCGGGCTCGATGCCCTCCACGTCGTAGTACTCGCGCGGCACACCGAGCTTCATGCCCGCCACGCCCTTGTCGAAATCGCGGCGCACATCGTTGGGGCGGTCCGATGAGGTGGCGTCCAGCGGGTCGTGGCCCGCCATTGCCTCGAGCACGAGCGCGCAGTCCTCGACCGTCCGCGCCAAAGGGCCGATCTGGTCCAGGCTCGACGCAAACGCGATCAACCCGTAGCGGCTGACGCGCCCGTACGTGGGCTTCATCCCCACCACGCCGCACAGCGCGGCCGGCTGGCGGATCGAGCCACCTGTATCGGTACCAAGCGAAACAACAGCCTCGCCTGCGGCGACGGCGGACGCGCTCCCTCCGGAGCTGCCACCCGGCACGCGTTCGAGGTCCCAAGGGTTGTGCGTCGGAAAGTAGCCCGAGTTCTCGGTCGAGCTGCCCATCGCGAACTCATCGCAGTTCGTGACGCCGACCATCACGGCGCCCGCATCGAACAGCCGCCGCACCGCCGTGCCCGTATAGGGAGCCTTGAACCCGCGCAGGATCTGCGAACCCGCCGTCGTCTCGACGCCTTCCACGCACAGCACGTCCTTCACCGCCAGTGGGATACCGGCCAGCGGCCCGGCCTCGCCGGCCTTGAGGGCGCGATCGGCGGCCGCGGCCTGCTCGGATGCCAACTGCGGGGTGGTCCGCAGGAATGCCTTTACGTCGCCATCCACGTTATCGATCCGCATCAGGTGTTCGGAGAGAAGGTCCTTTGCGGACAGCTCGCGGGCGCGCAGCAGGCGCTGCAGCTCCGTGAGGGTCATGTGCGTCGTGTCCATCAGGCCTCTTCCTGGATGGAGGGCACGCGGAAGAAACCGTCTTGAGCGGCCGGCGCGTTGGCCAGGACCTGGGCCTGCGTGAGGCCGGGACGCGGTTCGTCTTCGCGCAGCTGATTGACGATCTCCACCACCTGCGCAGTGGGCGGAATGTCATCGGTGTCGACCTGCTGCAAGCGGTCGATGTGAGCGAGGATGCCGCTCAGCTGCTCGGCGTAGAACTCCTCATCGCCCGGCTCGAGCCCGAGCCGCGCAAGCATGGCGACATGGCGCACCTGTTCGCGAGTTAGTGACACCGAAGTAGCTTAGGGGCTGGCGTGCTTTCGACTCGCGACGAGGCCGACGAGCGCCGGGATGCCACCGATCGCGCCCGCGCCGCTGAGCGTCAGGGTGACAGCCGCTACCCAGGCCAATGGGCGGCCCCACGGTTGCCGGCGGAGCAGCCCCATTGCTCCGGCCGCTCCCGCCAGCCCTGAAACGGCAGACAGACAGATCGACGCAAGGAGCACCACCAGCACGCGGCCGACGGCCGAGGGCTCCTTCAGGAAGCCCGAGACGAACCAAGCCCACCCCACGGTCACGACCGCGCCGGCCAGCAGGGCTACCCAAATCCATCCCGGAGTGGCTGTGGCAGGCCGGGCTTGCGTGGCTTGCACTGTCACCTGGGCACGAGGGCCAAGAACCCTTCCTCGTCCAGTACAGCCACCTTCAGCTTTTGCGCTTTCTCCAGCTTCGATCCTGCCCCTGGCCCGGCCACGACGTAGTCAGTCTTCGCGCTCACAGCCGAACCTGCCTTGCCGCCCAGTTTTCGCACCAGCGCCTCGGCGTCGGGGCGGCTCATCGTCTCCAACGTGCCCGTGAAGACAAAGGTTTTGCCCGTGAACGGCCCCTCGCCCACCGGCTCGGTTGCCTGGGGCTCCACGCCGGCGCTCAACAGCTTGGTGAGCAGCTCGCCGCCGTGGCCCTTGAAGTACTGCTCGATCTCCTTGCCCATGCTCGGCCCCACGCCCTCGGTGCGGACCAAGTCCTCCTCCGTCGCCGACCGCAGCTTGTCGATCGAAGCGAACTCGGCCGCCAGCAGGTCCGCCGTCGCCTCCCCCACCTGTGGGATGCCCAGCGCGTACAGCAGCCGCCCCAGCGGCGGTCGTTTGCTTTCGGCGATGCGCTCGATGAGGTTCGACGCCGACTTGTCGGCGAACCCCTCGAGCTCCATCACCTGCTCCTTCGACAGCCGGAACAGGTCGCTCGAATCCTCGACCCAACCCTTCTCGATCACCTGGGTCAACGTCGCGTAGCCCAGGCCCTCGATGTTGAGCGCGCCGCGACTCGCGAAATGGCGCAGGCGCTCCAGGCGCTGCGCCGCGCAGAACGGATTGATGCAGCGGTGCGCGATGTAGGGCTCCTCGCGCACCACCTCTCCCCCACACACCGGGCACCTGGCGGGCATGCGCCAACCTTCCTTCGGCTCCATGACACTGACGATCTCGGGGATCACGTCGCCGGCGCGATGGATGACCACGCGCGCCCCGACGTACACGCCCTTCTCGTTGACCTGCGCCTCGTTGTGCATCGTGATGTTGCGGATCGTCACCCCGCCGACGATCACCGGCTTCACGTGCGCAACCGGTGTGAGCACTCCGGTTCGGCCGACATAGCAGTCGATCTCCTCGACCACCGTCTCCGCCTGCTCCGGCGTGTACTTGAATGCAATCGCCCAGCGCGGCGACCGCGCGACGAAGCCCAGCTCGAGCTGCTGGTCGAACTTGTCGACCTTGACTACGATGCCATCGATCTCGTGCTCGAGCTCATGGCGCTTGCGCTGCCACTCCGCGTGGTACTCGATCACCTCGTCGATCGACGCCAGCCGCCTCCGGTGCTTGTTGACTCGGAAGCCCATCTTCTCGAGCGTGCGAAGCACTTCCCACTGCGACTTGCAGGGTCCGGCCGGATCGAGCATGTACATGAAGGTCTGGAGGTCGCGGCTCCCGGTCACCTTCGGATCGATCTGCCGCACGCTGCCCGCCGCGGTGTTTCGCGGGTTGACGAAGCGCGGCTTGCCGGCCGCCTCGATCTCGCGGTTCAGCTTCTCGAAAGCGGCGATCGGAAAGTAGACCTCGCCTCGCACCTCGAACACTTCAGGCAGCCCGGCGACGGCCGTGATCGAGAGCGGCACGCTCCTGATCGTCCGGATGTTGGCAGTCACGTCCTCGCCCACGGTGCCATCGCCGCGCGTGGCCGCCCGCTTCAGCCTTCCTTTCTCATAGGTGAGGCTGATGGCGAGCCCGTCGATCTTCAGCTCTGCGCAGTACGTGACCTTGTCCCCAACCACCGCGCGCACGCGCTTGTCAAAGGCGCGGATCTCGTCCTCGTCGAACGCGTTCTGCAGGCTCAGCATCGGCGAGCGATGCCGCACCTTCGCGAACTGCTCCGAGGCCTCGCCGCCGACCCGCTGCGTGGGCGAGTCCGGTGTGACGAGCTCGGGGTGCTCGTCCTCCAGGCGCCGCAGCTCGAGGAAAAGCGCATCGAACTCGGCATCGCTGACCTCGGGCCGGTCAAGCACGTAGTAGGCATGCTCGTGCTTGCGGATCTGCTCGCGCAGCTCGTTCGACCGCACCTCGGGGTCGACGATCTTTTTGCGCTTGCTCATTTCGTGAGGGGCGCGATCATCCCTGAGAGGATCTTGAGCCCCACCTTGTCGAACTTGACCACCAACTCCTCATCGGTGCGGGTAAGGGTGCTCTTGACGACGATGCCGCTGCCGAACGCCGGGTGCGACACCCGATCTCCGCTCGAGAAGCGCTGGACGGGCGGGGCGGCCGGCGCCGCCTGCACCTGTAGCTCCTGATATCTCTCCTTATATCCCTGGCGGGGCGGGGCCACCGGCGCACTGCCCCGCGGCGCCGACAGCATGGCCTGCGGGATCTCGGTGAGGAAGCGGCTGGGGAACGCCGGCTGCGAGCGCCCGTACAAATGTCGGCGGAAGGCGCAGCTGAGGTACAGCCGGTCCTTGGCGCGGGTCATGCCCACGTAACAGAGGCGGCGCTCCTCGGCCATCTCGGTGGCGGCCCCGACGGCCGATGGGTTCTCCTCGCGCTCGTCCAGCGCGCGCTGGTGCGGCAGCAGGCCCTCCTCCATGCCGACCATGAAGACGACGGGGAACTCCAGGCCCTTGACCATATGGAGAGTGATGAGGGTGACGCCCTCGCCGTTCTCGTCGTAGGCATCCACGTCGGACACCAGCGCGACCTCGGCGAGAAAATCCTCGAGGCCCTGGTCGGGAGATCGGTCGTCGAAGCTCTCGGCTAGACCGCGCAGCTCGTTGAGGTTCTCCATACGGGCCTCGCCCTGCGGCGTGCCATCGAGGTAGTGCGCCTTGAGCCCCATCACCTCGATCACGTGGTCGATGAGCTCGCTGGGCCGCATGACCCCCATAACTGAGCGGAGTGACTCGAGCTGCGTGCGGAACTTCCGCAGCGGATCGATGGCTGCGCGCGGCAGGTTGGGCACGCGCGCCGGGTCCGACAGCACCGCGAGCAGGTCGGCTTCGGTGTGACGGGCATAAGCGCCCAGGGCGTCGACTGTGACGTTGCCGATCTTGCGGGGCGGCACCGAGACGATTCGCCCGAAGCTAAGCGCGTCCCGCGGGTTGAAGCAGAAGCGCAGGTAGGCGACTACGTCCTTGACCTCGCGTCGCTCCCAGAACCGGACGCCCCCGACCAACCGGTAAGGGATGCGGCGGCGCGCCAGCACGTCCTCGAATGAGCGCGACTGCGCGTTGGTGCGATAGAGGACCGCGAAGTCGGAGTAGCCACGCTTTTCGGTCTTGCGCAACCGCTCGATCTCGTCAGCGACGAACTCCGCCTCCTCGACCTCGTTGTAGGCCTGCGTGGCGCACACCTTCTCGCCTCCAACGCGTTCGGTCCACAGCTTCTTCTCGGCCCGCTCGGGGTTGCTGCGGATGACGCTATATGCAGCGTCTAGGATGGCCTGGCTCGAGCGGTAGTTCTGCTCCAGCCGGACCACGTGCGCGTCGGGATAGTCCTTGCGGAAATCGAGGATGTTGCGCACATCGGCGCCGCGGAAGCGGTAGATGGACTGGTCGTCGTCGCCGACTACGACCACATTGCGGTGTTCCGCCGCCAGCTGGTTGACCAGCACGTATTGCGCTCGGTTGGTGTCCTGGTACTCGTCCACCAGCACGTGGCGGAATCGGTCCCGCCACTTGTCGAGCGCGTCGTCGTCGCTGTTGAACAGCTCGACCAGCTTCATGATCAGGTCGTCGAAGTCGAGACCGCCTGAACGCTTGAGCAGCTCCTCGTAGGACTCGTAGACGCGGCGGACGATCTCGTCGTGGTAGCTGCGGTTGGGGTAGTCGGCCGGTCCCTTGAGCTCGTTCTTGGCCGCCGAGATCGCGTTGCTGAGCGCTGCCACGGGGTAGCGCTTCTGGTCGAGCTTCAGGTCGTCGAGGACGCGCCTCAGGGCGGCGCGCGTGTCGTCCTCGTCGAAGATCACGAAGCTTGGGACGATGCCGATGCGGTGGGCATCGCGGCGCAGGATCTTCACCGCGGTGGAGTGGAAGGTGCCCACCCACATCTTGCCCGCATCCTCGCCGACGAGGTGCTCGACGCGGCTGCGCATCTCTTTGGCCGCCTTGTTGGTGAAGGTGACCGCGAGGAGGCGGTCAGGCCAGACCTGGTGGGTGGCGATGAGGTAGGCAATCCGGGCCGTCAGGACGCGGGTTTTGCCGCTCCCGGCCCCGGCGAAGATCAGGAGGGGGCCGTCCTCGTGCATGACGGCTTCCCGCTGGGGCGGGTTGAGGCCATCCAGCAGGGCGTCGGCGTTGGGCGTGGGGGAATCGCCGGAGGACATCAGGATCGAGTTTACCGGCGGCTGGCGGGCGACCCTCCGCCCGCGACTCGACCCACCCGACCACTTAATTCGTTCTAGAGCGCAGGAACCTCCAGGACGCCTCGTTACACAGCCCGTGGCCATGCGTCAAGAGGCAGATCTCGGCATGCGCGATCGGATCTTCTACGAGCTCGCCCGAGACCTCAGCTCCTCTCTCGAGGTCGACGTCGTACTCCAGAGGGTCATGGATCGTGTGATCTCCCTGATGAAGGCCTCTCGCGGCTTCATCGTCCTCGTCGACGCCACCGGCATCATGTCGGTCCAGATGTCCGGCGGCGACGCCGACCCCGAGAAGTCCAAGGAGTTCCTGGGCTCCCGCACCGTCATCGAGCACGTCGTGCGGACCGGTAACGCCGTGGTCTCCACCGACGCCTCCCTGGACGACAGGTTCAAGGGCCAGCAGTCGGTCATCCTCCAGAACCTGCGCTCGATCATCGCGGTGCCCCTGGTGACCAAGGGCAGCGTCATCGGCGCCGTTTACGTCGACAACCCCTTCCGCGCCTCCGTCTTCGCGGAGAAGGACAAAGAGTTCCTGCAGGCCATCGCCGACCTCGCGGCCATCGCAATCGACAACGCGCGCCAGTACGAGCGCTCGGAGCTCCTGCGCCAACTGTTCGAGCTGTATGTCAACAAGCAGGTCACCGATTACGTCCTCGCCCGCTCCGACCGCGAGACGAAGTTCCTGCCGGGCGAGCGCAGGCAGGTGACGATGTTGAACTCCGACATCGCCGGCTTCTCAGCCCTGTCGCAGTCGATGGAGGCCGAGGAGCTCGTGCGCTTCTTGAACGACTACTTCACGCGGATGATCGACGCCGTCCTCGAGAACGGCGGCAACATCGACAAGTTTCAGGGCGACGGCATGCTCGTCGCCTTCGGGGCGCCGAACCCGCAGGTCGACCACGCGCAGCGTGCCCTGGCGGCGGCGCGGGCGATGCTCAAGGAGATCGACATCCTCAACCAGGAGCTCACGGACCTGGGCAAGCCACAGATTGCCGTGGGGATCGGGCTCGATACTGGTGAGGTCGTTGCAGGCCACGTTGGGTCCGAAAAGCGCCTCGAGTTCACCGTGATCGGGGTGGCCGTCAACAACAGCTATTACCTATCCAAGGTGCGGCCGGCCAGGGTGCTCATGTCCGAGACGACGCGCAACATGCTGGCGTCCGACCTCGAGGTGATCGATTTCGAGCCGCTGATCCTCAAGGGCATGACCGAGAAGCAGCCGATCTACCAGCTCCAGATAACTGCCGTCATCGAGGACTCCGACTCGGGCGTCTGACCCGCGGCGCCGCCCCCAGTCAGTCGTTCAGCCCTGGCAGCTCCAGCGCCCTGGGCCATACGTCTTGTACAGCCAGGCAGCAGCCTGGGCATTGGCGACCGGGTCGAAGCGCGACTTGCTCGCCCATGGAGTGCCCGACCACGTGCCCGCCATGAACTGGAAGAGGCCGGTGGCGCCGCTGTCGGTGTTCACCGAGTTCGGGTGATAGCGGGATTCGCAGTAGGCAACGTTGATCGCCCACTGGACGGCCCGCGCCCCAAGGGGGCTGAAGGCGTCATTGATGATCTTGGCGAGGTAGGGCGGCGGCGGCGCGTGGTTGGATTGGGCCGCGTAGCGGGCCGCCTCGGCCCTGGCCGCTGCCAGCACGTTCTGCTGCACCTGGTACTTGGCCATGCCCTGCTGGAGCTCTCGAGTCCAGGTCTGGACCTGGGCCTCGGCCGCGATTAGAGCGCGCTGGTCGCGCGCCTGGCTGACCACGGACTGGCGGTCGTAGGCGTTGAGCTGGGTGACGGCCACTGCGGAGGCGGGAGACGCGGGCGTGTCGACGCGCGGCAGGATCACGGCGGCCAGAACCACGGTCCATACAAGGACCGCGCGAAACAGTGGAAACAACCCCTTGCGTACCCCTACCTTGAAGTCGCCCTACCCCTGGGGCGCTGTTCAGGCCTGAGCTCGAAGCGGGGACGCAGTGCGGGACCGCTCAGGAACCGAAGAATCGACACCTTAACAGACGTGCGGCCACTTTGTGTAGCCGTTAAAGGGCATAACGATGGGTTAGGCCCGGTCTTGCAAAACGCTGCCGTGGAGGCAGCGACAATTGGCTGGTGAAGGTTGTTCTGCCCGAGCGCTTGAGGCCCGTCCTCTCGCGCCTACCCTCCGACCCTGAGATCGCCTGGTACAGCGACACCGACACCTGTATTGCCGCCATGCCGGACGCCCAGGTGGTGTGGGTGCACTTCGGGCTGACCGACATTGACCGCGTATTCAGGGCCGGCACCGACCTCAAGTGGGTGACGAGCGCCGCCACGGGCGTAGATGGCTGGCCGCTGGACATTCTTCGAGAGCGCCACGTGGTGCTGACCAATGGCTCCGGCGTCGGCGCTATCCCGATCTCCGAGTACGTGGTGATGGGCTTGCTGGCGGGACTGAAGGGCCTGCCCGAGCTGGTGCGTGCGCAAGATCGGCGGGAGTGGCTCAAGGCACCTCCTTCCATGGCCGAGCTGCACGGCAAGCGGGCCCTCGTATATGGATATGGCGGCATCGGCCGTGCGATCGCCGATCGGCTGCGGCCCTTCGGGGTGTCGGTCACTGGCGTGCGGCGCAATCCGGGCGGTGAGGCGGGCGTCATCGCGGCCGAGGATTGGGAGACGCGCCTGCCCGAGACCGACCTTCTAATTCTGTCCGTGCCGTTGACCGGCGCCACCAGCGCGCTGGTCGGCAAGGACCAGCTCGCGGCGCTGCCAAAGGGGGCGTGGGTTGCCAACATCGCGCGAGGCGGATTGATCGATCAGGGGGCCCTGATCGCCGCGCTGAAGTCGAGCCACCTCGGCGGCGCCTATCTCGACGTGACCGACCCCGAGCCGCTGCCATCCGACTCTGAGCTGTGGTCGCTGCCCAACGCAATCATCACGCCGCACTCCTCGTGGGCGACGAAGCACCTGATGGAGCGGGCGGCGGAAATCTTCGTCGACAACTTCAACCGATATCTGCGTGGCGAGCCGTTGCGGAACGTAGTCGACATCGACGCTGGGTATTAATTGATAGGTACGCCGCTCCTCACGCGATAGGCCACAACCGGAGCTGCGAAGCCTTTCAGATCCAGCTCCAGTCGCTCCGGCTCCAACTGGCGCTCCTTCAACCATTCGCTGACCCTTCGCAGGGCTTCCTCGCTCATCGTCACCTCGCCCGCGGGCGACTGCGCCTGCAGCCGCGCCGCTAGGTTGGTCACCTCGCCCAGCACGCTCACGTTGGCGGAATCCGCCAGCCTGCCCACCACCGGGAGGTCGGCGACCAGCCTGGTCTTGCCCATGCCCGCCTCTCCGCCGACAATCACCACGCCTCCGTCGCCTCGGAGAGTCGCCAGCAAGGCGTCCTCGAGCAGCGAGATCTCGGATTCGCGGCCGACCAGGACTTCGCAGAGGACTTGGGCGAGGGCCATGTCAGAAAAGGTTAGTGAGCTTCTTGCGAAACCACTTGCGGCCGCGTTGGTCGCGGTATGCCGGCATGAGCGCTTTCATCGTCTCGTAGGCAGCGGGCGTCAGCGATTCAGCGTCGTGGCCCGCCGGCTGCAGCGGTTTGCCGACGACCACCCGAATGCGCTTTCCGAACCAGAGATCCTTGGTCCCAGACAGCGCCACCGGCACCACCGGCACCTTCGCCTTGGTCGCGAAATGAGCGAAGCCTTTCTTGAAAGGCATGAGCTCACCCTCGGTGGGACCGTAGTTGCCTTCGGGAAAGATCACCACCGCGCCTCCGACCTCGAGGCACCTGTCGACATGGCGAAAAAGCGCGGGGTCGCCATGCCGCCCCGGCACCACAGGGACAAAGCCACCGGTGGAGCGGACGAGGAACCACTGCACCCTGCGGGTGACGAGGATCGTCGGGTTGGCCAGGAAGTGAAGCCTGGGTTCGATGGGCAGGAGCATGAGAAGCGCGAACTCGTCGAGCCAGTTGAGATGGTTGGCGATAATTACGTAGGTGCCCGTCCGCGGCACGTTGCCCAGGCCATCGACGTCGAAGCGGAAGAAGAAATGAAGTAGCGGAATGGCGACGAGCCTGACGATCCGATAAGGAAGGTTCGCCTTACGGCTGACCGGGAGCAGGTCGGCGGGCGGTACAGCCGCCTGAGTCATATCGATCAGTTTCGCGGTCGTGAGGTCCAACGCATCCGGCCGAAAGTTATCTCATTGCGGCTGGGTCGCTCTTGGCTACGGCTCGAGTGGCCACCACTGCAACATTCGGTTGTAGGTTCCGAGCGCCGCCTCGACCGCGCGGATCGCGCTGGTCAGGGTCGACTGCTCGCCAGTCGTGATCTTGCCGGTCTTGACGTCCGCCCTGACCTCGGTCAGGAATGCGCTCATCTGGTTGTGAGAGGCGTTGTTGTCGCCGCGAGCGGCCGCAGCGCTCGACGCGTCGAGCTTCGCAATCAGGCTGTTGATCTGGCCCTTGTTGAGTGACCTGATGCCGCGCACGTAAGCCTCGATGCTGGTCAGCGCTTGCTGCGGCGTCTGCACCACGACGGTTGTGGTGGCCACCGCCACGCCACCATCGTCATCGGTGACGGTCAGCGACACGTGGTAGGTACCGGGCGCGCCGTAGGCGTGCGATGCGGACAGCGTGCCCGACCCGGAAGGTCCGTGGCTGGCGGAGCTGGTGATCGAGTCACCGAAGTTCCACTTGCTCGTGTGGCTGTCCAGAGCACCCGGGTCAGTGAAGCTGCCCGAGAAGTTGATCGTCTCTTGCGGCGTGATGACCAGCGGCACCGCGGTGGTGACTCCAGTGATGTCTGCGCTCGGCGAGACATTGGTGCCCGTCACGGTGACTGAGGCCGTGTCGCTCATACCGCCGTCGTCGGTGGCTTTCATCGTGACCACGAACGTGCCTTCATCGTCGGGGGTGAACTGCCAGTGGGCGCCAGTCCCGCTCTTGTAAGCGGCACGGTTCTTGGTCACCGACCAGCCGTAGGTGAACCCGACGGCGTTGTCAGCCGCGCTGGGGCTGGTGGCCGAGCCGGCCAGGTGAACCGCGGTTCCCTCCGGGCCGGTCGACCCGGGGGGGCTGATCGCGGCGATGGGTACCGCGCCTGCGACGGTAACCGGGAACGAAGTTGTCGACGTTCCGCCGGCGCCGTCGGCGGCAGTGATGGTGATCGTCTGGTTGGCCAAAGCTCCCTCATCCGAGGCCGGCGAGAACCACGACCACGTCCCGGTGCTCGTGCCGCTCTTGGTGAGGGTGCCGCTGGAGGCGGTGAGCGTGACGGCGTTGCCGTCGGGGTCGGAGAAGGTGCCGGTGTTGGCGGCGGCAGTGCCCTCGTTCACCGCGACGGCGGGGTGGTCCGCGGCGACGACGGGTGGTTGGTTGGTCGCCGTGGTGGCAACGCAGGTCTTGAAGGCGAGGTCCTTGGTCGCGGAGGGAAACCACGCGCAGCCGACGCAAGAGAGCCACTGCTGGCCGCCCGTGTAGGCATCGAAATTGCTGCCCCACCAGAAACCGGTGCCGACCTTGGCGGTCCAGACGATCGCGTACTGGGTGCCGGCGGTGATTGGAAACGCCGGGCTGATCGTGTAGTCGTGGTACGCGTTGCCGAACCCGTACATGAACTGGATCGGGGTGGAAGTCGGCCAAAGGGTGCCGCCCGCCGGCGAGCCGTCCGCGGCCAGGGTGCGGATTTGCACCCAGCCCGTTACGAGCTGGAGTGAGACTCCAGCGCCAAAGAGACCCTGTCGATCTGGCCCGTGGTCCCGGCGGTGAAGGTCTGGGCCATCAGCTTGGCGCTGTTGATCGAGCTCGGGATGATCGTCGTCGGGAAGGCCTGGTCGACGGCGTCGGCCGTAGCCCTGGCAACGATGGGGATCGCCAGCAGCACTACGGCAGCCATCCCAGAGCGATCGTCCAGGCCGACACTTTGCCCCGAGGGCGACTCAGGGTGACGGCGCGGCCAGACCGGTGGTCCATGCTCATCACGACGCAAGAGGGTCGGGATACCTGCGCAAGATCAGAACGACTAACTTCCGCCTCGGAGGGGTTAGGCCGGGCGGTTCCTCAGCGCGGCCTGATTACCCGCTCTCCCCCAGCCGCCTGCGCAACATGACCAGGGCGTCGGAAATTCGCTGGCCCACCGTGCGCTCTGAGACACCCAGTGCGGCGGCGACCTCTCGATTCGAGTAACCGTGGTAATAGCGGAGGACGACAGCCGCCGCCTGCTTAGGTGGCAGGCGTCGAAGCTCAAGCAGCAGGGTGCCGCTCTCACCACTCTGGGTTGGATCGGGAGCCAGAGGCACGCCGAGTCGCATGATCAGAGACGGCAGCGATCGAATCTGCTCCCGCCGGCGATACGAGATGGCCGTATTGACGGCGATTCGGTGCAGCCAGGCTTCGGCAGGAACAGTGCCGCTCCAGCCTGGCCACGCACGGTAGGCTCGAGTGAAGGCTTCCTGAGCGCAGTCTTCGGCGGCCTCGAGGGAGCCGACGATGCCGGCAAGAGTCCGCACCACCCGCGCGAAGCTTGCGCGATAGAGACGGTCGAAGTCCGCCTGGGCACCAGGCGTGTATTGGACCAGCGGAGGTAGCACGTCAGCAGGCGTGGCCGCCCTCTCCAGGATGCCTGTCACTGCCGCCTCGGTCACCACGGGATCAGTGCAAACTCCTACCCGTCGCTTCCAGCCGCAACGTCTGCCGGTTCAGGGGTTTCACGCTCGACTGGCTCGGTCGTTGGCTTCTCACTGGGTTCGACCCGCGAGCCCGCCGGCACCGAGCCGCCGTCGCTGGTTTCGGGAGATTCCGCTGGTTCTGGAGATTTAGAAGGACGCGGAGACGCGGCTGCGCCCGGGGCGACCTCGTCGCCGGGCGCTTGAATCCCCAGTGAGCGCGCAGCTTCCGTGACCCACACCTTGGGGTTCGGGCTGCCCGAGGCGAAGACCGCCGCAGAGCCGAGCAGAAGGGCAGCGGCCAACGCAAGGGAGAGCGGCCGGGCAACTACCCATACGAACTTGATGGATCGGTGCCCTGAATAATCCGGGACGGCCGGCACGGTCACGTTCAGGTCATCAAGCTCCGCGCGCATGCGCCGGATCAGCGCCTGCTCAAACGAGCTACCCATTGAACCCATCGTAGAAACAGACGCTTGACGACACGGAAGTCAGAAGTGCGATCTGAAATCTCTTTACGACTTCCGACTCCGGCCGCCTCGTGCGTCTTTATCGGTAAGTCGCGCATTCCATAAGCCCAGGAGGTCCCACTCGATGCCTGATCCCACAACCTCGAGGCGAGCCACAGCTTCCACGATCGTTGTCGCTCTCGCAGTCGCCGCGCTGACCACCGCCGGCGCGGGCGTCGGCGCCGCCACCTTGTTGACGGGTAGTCCAAATCCCTCAGCCTGGCTCCAGACTTACCAGCATGCCAAGGAGTGCCGGCAGGTAGGGGCGGAGACCGATCCCAACTGCTCGGCGGCCGCAGCCGCGGCCCTTTTCAAGCTCCGCGTTGCCGCCGAGATCGAGAGCAAGGCCAAAACGCTCGCCACCGCTCGGCGAGTCCCTGCCCCTAGACCTGCCCTCCAACCCGTGGCCCGTCCTCAGCCCGCACCGTTGTTCGCAGCTCCGGTCCAAACGGCACGACCTCCATCCGACGATGCGGGTGGCCTCGATGGTTGAGGCAACGCCGCGGCCCTCCGGCCAGAAGACTCGCAAGCAGCACAACGACCGGCTCGTTCGGCGCCTAACCACGACCGCCACCACTTTCGCGGTCGGGTTGACGGGGGTCTTCGCCGGCTTCTCCGCGAGCGCGGTCTCGCCGAATCGAACCGCCAGGCCGACTGAGCAGTTCGGCCCGGCTGGTGCCGTGGGCCCGGCCGCAGACGCAGCGCTGGCCAAGGCCATCGCCGATTACGCGTCTGCGGCGGCGCCGCGCTATGCGGCCCCAAGCCACCCGGCGGTGGCACCAAGCCGCCCTTGGGCTGTAGCCGCGCCTGGCCCGATGCCGGCTCGACGTCCGGCGGTCGCCGTGTCCGGAGGTTCCTGAATCCCAAGCCCACTCTGGTACGCCACCCGCGGAGCCGGTGCTGTGAGCTTGTTGCTGCTCACAGGAGTCGTCGTGCTCGGCATTGCCACGACCACACGACGCGAGGGCCAGATTTGGCCTCGGTTCCTGAGCGCGAGGCTGCACCGAAACGTGTCACTTCTGGCGCTTGTATTCCTAGAGCTGCATATCGCCACTGCGGTCCTCGATCCATTTGCTCACCTTGGACTGCGAGACGCGGTGATCCCATTCGTCTCAAACTACCGGCCGCTGTGGCTTGGATTAGGAGTCGTCGCGGCTGAGCTCGTTATGGCGCTCGCGATCACCAGCGCATTGCGCTCTCGAATCACATATCGCGTCTGGCGGACGCTTCACTGGATCGCTTACGCCTGCTGGCCATTGGCGCTTGTGCACGGCGTCGGCACCGGCAGCGACCTTCGTACGAGCTGGCTCACGGTGCTCGACATCGTCTGCGTCGGCGCGGTCTTCAGCGCTCTCGTTGGCTGGCGACTGGGCCACGGGTGGCCTCGAGCCGCGGCCTTCCGCATGAGCGCAGCGCTTGGGTCAGGTCTTGCTGTCGTCGCCCTCGCACTGTGGATGGCCAACGGTCCGCTGGCCCCTGGTTGGGCGCGGGCGGCGGGGACGCCCTCGGACCTACTTCACTCCGCCACGCCGACTCACGAGCCGGCCTCGCCATCGCCAGCGCCGACTGGGAGCAGCAAGGCCCACTGACATAGCCCCTCGAAGAGGGTCAGGGCAGGGGCATAATGCCCGCGTGGCGACCCCGGCTTTCGCCGGAGAGGACGTCGATGTACCGGCCCTCCTGAGTGAGGCCAACCGGCGACGCCTGCTCGAGAACGCCCGCGATGAGCGGCATCCCGCGGGCACGGTGGCCTTTGGCGCGGGCGGTGCCAATCGCGCCTTCCTGCTCAAGTAAGGCCTGGCTCGCACCTACTGGGTGCTTGCCGACGGACGGCAGGCAACCACGGCCTTCTTTTATCCGGGGAACCTGGTCGGTGCAAGGAACCTGGTCCCAGGCACACCGCTCATGCGGGGCCCAGCGCTCGTGTTCGTCCAGGTCGTCGTCGATTCCATGCTGACGCTCCTTGATTTGCCGACTGCCCGCAGGGTTGTCGCGCAGGAGACAGAGGTGGTCACGGCGATTGCGACCTACCTCGCCGCGAGACTCCGCTATGACTTGCGCATGATCGCGGTGCGGTCCCTGGACAACGTCCCTGAGCGTCTGGCTTACGACCTGCTCGAGCGTGCCAGCCGGGCCCAACTTGCGGGCGGCCAGCTCACGGTCAAAACCACCCACGCAGATTTGGCCGCGTCGATTGGCTCGTCGCGCGAGGTCGTCAGTCGAGCCCTGAAAGGATTGCGCGGCGACCGGATCGTCGAGACCGCTCCCGGGATGGTGCGGGTTTTGGACCCAGTGCGCCTTGCCGAGATGGTGCGTACGTTTGTGATCTATGTGGACTACAAGACTCGACTAGCTCGCACTTGACCTATTGGGCGCTGACCACCTCACCCACACCCCAGAATTTCGTAAAGCCGGGGCAGCCAGGAATCGACCGCACAACGCCACCCAAAAGGCCGCCTGCCAGGGTGACGACCTCCCCCACCTCTACTGCAGGTTTCCCAGTGTCGTCATAGACAGTCAATGGGCTCACGCGCGCCGTGTACCCGTACGGCCACGACAGCGCGATTTTGTCCCGTCCATTGCCAAGCCAGATGCAGGCAGTTGCATCGCGATTGGTTTGTCCACCGAGTACGCCATCGGCGCGCGCGAGATTGAAGGAATCCGAGCTAGCCGTGGCAGTCGCGATCTTGTAGGTAACAGTGGCTGTCGAGTCGGCTGCGGTGAATGCAGCTACCAAGAAGAACGCCAACGCAATCGCACCGGCCTCGACTGAACCGAATCGAGATGTCGACCCTGACCATTCCGCCACTTCGCTGTCCCTCATTGAAGGCTGATTTGAATACGAATTCGGCTGGTGCCGGCGCAGGGATTTGAACCCTGGACCATCGGTTTAAAAGACCGTTGCTCTGCCAAGCTGAGCTACGCCGGCTGCCAATGATTGTGGCTTAAGATCCACCTCCGATCAGTGGTCACGCGATACCGACCCCTACCATGGGGCCGTGAAAGCCTGGGTCGTTCGAGAGCTTGGCGGGCCTGAGGTCCTCCGCTTCGAGGACGTCGAACCTGGCAAGCCGGCCGACGGCGTCGTAAGGATTGCAGTCCGAGCCGCCGCGATCAACTTCCCCGACGCCCTCATGGTTGCGGGCACCTACCAGTCCAAACCAGCGCTCCCGTTCGTGCCGGGGGTCGAGGTCAGCGGCGAGGTGATCGCGGCACCCGCGTCGAGCGGGTTCAAGGCCGGCGACCGCGTGATGGCGCTGCTCGACAGCGGCGGCCTTACCCGTGGGGGCTACTCGCAAATCGCCGACGCCGTGCCATCCGCCGTCTCACTGATGCCTGCAAATATGTCCTTCGAGGAAGCGGCCGGTTTCACGCTCACCTACCAGACAGGCTGGTTCGGCCTTCACCGTCGCGCCAATCTGAAGCCCAATGAAACCCTCCTGATCCACGCCGGGGCCGGCGGCGTGGGGACCGCGGCGATTCAGCTGGGCAAGGCCGCCGGGGCCACAGTCATCGCGACCGCCGGCTCCGACGAAAAGCTCGAAGTGTGCCGGCGCATAGGCGCCGATCACGCAATCAATTACAAGACGCAGGACTTCGCAGAAGAGGTGAAGAAACTCACCGGTGGGCGCGGCGCGGACGTCGTGTTCGATCCGGTCGGCGGCGACGTCTACGACCGCTCGACCAAATGCATCGCTTTCGAGGGCCGCATCGTCATCGTCGGCTTCACATCGGGCCGTATCGCGCAAGCGGCCACCAACCACGTGCTGGTCAAGAACTACTCGGTCGTCGGGCTGCACTGGGGCCTGTACAACTCACGCGCGCCCGAACTCATCGCCCCTGCCGCTCGCGCCCTCGTCGATCTGTACGAGAGCGGAAAGATCAAGCCGCACATCTCGGTCCGGCTTCCACTGGCCGAGGCGCCGGCGGCGCTGGCTTCGGTCGCCGGCGGCAAGAGCACCGGCAAGGTCGTTCTCACAACTTGAGGGGAATGCGCGTCGCGCTGGCCGCGGCCCTGGCCGTGCTGTTGCTGATCACGATTCTGGTTGCGGTCGTGGTCCTCGCCCCGTTCGGTGGTGGCGCTGCGCCCGAGGTGCTCGCAACCGACCAGACCTTGAGCTTTCCGATTGCGCAGGACGTCGCCGACTTCGACCCGGCGCAGATCTCGTCACCGGCCGACGTGGACGTCATGCGCAACGTTTTCTCCGGCCTTTACAAGTTCGACCAGAAGCTGCAGGAGGTTCCCGACCTGGCGATCGGGCCTCCCATCATCTCGTTGAACGGGCTGACCTACACGTTCCAGCTGCGGCACGACGCCAAGTTCTCTAATGGCGACCCAATCACCGCCGACGACTTCCTCTACAGCTGGAACCGCGCCGCCTCCAAGCAGGGCGACTACGCGAGCCTCTTTGGGCCCATGGTCGGTTACCAGGCTGTGGCGGACGGCCGCACCACCAAGATGAGCGGCCTCGTCAAGCTCGACGCGTATTCGTTCACGACCACGTTGACGAAGCCGGCCGGCTACTGGCTGACCACGGTTGCGCTGTGGCCCTTCTGGATAGTCGACAGCAAGGTGATCACGACGGCCGGTGACAACGTGTGGTTCACCAATCCGCAGACACTCATCGGCAGCGGGCCGTTCCGGATGAGCTCGCACTCAGCCGGCCAAGCGCTCGACTTCGAACCGGTGCCGCAGTGGTACGGCGGATCAACTGGCCGCATCACACACGTGCACATCGACGTCATCGCCGACCAGTCCGTGCAAATATCACGCTACGAGTCGGGCCTGTACAGCCTTATCGGTTACGCCCGCCAGGGCCTGCCCCCCACGGCCGCGGTTCGCTATACGACTGACCCAAAGTTGAGGAGCCAGCTCCAGCTCATACCGGCGGGTCTCACCTTCTGGGCGGGGTTCAACCTCAGCAAAGGGCCCTTTGCCGGCATCGGGAGCGGCTTTGCCGGGCGCCACGCTTTTTCGACTGCAATCGATCGGAGCGCGCTCGCGGCCGCGGTCTGCAACCAGGGGACCGCATGCGTTCCTGCCACCGGCGGGCTGATCAGCAAGGGGCTCGTCGGATACCTTTCGGACGGCGCCGACGTGAATACCAAGTTCGACGCCGCTGCCGCGAAGGTCGAGTACCGGAAGTGGGATCCGAGCGGAACCAAGGTGAAGGGCCTCACCTATACATATGACACCAACCCATTCAACAAGGCCGTGTGCGCGAACCTTGTGGCGCAGTGGCAGAAGAACCTGGGCGTCACGGTCAAGTGCGTCGAGATCGATCGCAAAACATTTTTCGACCAGCGCAATGGCAAGTGCGCTTATCCCCTGTTCAGGCAGAGCTGGAGTGCGGACTACGACCATCCTCAGAACTGGTTCGACTACCTGTTCGTGGCCAGCAGCTCCGGCGGTTCGTGCTACGCGAATCCTGCGTTCGATAAATCCGTGCGGGCGGCGGACCAGAAGCCGCTCGCGACCGCGCTGGCGGATTACAAGGCTGCCGGTCAGACGCTGATAGGTCACGTCGCCTTCGCCGGGCTGGTGTACGGAGTGCAGCAATATCTGGCGCATCCGTGGGTCAAGGGGGTCGGTGGCAACGCGCTCTACGACTTCGCGTGGACCGACGCGAGAATCGTCAAGCACTAAGTCCGTACGATGGTCGAGCTATGAGCATTGTTGGCGTTGGGCATCGCCGCCTCGAAGGGGCCGAGAAGGTTTCGGGCGCGACACGGTTCACCGACGACGTCGACCTGCCCGGTCTGCTGCACGTCCAGCTCGTGCTCAGCCACCAGGCGAGCGCAAACATCCGCGGCATCGACCTTGACGCCGCTCGGTCGGCGCCAGGGGTCATCGACGTCGTCACCGGCGCCGACCTCCCTAGCGTGAAGGCACCAAGTCCCGAGAAACCACTGGCGGTGGGTCGCGTCTTTTATGTAGGGCAACCGGTGGTGGCGGTCATCGCCGAAAGCCAGTCAGCAGCGGCAGACGCCGCGGCGCTTGTCGATGTCGACTATGAACCCCTGTCGATAACAGTCGACCCCGTCCTCGCGATGCGCGATGGCGCCGGCAGAGTGCTCGACGCTGATGAGGAAGCTGACGCCGCCGACGCGTCCATGCACGGAGCGGGCACCGACTCCGAGACGAATGGCGCGACTCCGCGCCGTCCCGCAAACGTCAGCAGCGTCGTCAACCTCAAGCGTGGCGACACCGATGCCGCGCTCAAGTCCGCTGACGCGGTGGTCAAGGCCACCTACAGCCTCGCCGGCGTCCACCACTCGCCGATGGAGCCGCACGTGTCGATGGTCCGCCCCGAGCCCGATGGCGGGATGACGGTGTGGGCGCCGACGCAGGGCCCCTTCCACGTTCGCGACGAGGTCGCCAAGGTGCTTGGGATACCGACCTACAAGGTTCGCGTCGTGCCGATGGCTGTCGGTGGTGGCTTCGGTGGCAAGGTCACGCTGCTGGAGACGCTCCTAGTGCTGCTCGCCAGGCGAACCGGTCGCGCCCTGCGGCTCAACCTCACCCGCCAGCAGGTGTTCGCCGTGGCGCGATCTGCGCCTGCCGCGAGCTTCGACATCGAGCTGGGCGCCAAGCGCGATGGCACGCTAGTTGCACTGCGGGCGCGCTTTCACTACGACAACGGTGCGACTGCGGGGTGGCACGGCGGGATCACCGGAATGTTCCTGACCGGCACTTACCAATGCCCCAACTTCGAGATCACCGGCTACGAGGTGTCGACCAACAAGACTCCGGTCGAGGCATACCGCGCCCCGGGCGCGCCACAGGCCTACTTCGCGCTGGAGTCGGCGCTGGACGAGCTGGCGCTCAAGCTCAAGATGGATCCGATCGAGCTGCGCCTTCGCAACGCCACGCGCGAAGGCGACCCCGGCCCCGATGGCAAGCCACTGCCTCGGATCGCCATGATCGAATGCCTCGAAGAGGCCCAGAAGCACCCCCTTTACACGGAGCCTTGCGTCGAGGGCGAAGGCGTTGGAATCGCGCTCGGGTCATGGGGCGGCGCCCGCACGCCGGCGTCCGCGGGCTGCCGCGTCGAGCCCGATGGCACGCTGACCGTGCACGTCGGGACAGTCGACGTCAGTGGCTCCTCAACCGGGCTGGCGATGATCGCCGCCGAGTCATTCGGCGTTCCCCTGGACAAGGTGCGAATCGAGACGAGCGACACCGGGGTGGCGCCCTTCGGCCCGCTGGCCGCAGGAAGCCAGGTCACCTACAGCATGGGTGGGGCGGTGCAGGAGGCTGCGCTCGAGGCGCGGCGCCAGCTGCTGGAGATCGCCACCAACGAGCTGGAGGCGGCTCCGGAGGACCTCGAGATAGTGAATGGTCGCGTGACAGTGCGCGGCGTGCCGGAACGCTTCGTCGAGGTCACCAAGCTCGTGGCGATGAGCACCGAGTTCATGGGTAAGTACCGGCCGATCCAGGCCACCGGTCGCTCGGCGGTCCAGGCGGCGTCCCCGATGTTCACCGTCCACATAGCGCGGGTTCGCACCGACGCCGAGACCGGCGAGTTTCAGCTCACCGGCTATGCAGCCATACAGGATGTCGGGCGTGCGATCAATCCGCCCGAGGCCATGGGCCAGATCCACGGCGGCGTGGTGCAGGGCTTGGGGCGAGCGTTCGGCGAGCAGCTCGCCTACAACGTCGACGGGCAGCTCCGCACCTCCAGCTTTCTCGACTACGAGCTCCCCACGGCCGACCAGCTGCCGGACATCGATGTCAAGCTGATCGAGGTGGCCTCGGCCGTCGGGCCGCTTGGCGCGAAGGGAGTCGGCGAGCCACCGGCGGTGCCCGGACCGGCGGCGATCTCGAACGCGCTGGCCCGTGCGACCGGCATCAGGGTGCGCGACCTGCCACTCGATCGGTCAGCCTTCGTTCGGCGGTAATCTCGCCCATAGTGGCGGGGTGAGCATCGCCGAAGAGGCGCCGGTGTCCGTCGAGAGAGGAAGTCCCGGTTCCGCCATGCGGGCCTACGTCAAACGAACGCTTCCGGACGTCTCCCCCATCCTGGTTTGCAACCGGGCTCCGTCCGAGCCAAGGCCCGAAGGAGGCTTCAAGCGAGGGGCCGGCGGCGTCATCACCGCACTGCTCACCCTGGCGGAGGCCACCGAGGCGGACTGGGTCGCCTGCGCGCGCAATGAAGCAGAGCGCCAGATCGCTGCCACCCAGGGGGCTGCCGTCACCGTCCCGCTCCTCAACTCAACGGGCCGCCTGCACTACGCGACACCGACCAAGGAGCAGTACGAGCTTTACTACGGGGTTTTCGCCAATCCCGTGCTCTGGTTCATCCAGCACTACCTGTGGGACCTCGGCAACGAGCCGGTCATCGACGACCGCATCCACCAGGCCTGGGAGGAGGGGTACGTCGAGGTCAACCGATTGATGGCCGACAAGGTGATCGAGATCGCTCGCGCAGCGCCAAGCCGACCTCTGGTGATGGTCCACGACTACCAGCTCTATCTCGTCCCACGGTTGGTGCGAACCGCGCTGCCCTCCGCGATGATCCAGCACTTCGTGCATGTGCCTTGGCCGACGCCGCAGTACTGGAAGGTGCTCCCCAAGCAGATGCGCGACGCCATTCTCGAGGGACTGCTCGGGTGCGATGTCGTCGGTTTCCAGTCAAGCCTGGACGTGCGCAACTTTCTGCTGACCTGTGAGGAGAATGCCGGCCTCCAGGTGGATGAGCGCGAACGCGCGGTTTTTTATGGCGGCCGTGTCGTCTATGCCCGGCACTACCCCATTTCGATCGACGTCTCGACGACGGCACGGCTTGCCGGATCGCGTGGCGTTAAGAGGCAGGAGCGCGACCTCGCCTCATGGCGGCCGCAGAAGTTGATTTCGCGCATCGACCGGACAGATCCTTCGAAGAACATCGTTCGCGGCTTTATCGCTTACGACAAGCTCCTGCGGTACCACCCCGAGCTTCGGGGGCAGGTCCAGTTCTGGGCTTTCCTGCAGCCGTCGCGCCAGGACGTCGCCGTCTACAGCCGCTACCTGCGGCAGATCCGGCAAATAGTCGGGCGGATCAACAGCGATTTCGGTACTGAGACGTGGCAGCCGGTGCGACTGGAGATCGGCGAGAGCGAGCGCAAGGCGGTCGCGTCGCTGAAAAACTACGACGTTCTGCTCGTCAACCCCGTGTATGACGGGCTTAACCTCGTGGTCAAGGAGGGCGCGCTCGTCAACGCGACGAACGGCGTGATCGTGCTGTCAGAGAACGCCGGCGCTCACGAAGAGCTGCATGACTTTGTGCTGTCCATCAACCCCTTCGACGTCGAGGCCACGGCGGCAGCGCTTTATGTCGGCTTGATGATGGGCGCGGAGGAAAAGCGACGCTTGAACGAAGGCGCGCGAGAGGTGGTACGCGCCAACGACATCACGCGGTGGATCAGCCGGCAGGTCCAGGATTTGCGGGACCTCGTGATGAGCCCCGTCCGGGCTTAGGTTCGCTCCCCGGTTGCCGCCCACTCCGCCAGGCTGCGGAGTAAGGCTGAGGCTTCGGCGGGACCGTCAAGAACCAGGTCGCAGTGGTCGAACAGGTCGAGCGGCACCTCGGCAGAGCCGACGCCCACGCACAGGCGTGGAATCGACGCCCGGCTCGCCACCCTGAACATCGACCTGTCATTTTCGTCGTCGCCCATGACCACGAGACCACCCGGGTGGAGGCGCTTGAACAAGGCCTCCAGCGCATTGCCTTTGCCGGCGTTAGGCGAGTGCACTTCGATGACCTTCCGACCAAGGCCGCCGTAGAGGCCCGTCTGATGCAGCAGCGGCCCCAGGATGTCGAGCACCTTTTGACCGCTGATCGGGGCGTTGCGGAAATGCACCGCGCTGCTCGCGGGTTTGATCTCGATCCAGGCTCCGGGGGTGTGTCCGAGCAGCTTGGCCGCCTCAGCGTTGAAGACTCTCAGCGCTTCCAGCTCCTGGGGAGTCGGCGGCGGAAGGCCGCTGTCGCCGATGAGCTCGGCGCCGGGAATGGGTAGGTGCTCCGCCAGCTCCGTTCTCGTGCGACTGCTGAGAATGACCACCTTCTTCAGCATCGGGACCAGGCGCCGCAGAGCGTGCAGCGAATCCGGCAGAGGAGTGGCCAATGTCGGCTCAGGAACGATGTCGGCCAGAGTCCCGTCGAAGTCGGAGACGAGAAGCAGCTCGTCCGGCGGAATCGACGAGAGCGGCGAGTTTCGCCAGACCGCGGCGATATCGCTGGATTGGACGCTCACGTACCCAATCTACGCAGGCGGGCGGTGGCGCTGCACGATCGAAGCTAGCTCGAGCCCTTGAGGCAGGGTCCCGAACGAGTGGCCCCAATCACCACCGAGGCGCGAGGCACAGAAGGCATCGGCCACGGCCGCGTCGCCATAGCGGACCAACAGCGAGCCCTCGAGGGTCATCGCCAGATGTTCCACCACGCGCCGCGCGCCTGCTTCGACCGCGGCTCCGTTCGAGAGCTCCTTCTTCAGCTCGACCACTGATCGATCAAGTCGCGAGTCCGTACCACGAGCCGCGTCGACCTCGTCGATGAAGGCCGTCACCGATTCGGGTTCACGCACCATGGCGCGCAGGACGTCGAGTGCGTTGACGTTGCCCGACCCCTCCCAGGTGGAGTTGAGCGGCGCCTCGCGATAGAGGCGGGGCATGATCGACTCTTCGACGTAGCCGTTTCCGCCAAGGCACTCGAGGGCTTCGCTCACCAGCGGGATCGCGCGCTTGCAAGCCCAGTACTTGCTGACGGCGAGTGCTAGGCGGCGGAAGCGGGCTTCCTTACTGTCGGCACCGCGGTCGAGCGCGCCCGCGAGCCGCATCATGAGGACGGTCGTCGCTTCCGACTCGATGGCGAGATCAGCCAGGACATTGAGCATCAATGGTTGATCGATGAGCGGGCGGCCGAAGGCGCTTCGATGTGCCGCGTGGTGAGTCGCCTGCGCGACGGCCTGCCGCATCAGCGAGGCGGACCCGATGATGCAGTCCAGGCGCGTGTGGTTGACCATCTCGATGATCGTTCGCACCCCTTTCCCCTCTTCCCCGACGAGCCACGCGATCGCGCCATCCAGCTCGATCTCGCTCGATGCGTTGGAGCGATTGCCGAGCTTGTCTTTCAAGCGCTGAATGTGGAAGGCATTGCGGGTGCCGTCGGGGAGGACGCGCGGCAGGAGGAAGCAGGACAGGCCGCCCGGAGCCTGGGCGAGCACCAGGAAGGCGTCGCACATCGGCGCGGAACAGAACCACTTGTGCCCCGTCAGCTGGTACTCGCCGCCGGCGGTGGGCGTAGCGCGTGTCGTGTTGGCGCGGACGTCGGAACCTCCCTGCTTCTCGGTCATCGCCATCCCGAACAGCACGCCCCGCTTGGTTTCGTGCGGGCGCAATCCGGGGTCGTAGTCGAGGGTGGTCATCAGCGGTTCCCACTCGGCCGCGAGGTCTGGCTGCTTGCGCAGGGCGGGTAGCGCGGCGTACGTCATCGAAACCGGGCAGCCGTGGCCACCTTCGACCTGCGACCACACGTAGAAGCCGGCGGCGCGGGCGGTGTGCGCGCCGGGGCGCGGCTCGCGCCAGGGCAGCGCATGTAGGCCGTGTCCGATCGCCACCTCCATAAGGCGGTGCCATGCGGGATGGAACTCCACCTCGTCAATCCGATTGCCGAAACGATCGTGAGTGCGGAGCTGGGGTGGATTGGAGTTGGCCTGGAAGCCCCAGGCGATCGCCTCCTCAGTGCCGGCGAGCCGGCCGAGCTCGCTGACCCAGTCGTGCGCCCACCCGGCGCCCTCGCGCTCGAGCGCCTCGCGCAGCGGCGCATCGGCTTCGAATAGGTTGTAATCGACCAGGGGCGGCGGCTGGTTGAGGGCTTCAGCCAATTTCTTCTGCGAGCTCAGCAACCAACCGGAGCTGCTGTTTTCTCGTTTCATTGTCCAACGCTGTTGGGGCGACGATCAACGTGTCTACGCCTGCATCCTTGAACGCACGGATTTTTTCTCGCGCCTGGTCACGAGGCCCCATGATGCTCACCGCGTCGATCAGCTCGTCCGGTAGCGCCATCGCCGCCTCGCTCTTTCGGCCCGCGAGGTACAGATCCTGTACTTCTTTTGCCGCAGCTTCGAATCCGTACATGGACACCAGCCGGTTGTAGAAGTTCTGCTCCCTCGACCCCATGCCTCCCACGTAGAGGGACAGCATCGGCCGCATCGCATCGCGCGCCGAGCCCAGATCGTCGCCGATCATCACGTTGACCGTCGGACAGATCCTGAAGTCGTCGAGCGACCGTCCAGCGCGAGCAGCTCCTTCCTCGAGGGGTACCCGCAAAGTTGACGTGTGCTCTGGTGAGAAGAAGACAGGGAGCCACCCGTCGGCGATCTCGCCCGCCAGCGCCACGTTCTTCGGACCGAGCACGGCGAGGTAGATCGGGATCTTGTCCTGGGCCGGCCGGATTGTCAGCTTCAGCACCTTTCCCGGGCCATCCGGCAGCGGCAGCTCCAGGGTCTCGCCGTGGAACTCGACCTTCTGGTGCGCCAGCGCCATGCGCACGACCGCCACGTACTCGCGCGTGCGTTGCAGCTGCTTGGCGAACCTGACCCCGTGCCACCCCTCCGATACCTGAGGCCCTGACGAGCCAAGGCCAAGGATGAACCTGCCGCCCGACAGCTGGTCGATCGTCGCCGCGGTCATGGCCGTCATCGCCGCACTGCGAGCGGGGATCTGGAGGATTCCGGATCCGAGCTTGATGC
>PLYD01000087.1 GCA_003151665.1 Candidatus Dormiibacterota bacterium
GGCAGCCGCGCCATAGTCTCAGGCCCGATGGTCGAGACCGCGAACAGCGGCACCAATCCGACGAGCGAGTGCGCTCGGAAGGGCTCCATGCGTCCGTCCGCGAAATGGAAGACGTCGTAATAGAAACCGTCCTCCTCGTTCCATAGACCCTTCGCATTCATCGCCGATGCGATGAGCGCGAAGTGCTCGAAGAACTTGGTGGCCATATCCTCGTAGGTCTTGTCGTGCTCCGCCAGGGCGAGCGCAACCTCGAGCAGGTTCTGGCAATACATCGCCATCCAGGCGGTCCCGTCGGATTGCTCGATGTGCCCTGAGGTTGGGAGGTGCGAGCGATCGAACGGGCCGATGTTGTCGAGGCCCAGGAACCCTCCCTCGAAGATGTTGTTGCCTTCGCTGTCCTTGCGATTCACCCACCACGTGAAGTTGAGCAGCAGCTTGTGAAAGATCCGCTCCAGGAACTCGTGGTCCTTGCTGCCGTCGATTTTAAAGACTCGCAGCGCCGCCCATGCATGGACAGGAGGGTTCACATCCCCGAAGGCCCACTCGTAGGCGGGGAGCTGGCCGTTGGGGTGCATGAACCACTCACGACATAGAAGGACGAGCTGCGCCTTCGCGAACTCGGGGTCGACACGCGCGAGCGTCACGCAGTGGAAAGCCAGGTCCCACGCGGCGTACCACGGGTACTCCCACTTGTCAGGCATGGAGATGACGTCGCGGTTGTTGAGGTGCTGCCATTCCGAGTTCCGACCCGTCAGCCGCGAGTCAGGCGGCTTCGGTTCCGCCGGGTCGCCGACGAGCCACCGGTGAACGTCGTAGTGGTAGAACTGCTTCGACCACAGCATCCCTCCGAGCGCTTCGCGCAGCACCATCGCTTCGTCGGGCGACGCTCCGGGCGGCGTGAGGTCTGCGTAAAACTCGTTGGCCTCCTTTTCGCGTGCGGCCATGATCTGGTCGAAGTCCTGCCCGGACTTTCCGTCGGGGCTCAGCCTCATTCGGATCACGACCGTCTGACCTGGCTCGACCGAAAGGTGATGGCGAAAAGCGGCTTTGGTGCCCTGCTGCACTGGATTCACGGTGGGCAGCCCGCGGGTGACATGGTCGTTGATTCCGTCCTTGGGGTACTGGCTCCGGCCGGCGATTCCCCAGAAGCGCTGCGCATTCGTCTCGTTGTCGCAGAAGAGGAGCTCAGGCGCGCGATCGGAGTGAAGGGTGCGGCTGCCAAGGAGGTGATGCTCTGCGACCAGGCCGCCGCTATCCGCATGGATCGTCGGCATGCGGTCGTCGAGACCCCACGACCACGTGTTGCGGAACCACAGAGTCGGGAGCAAGTCCAGCTGGGCGGTTTCCGGGCCGGCGTTATGGACGGAGACCTTGATCAGGATGTCCTCGGCATCGGCCTTGGCGTAATCGGCCGTAATCTCCCAGTAGCGGGCACGCTCGAAGACGCCGGTGTCGAGGAGCTCGTACTCGGGCTCCGTGCGGTTCCGCCGGGCGTTCTCCGCCACGAGCTGGTCGTAGGGAAACTCGGCCTGCGGATACATATAGCGCCAGCGCATCCACGAGTGCGTGGGGGTCGAGTCGAGGTAGAACCAGTACTCCTTGGCGTCCTCGCCGTGGTTCCCCTGTGTGCCCGTGAGGCCGAAGATGCGCTCCTTGAGGATCGGGTCGCGGCCGTTCCACATCGCTAGGGCGAAGCAGAGGGTTTGGCGATCGTCGCAGAGACCGGCGAGGCCGTCCTCGTTCCATCGGTAGACGCGGGAGCGTGCGTGGTCGTGGGGAAAGAAGTCCCATGCCGCACCGTCGGGGCTGTAGTCCTCGCGCACGGTGCCCCAAGCGCGCTCGCTGAGATAGGGACCCCAGTGCTTCCAGGGGGCCCGACCGGCGGCTTCGTTGAGGCGTCCTTTTTCTGCCTGCACCGACCTAGGTTATGCCGCGCGCACCCGCTCACACTTACTGCGTGAGATTCGGGCGCGCGCTTTGTGGCGATCTTGATGCTGCTTCCGAGCGCGAGTGGCTGGTGCCTGACGGGCTTGGGGGCTACGCCATGGGCACGGTCGGGGGGCTCCGCACGCGCCGCTATCACGGGCTGCTCATCGTCGCGACGCGTCCGCCCGCCGGCCGGATGCTCGGCCTGGCCGCAATCGACCCCATCCTGATCATCGGAGAGCGCCGAATTCCCCTCGCCGTACACGAATGGTCCTCGGGAGCGATCGACCCGAACGGCCACATCCACCTCGAAAGCTTCGAGCTGGTGGAGGGACTGCCTCGTTGGCGGTGGACCTTCGGCGACGTTGCCATCGAGCGCGAGATCGCCATGGACCACGGGCGCGCTTCTGTTGCCATCATCCACCGCGTTCTCAGGGCGCCCGGCCCCCTCTCCCTCGAGCTGCACCCTCTGTGCACCTGGCGCGATGTACATGGCGAGCGTTTCGCCAATGGCGCGCCAGCCGTCGACATCGCCGCGGATGGCTTCCTCTTCGAGGATGCGTACCGGGTGGCGGGCGCGGGCTACGTGGCGGGCGGCGAGTGGTATCGAGGCGTCCATTACCGGGTCGAGGCCGAGCGTGGATTGGGCGCCACCGAAGACCTGTGGCACGCCGGCCACTTCGCCGTCCAGCTCGAGCCGGGTGAGGCCCACGAGCTGGTTGCCTGGGCCGGCGCACCCGGCATCCCTCCGCGCCGCCCGGCAGCGATCTTTGCCAAGGCCAGGCACCGCTCCGGAGCCGTCATCGCGACCGCGCACGCGGTTGACGAGGTCGATCGCTTGCTCGCGGTGGCGGCCGATCAATTCATCGTCGAGGGGCCGACGGTAGTAGCGGGATACCCATGGTTTGGCGAGTGGTCGCGCGACACTATGACCTCGTACGAGGGCTTGTTTCTCAACACTGGCCGGCACGAGGAGGGCCGCAAGCTCCTGCTTCGCGCAGCGCAAACGTTGTCTGAAGGAATGCTCGCCAACACCAGCGACACCGGCGAGCCCGAGTACAACAGCGCCGACGCCACGCTGTGGTTCCTGCACGCGGTCGGCCGCCACGTGCAACTGACGGGCGACCACGAACTCGCCGCAGAGCTGTCGGCTGCCATGCGAGACGTGATCGAACATCACCTCGCGGGGACCCGTTACGGGATCAAGGTCGATCCCACCGACTCCCTTCTGCGCCAGGGCGCCGACGGTTTCGCGCTGACCTGGATGGACGCTCGTGTCGATGGCCGGCCGGTGACGCAGAGAGCGGGCAAAGCCGTCGAGATCAACGCTCTCTGGATCAATGCGCTGGCCACGGTCGCTACGCTGGAGGAAAGGCTCAAGCACGACACCACCGATCTGCGCCGGCTCGCACAGCTGGCTCGCGAATCCTTCAAGCATCACTTCCTCAGCCCGTCCGGATGCGCCGACGTCGTCGACCCCGACAACCTCCAGGTGCGACCCAACTGCCTGCTGGCGATCTCTCTCCCCCATGCCCCGCTGCTGGAACCGAGCGTGGTACGAATTGCGGGCGCCGAGCTGCTGACCTCGCTCGGCCTTCGCTCGCTGAGCCCCTCCGACCCCGCCTACCGCGGGCTGCACAGGGGCGGCGTCAGCGCACGGGACGCGGCATACCACGAGGGCACCGTCTGGCCGTGGCTGATCGGGCCTTACGTCGAAGCCGCGCTGAGGACCGGCATCCAGGTCACCGGAGTCTTGGACGGGCTCGAACAGCATCTGTGGGAATGGGGGTTGGGCTCGGTCTCGGAGACTGCCGACGGCGACGCACCACACCGTGCAACCGGATGCCCGATGCAAGCCTGGTCGGTGGCGGAGGTGATCAGGGCGCGCCGGATGCTGCGAACCCGCGCCGCCACCACGAGACAACTCGCACCGGCGCCTTGAGGATCGTCTCGCTGCTGCCAAGCGCCACCGAGACCCTGTTCGCACTGGGGCTCGGGAGCCAGATCGTGGCGGTGACGCACGAGTGCGACTACCCCGGCGAGGCCGCATCGCTTCCGATCGTCACTCGATCGACGCTCGGTCTCGGGGACAAGGACAGTGGCGGCATCGAGGCCGCCGTGTCGCTCGCGGCGGCGCAGGGCCGTTCTCTTTATGAGATCGACACCGAGGCGATACGAGATCTGCACCCCGACCTCGTGATCGCGCAGGACGTGTGTCGGGTTTGTGCGGTGTCCGCCGACCAGGTGGCAGAGGACCTGGTCGGGATACCGATGATCCGCCAGCACCCCCACTCGCTGGCCGACGTGCTCGCCGACATCGAGGAGGTCGCAGCGGCGTGCGGTGGCGATGCGGCGCCGCTCATGACCGGCCTGCGCTCTCGTCTTGATGCTGCCTCTCGCGCTGCGCACCGCCACGGATCGGTTCGCGGGGTGTTCCTCGAGTGGATCGACCCGCCATACCGAGCGGGTCACTGGACGCCAGATTTGCTCACATTGGCGGGAATCGGGGATCCGCTGGCGCGCGCGGGCGTCCCTTCCATCGCGTTATCGTGGGCCGACGTGGTCGCTGCTCACCCTGAGCTGCTGATCCTGGCGCCGTGCGGCTTCAACCGCGTTCGGGCGCTAGAGGAAGCGGCGCTGGTTCAAACCAACATCAACGCAGTGGGCGCCGCCCGCGTTGTCGTACTGGATGGATCTGCCTATTTCAACCGCCCGGGACCCCGGCTCGTCGACTCGCTGGAGCAACTTGTCGCGAACCGGTGAGGTTCGTCTGGCGAGCTCACAGAGCTCGGCCGATGCGGGGTATCGCCCAGGGGTCAAGGAGGATTTCGACCGCCTGTACCGCGCTACGTATCAGCGCGTCTTCGCCTCGCTCGTGCTGATCCTGCGCAGTCCCACCGCTGCGGAGGACGCCGCTCAAGAGGGCTACCTGCGTGCGTTCAAGGCCTGGAAGAGCTGGAAGCAGGAGGCGCCGGCGGAGGCCTGGCTTTACCGGATCGCGCTGAATGTCGCGTTCACGCACCGGCGGCGCGAGCGGCTGTACGAGATCGGCGAGGTCATCCGGCGCCTCGGCCGCCCTAAAGAGACGGATCCGATCGCCATGATGCAGTCGGACCTGATACGAGAGCTGAAGGCACTGCCGCCCAAGCAATCCGCCGCCCTCGTACTTCGCCACCTGCACGGCTTCACCAACCGAGAGATCGCAGCGGCGATAGGGATTCCTGAGCGGACAGTCGCGTCGCGCCTGGCCGCGGCCAAAGCGCAGCTTCGTGTCCGACTCGGCGACCGCTTCGAAGCAGGAATGGGTACTTCGGAAGGCTCGACAGTCTCTTTCGACAAATGAGCGCTCCCGGCGACCCAGGTTTTGACCACTGGCTGGACTCGCAGCTCCAGCAGCACGCCTCCGCGAACACTGGCCCAAGCCCGCTGCCGGCGCAGGCGCAGTACCACGCGGTCTACCTCCAGGGTGGCGCCCATCTATCGCTCCTCGCCAAGATCGCCGCGGCGCTCATGACTAAAGCCGCCATCGGCGTTGCGGCCGGCGCGCTGGTTGTCGCCGCTGCCGGCGCCGGCGAGTCAGTGGTCACCGGTAGCTTCAACCCGAGCGATTGGGGAAAGCAGGTCGTCAAGCAGGTCAATGACTGCAAAACGGCGCTCACGCCTGGCTCACACGGCATCGGCGACTGCGTCAGCTCCTTTGCCTCCCAGCACGGACAAGACGCAAGCGCTCAGCACCGAGCCACTCCAACTCCTGGTCATGGCGATCACACGCCTGGCCCGCCGCCCGGCAAGGGCAAACCCACTCCGCATCCACACCCGGTTACGCCGGCCCAAGCCCATCCGACCCCATCCGCAAAAAAGAAATGACTAGCGCAACGCCTGCTCGCGCCTCGCGGGCAAAGGAGGTGAAGGTCAAATGACTTGGCGAGCCCTAAGCCGCGCCCGGAAACAGCAAGGCCAGGGAATGGTTGAGTACGCGCTGATTCTGGTTCTCGTTTCTATCGTCGTTATCGTGATTCTTTTGACTATGGGTAACCAGATCTTGAACGTGTTCTCAAACGTCGTCGCCGCCCTCGGCTAGCACGACACTCAACCGTTAACAAGCGCGTTAGTAGCCCCGCCTGGCCCCCGCCGGGCGGGGCCCCCCAAGCCGCGGGAGCGCGGCGAACACCGCAGAATTTCAACCGTAGTGAATCCCCCGGCAACGCGCCCCTCGCTGCCGCCCCTATGGCTGGCCATCGCCGCTGTCATCGCCGGTTGGGCTGCGCTCTATGACATAGCCACCTGGGTCATCCTTTTTATCAGGCAACCGGTCCACCCGGACTTCAGGATCTTTTACGTCGCCGCGGAGGCAGGCCTCCGTTACGGGTGGGCAAGCATCTACGACCTGCAGACCCTGCGCGCGCTGTCCGCGTCGTTCCCCGCCGGCCAGAACGACATCAATCCCGCCCTGCCCTTCATCAACCCGCCGGTTTTTGCCTGGTTGATCGCACCGCTGACCGCCCTTCCGCTACCGGTGGCCTATGCCATCTGGAGCGCCATCTCGCTCGCCGCCCTGCTCTGGGCATGGCACATCGCCGCACCGTACTCTGGCCTTAGGAAAATCGCCCTGCTACTGGCGGCGCTCGCGTTGTGGCCGGTGCTGGACGCCTTCTACTTCGGCCAGCCTTCGCTGGTCATCGTGGGATTGCTCGCCACCGCGTGGTGGCTTTGCTCCAAGGACCGACCGCTAGCCGCCGGTGCTGCGCTGGCGCTGGCGACAGCGCTCAAGCCGCACACGGTGATCCTGGTCCCGCTGGCCCTGGCGGTCAGCGGGCGCTTCCGGCCATTCCTGAGTTGGGCTGCTGTCTGCACCCTGCTCGCGATCGCATGCGTGATCGCGCTCGGGCCATCGGGTCTCAACAACGCGCTGCAGACGCTGGAGTACGGGCAGACCGACACCGGCCAGGCCCACTACACGCTCGCCTACATTTTCGGCACGGGCCCTATGGCTTACGCCCTGGAAGGTCTTCAAGGAATCGCGGCGCTTGTGATCGCTTGGCGCCGGCGAGCCGATCTGAACGTGGTCTTTGCACTTGGTCTCCTCGGCTCGCTCGTCTTCGCCTTTCACCTTCATCAATACGACTACGCGGCCCTCATCCTCGCCGCCTGGTTGGTCCTGCGAGCCGGACCGGCGCTGTGGCACCGGCTCTGGTTGTTGCTAGGCGTCGCGACCATGCAGACGATCAGCCTTGGAAACCCACTGCCTCAGCTCGCGTGGGACTTCGGCTGGCTGGTCATCCTGGGCCTTGGCGCATTCACTGCAGACAACGAGCCGGACGCGGCGAACCCCAGGTCCGATTCGCTTTCACCCGGCCCTGGGGTGCGCGCCTAAGTCCGGCCTGCTTCGATCGCCTCTCGGGCCTCGCCTCTGATCCACCAGACCAACGCAATCGCTGCCAAAGGATCGGCCCACCACAGTCCAAACAGCTGGTTCATGACCAATCCGGCCAGCGCCACTGCCGCCAGGTAAAGACAGACCACGCTGCACGCAGCATCGCCTCGAAGCGCCGGACTTCCAAGGCGCTCGGCCAATGCAAGCCGCCAGCGCCACAGCGCGGCCATGATTCCAAGCGACGCCACGGTGAGTGCGATGCCGACTGGCGACCGTTGCGGCTCGATTCGCAAAACCAACGAGACAAGGGCCGAAAGCAGGATGTAGGCGACCAGGGCGTAAAGCGCATACCCGACCAGCCGGCTCGCGCGCCGCTCCCCGCCGGAGAGCGAGCCACGTTCCTCGGATTCAGACCTTTGAATCAAGCGGTGCAACACAACTGCTGACGAAAAGAGCTCCACACCGCTATCGACGCCGAAGGCTGTGAGCGCCACGGAACGCGCGACGATGCCTGCAGTAATTGCGACCGACGCCTCGACCACCATCCAGCCAACCGTGAGGACCTGTGCCAGGCGCGCCTCTTGTAGAACCGTCAGACGCGCGGTCGCTGTGGCCATGTGAAAATGATAGAAATCGGCACCATCGGGCGTGAGCGGCCATCGGTCACAATGAGAAAGGTCGAGCGCCGATCGCCTCGACGCCGGCTGCGATACCTGACTGCGAATGGAGGGAGCATGACGACGCTACGTCTACTGGTGGGAACCCATAAAGGGGCCTTCATCCTGACGTCCGACGAGCGGCGAAAAGATTGGAAGATCGAGGGGCCGCATTTCGCGGGATGGGACGTCTATCACGTCAACGGCTCCCCGGCCGAGCCCAACAGGCTCTACGCCTCGACATCGCGCGGCTGGTTCGGACAGGTGATCCAGCGGTCCGACGACGGTGGCGCAACCTGGCAGCCGATCGGCAACGAATTCCACTACGACGGGACACTCGGCACTCACAAGTGGTACGACAACACCGATCACCCTTGGGACTTCTTGCGGGTCTGGCACCTCGAACCGTCGCTTACGGACCCTGACACTGTCTATGCAGGGGTCGAGGACGCGGCGCTGTTCAAGTCAACCGACGCCGGTACCTCATGGGAAGAGCTGCCAAGCCTGCGGACGCACAAAACCGCCCCTTCCTGGGCGCCGGGCGCTGGCGGCCTTTGCCTGCATACGATCATCCTGGATCCGACGAACCCGGAACGGATCATCACCGCCATCTCGTCCGCCGGTTCGTTTCGCAGCGACGACAGCGGCAAGTCCTGGACTCCGATCAACCATGGTTTGAGGTCGTCGCACATCCCGGACCCGGACGCGGAGATCGGTCATTGCGTCCACCACCTGGCCATGCACCCGAGCCGCCCGAATACGCTGTTCATGCAGAAGCACTGGGACGTGATGCGGACCGATGACGCCGGCGACACATGGCACGAGGTCAGCGGCAACCTGCCCACCGACTTTGGTTTCGCCATCGACGTTCACGCGCATGAGCCGGAAACCATTTACGTGGTGCCGATCACCAGCGATTCGGACCATTTCGTTCCTGACGGCAAGCTGCGCGTGTATCGCAGCCGCACCGGAGGTAACGAGTGGGAGCCCCTCACCAAGGGCCTGCCTCAAAAGGATTGCTATGTGAACGTGCTCAGGGACGCGATGGCGGTCGACGAGGCCGAGTCGTGCGGCGTGTACTTCGGGACCACCGGCGGACAGGTGTACGCGTCCGCCGATAGCGGTGATAGCTGGACGGCGATCGCGAGAGACCTGCCTGCGGTGCTGTCGGTGGAGGTGCAGACGCTGGCTTGATCCGGGTCGAGCTGCCGTCAAACCTGCGTACTCTGGCCGGCGTGGGCCGCGAGGTGCAGCTCCAGGTCGATGGCGCGGTCACGCAACGCTCGGTCATCGATGCGCTCGAGGCGAAGTACCCAGCGCTGCGCGGAACGGTGCGCGACACGCGCACCAAGAAGCGGCGGGCGATGCTGCGGTTCTTTGCCTGCGAGGAGGACCTTTCCGACGAGCCGCTTGACGCCCCTCTGCCCGAGCCGGTCGCGTCGGGTAAAGAGGCTTATTTGATAGTGGGCGCGATAGCCGGCGGCTGAACCCGGGTCTTAGTGTCCGGCGAACCTGGATCTCGGCCGCTTGGCGCGAACAGACACTTCTTGGATGGCGTTGTTTCCATAACCCAGGCGATTCCATTCCGGCTGTTCGGGCTGAGTTTGACCCGCGCCGTCGGTAGCCCGGGAGCGGAGCGCGATGCGACCAGGCCGGCTAACTTTCGTCAGCAGCTCCCAGCGCTGCCAGCTGCGCGTGGAGGGCTGGTCGAACAACTTAGCCGGCTGCCACACCCCTCCGTTAACGCTGACATCGACTCGGGCAAGCGGCGCCACACCGGACCAGCCGAGTCCGCGGATTGCCAACGGCCCAATGTCGACCTCACCGTCTGCTTCGGGCTCGGTGATCAAGGAGCGGACCCTCATCTGCCGCACCGGCTCTCGTTCCAGACGGCCGTCCCGTTCCCATTCGTACACGTACTTCTCAGTCTGGAAGTAGCCACCGAAGGGCTGGCCGACGACCTCGATCTCGGTCAGCCACTTCACAGCCGCGACCCCGTACCAGCCGGGAACGATTACACGCAGCGGATAGCCATGGTGAATGGGCAGGGGTTGTCCATTCATTGCGTACGCGAGCAAAACGTCGGCCCGGTGGACTTCGTCGAGAGTCAGACTCCGCTCGAAGCGACCTGCACCGCGTGAATGCTTGCCGATCGCCCTGTCGGCGGCCCTGAATACCGCTTCCTGGGCCCCGGATTTGAGACCCGCTCGATCCAGGACTTCAGCCAGCCTCACGCCCGTCCACTCCGCCGTGCTCACCGCTCCAAGTTCCCACTGCTCCCCGCTCACCGGAGGCGTCAGGAACGCGCGACCGTTGCCGGCGCATTCCAGGGTTGCCGTTTGGACTTGCGCCGGCAAGTTGACGAGATCTGTCATCCCAAAGCGCAACGGTCGGCGCACGAGACCGCCGACTTCGAGACGCCAGCGCGCGCCGTCGATGGCAGGGACAGAGAGATGATTGCGCACGTAGAAATGCTCGTTTGGCGTCACTGTCCCACCCATCAGCGCCGAGATCGGGGTTTCGCAGTTCAGTGGATCGGCGCTCCGCAACACCAGGCCTGCCTCTGTCTCACCTGAATTGCTACTGGCCATCTTTGATCGACTCACAATGTCGCTGAATCGAGCGCCTGCCCTAGCTTTTGATGCCTGGCGGCCTGTCGGTGCGAGCGAGTTTGAATGCCTGCCGTACCAGCCGCTTGATGGCTGGCCGCTCGGCGTCGGCCGGGGCATTCAGGGTGACGAACCGCGAGTCTTTTCCGCTGCCCTGGAGCAGGCCGCTGCCGTCGTCGAGGTCGCGGCCGCGGTAGAAGAACATGGTCGAGTGGTCGGTGAACGTGCCGACCCCGACGACATTCACGCCGTCGACCGCGTAGCGAACGATCTTCCACATCGCGCTCTTAGAGCGCGGCGGCTGGCTGCGATAGGTGATCTCATCCGCATCAGGGGCGGTCTCGTTGACGGTCTTGAGAGCGGCCTTCACGGTCGGGCGAACGTTCGACGGAATCTTCTTCAGTTGTTCGCCCAGTGAGACGTCGGCAGACACGGACCCGATTCTAGTTTCCGCGTGGATCGGCGGCCTTGCTGATCGGCTGGTCGAGTCGAGGCCTGACCGGACTGAGGTGCAGTCGAAAAGGAATGCCCGGCGCGCGAAAACCCACTTTGATGTGCTGGTTGTCGCAGAACGGCTTGTGCTGCGACTCGCCGCACCGACACAAGGTTGCGCGGGGTAAGAACTCGATGGAACCGTCTTCGCGCTTGACCTCGACCTTGCCTTTAACCAGAAGCGGTCCGTTGCGCATCGGCGTGACGGTGGTCGAGCCTTCAGGTTCCTCTTGGGGCTCGCCATCCAATCGGCGATAGAGCAAGGCGCCACTCGGACACAGGCGCACTACCTCGGCCACCTCATCCGCGGCCGCCATGTCCGGGAGGACCCAGGGTCGCCGGTTGAGGTCGAACGCCCCCGGAAGCCCCCGGAGGCACTCGGCCACATGGATGCAGAGATCGAGGTCGAAGCTCACCTCGATGTCTTTGCCTCGGTAAACCTTCCGCATCTCCAAACACGATACGGCCCTATCGGCCCCGCTGAAGCCCGAGGAGACGGCGATGGTGCTCACGCGGGCGGTGCATGAAAGCCTGCAGGCATTGTTGGAGGCGGTGGTGGACCGCTTCGCGAACGCCGGATAAGCAAACCGACCGTCGGTCCTCAAAAACATCGGCGGGGGTGATGCCAGCCTCAGCACCGGCTTGCTCAGCGCGATGCTCTTCTTCCTGCCGCTGTTCCTCATGGCGTTCGTAGTCACCCAGGTCAACGGGTGGTCCGCCGACGAGCAGGACGGCCGACTTGACCTGGTGCTCGCGGCGCCGCAGCCGCGACTCCAGGTACTGTTTGGTCGATTCGCAGCGCTCGCCACAGCGACGATTGTGATCAGCTTGATCACCCTCCTCGCGACAGCCGCGGCCGCGGCATACGCGGGGCTGAAGCTCGATGCAGGCAACCTAGCGGCCGCGACGCTGGGCATGGTGCCGCTGGGTTTGCTGGTCGCGGGAATCGGCTACATGGCAGCCGGCTGGCTGCGAACTGCGGCGGACACCGGGCTCCTGAGCTTCCTTCTCGCAGCCTGGTTTTTCATCAGCTTCATCGGACCAAAGCTCAAGCTGCCGGAAGCGACGTTTCACCTGTCGGCCTTCTACTACTACGGCACGCCGCTGCTGCACGGGCTGCAGGCGACGTCGGTCGTGGAAGTCATCGTGGTTGCCGCACTCGCGTTGGGTATCGGCGCCATTCGGTTCTCTCGGCAAGATATCGCGGTGTAGCCGGCTCGAACGCCGGCCACCCGTCGCGGACCAAAAGCCGCCGGTTGTTTGCTTCGGTACCTTGTTCGCCATGACTCAGGACGAAGGGATTCTGGCCAGCGGTGACATCAGGCCCACCCCGGCAGATCCGGCCGCCGCTCCCACCGCCGTGATCCTGGTGGAAGGCGTTAGCGATCAGCTCGCGCTCGAGGCGCTCGCCCGCCGACGTGGCCGGAACCTCGAGGCCGAGGGCATTGCCATCGTGCCGATGGGAGGCGCCACAAACATCCGGCGCTTCCTTGATGTGTATGGCCCTCGTGGCTTCGACGTGCGGCTGGCCGGCCTCTACGACGCAGGCGAGGAAGAAGACTTCAAGCGGGCGCTCGAACGGGAGGGCTTCGGCACCGACCTGACTCGCACCGACATGGAGCGCCTTGGGTTCTACGCGTGCCAGGCGGACCTGGAGGAAGAGCTCATCCGCGCACTCGGCACAGCCGAGGTTGAACGGGTCATCGAAGCTCAAAACGAGCTTGCTTCACTGCGCTCGCTGCAGAATCAGCCGGCATGGCGCGGACGAAACGTCGAGGAGCAGGTCCGGCGCTTTTTCGGAAGCAAAGGCAGCCGTAAAAGCCGATTTGGGGCGTTGCTGGTCGAGGCCCTGGATCTCTCCCAGGTGCCTCGACCGCTCGACCTCGTGCTCGCTCATCTGTAACGATTAGCTTCGGATAAGCCCCTAGCTGACGGTGGGCGGCAGCGACCCGGCCGGGAGCACGTCGAGATTGATCGTGCTGGTCTGCCGGCCATTCAAGTCCCAGGACAGTTGGAACACCCAACAGCCTGGCGTTGGCACGTCCGTGATGCTCGGACCGCCCGCGATGGTGAAAGTGGGCTGCGACTTGCCCAGCGGATGACCGACGACTGTGATGTTCGCTCCCGATGGGCTGTCCCTGGCCTCCCAAAGGATCTTGTTCTGGCTGCCGTCGCGCCTGGGGCTGGTCCCGGCTACGAGCCGATTCGCAAACACGTAGGCAACTGTGTTGTCCTGAGTGCCCAACGCCCACGGCACGGGCCATGAAGTTCCCTTGGCAACGCTCCAGCCTCCCTGCGCCCACGCGGGTGGCTCCGCATCGGTGAGCACTGTTCCCGCGCAACCGCCATTAAAGGAACGAGCGGTCGCTGTCTGGCTTGGTTGAGCGTGAATCGCGACAGGCGGTGATGTCATGCACCCGCAGGCGAGAACCAGGACCAGAGCAGCAAGCCCGGCTCGGTTGACCTTCATGTAGCGTCCCACAGCTTCTATACACCAGCGGGTTGGACATGGCTCCCATACTCCAAAATGATCAGGTGAAACCACGAGGGATCGACGAATATCTGGCCGCGGTCGATGAGCCGAAGCGGACGACGCTGGAGAAGTTGCGGCAGACCATCCGCGGCATCATCCCCGGCGCCGAGGAATGCATCTCGTACGGTATGCCGGCGTTCCGGCTGGACGGAAAGGTAATCGCCGGGTTCGCCGCCTTCAAGAACCACCTCGCCTACCTCCCTCACAGCGGATCGGTCCTACCAGAGCTGTCCGATGACCTGGCCGGCTACGAGAGCACCGCTGGGTCATTGCACTTCGCGATCGACCAGCCTTTACCGAAAGCGCTGGTCAAGAAGCTCATCGCCGCTAAGCTCACGGAGGCTCAACGTCGCGGACTTGCGCCAGAGCGCTCCGCGGATCGTAAGCACCGCCGGTTGCCTCGACTAGAGTGTTGATGGTGGCAGCGACCACCTCCGGCAATGTGTTTGGCGCGGGGGTCCCTCGACGGTGGGATCGCGCGATCAACGCGCTGGTGCCGGCCGCGTTAATCGCGGCCATGGTCGCGCACGCGCTCCCATTCATCGTTCCGCACCCAGGCCTCTATCCCATCGATCTCAACAGCGGCTTCTCGGCTTTCTTTATTGGCTTTTCAGTGTTGACCGCGACGCCTTCGGATCCGTTCTTCGAGGCGTTCACATTGCCTTTGATCGCGGCTTTCGTTGGACTCATGTATCAGCGCCGGCCGGGATGGCTAGGGTCCCTCGCTCCGCTTGTCGGCTCGGTTGTGGGCCTGACCTGTCTGGGATCTGCTTACTTCTGGGAAAAGCCGGAGCCTTTGGCCTACGGCTACTTCGCAGCGGAGGCCAGCTTCCTGCTCGCGGCCGTGGCATCCGCCGTTAGATTGATCCGCCTACGACGCAGCCGCGCAATGTGGGCTGCCAAGGTAGGGGCACCATTCGGGCCCGCGGCCTCGGCCTCACAGGAACTGCTTTCGCGATACCGCAAGATCTGGTAAGACCTTAACCGCCTCATGGCTGCACATCCTCGTCCGCTCAGCGACTCGCTTTTACAGTCCTATAAGCTCGCGCATGAGCGATTGTTGACGGCCGCGGAGGCACCGTCTCCGGAGCAATTCATATGGAGCGCAGGTCCAAGCCTTCACTCAGTCGCCTGGCAGCTGTGGCACGCCGCCCGGTGGGACGACGTTTTCGCCTCCTACCTTCACAAGGCCCTGGCCCAGGATCCGCGTACCCAGGTATGGGAGAGAGAGGCGCTGGCGGAACGATGGTCCCTGGGGTCCGGCGCGTTGGGCCGGCGCGACACAGGAACCGAAATGTCGGACCAGGCGGCGGAAGAGATTCAGTTCCCGGACCAGAAGGAAGTCGTCGGGTACGCCAGGCTCGCCTTCGCCTTCGCCGAGGAAGCCATCTCGCTCGTCCCGGATGATCAGTTGCTGGCGGCTCCGAAGGTTGACCCCGATGGCGACACGAAACTCGACAACGTCCTTATCTACCTCGAGCACCTGAGCCGCCATCTCGGGCTGATGGAGGCGATTCGGGGACTGCAAGGGTCGCCGGCTCTTCCACCCGCTGACGAGCCAAATGGTCGGTCAACCGGTTCTTGACGTCGACGCGCATAATTCGGCGCGCCTTGCAGCAGATCGCGCCCTTGGCTCCAGGACCAAAAGATGCCCGCGGATGGCGAATTGGACTCGGCTGCTTTGGTTTTTTGAGAATGATTCCGGCGGCACTAGCCGGCCCGTCGCTCTTCGGCTGGCTTGCTCTGGGCAGATATGAATCGCTCTCATTTCCGACCTCAGATCTGCTCTTCTACATCCCCGCCATCGCATCTGTTGGTTTTGGGCGTGTGGACGTGGCGGACGAAGAGGGTGTGGTGGTTTGCGTCGCTCACTGCGATCTTGGCCGGCGCATTCGGTTTGTTGTTTGCCGCCGTCTTCGCATTTTTCGGGTTGGTGGTGCGACTCTTGCCGGGGTCGTGATTGGGGCGCGGTAGGCTGCCTGCACGAACCAACTGCTGTCGTCGCCCCGGCGGGATTCGGGCCGACGTTCCCGATATGCCCGCGATCAGGTGCGCCTAGGCCGCGGCTCACGTACAGACATGACGACAGCACCAATTCCTTCAGACTTTTGCGGGAGGTCGAGTGGACAAATGAGCCAGGAGATAAGCCGCGACCAGTTCGCCTGGGGCCTTTCGAATGGCATTACCGTTCTCACAATCTCAGGCGTTTTCTGGCTTAGCCTCGGCGCCTGGGCGACCGGCTTCGGCGGCCTGTTTCTCGCTTTGCTACCCGTCCTGCTTATCGGCGTGATTCTGGTCCGGGCTAACGTCCGGCTTCGCCGCCGCTATTCCAAGTTCTCCCCTAGGAATCTCCGCGGAGCGCCGAAGGGCAGCCAAACTCGAAAGATAATCCTGGGCTTCTACGCTGTCACGGCGGCCCAGTGGCTGAGCATCGTTCTGGTTGGCGGGATTTGCTCCGCGCTCAATCGCGCTGACCTGATCTGGCCGTTAATCGGTTTGGTAGTCAGCCTCCACTTCTTGCCTCTCGGCTGGCTGTTTGGCGTTCGACCCTATTACCTGCTTGGTTTCCTAGGGACGGTGATCACGCTGGCTTCCATCGTGGGCTTCACCGGCGGGTTGAGGCTTGTGTCGGTAGGCCTTGGTCTGGGCCTACTCATGATCGCGGGCGCGACATATCTCATCGCGAATGCTGACTCTCTGGTTGGCGCAGATGCGGTTTCACCTTCGTAACCGGCATCCGGAAAGTAGCCCCGGCGGGATTCGAACCCGCGATCTCAGCCTTGAGAGGGCTGCGTCCTAGGCCACTAGACGACGGGGCCACGTCGTGAAATTGCGTCCGGACGGACGCAACATGCTACCAACATCATTGTCCCCCAACCGCGACCGCGAGCCGCGCACGCCTCGCCAGGTAGAGCTCGACCGCAAAGGCCACCAATGCCGCGACCAGGGTTGGCCACGCCAACCATACGAGTCGCATTATTCCCGCATCGCGTGCCATACAGGCGAGGCGAGCCAGTTGCGGCCCGTCTCCTCGACCCACGCCCTGAAGGTAGGGGGAAGGGTTGGTGGGCGGCGTTGGGGTCGAACCAACGACCTCTCGCGTGTGAGGCGAGCGCTCTTCCACTGAGCTAGCCGCCCTCGGGGGGCACCATTTTACCTTCGCGGCTTACGATCTTCCTTATATGCCCGCCGCGGATCAACCGCCACTGTCCGAGCAACATTGCCTAGCGTGCAAGCCCGGCAGCCCCCACCTGAGCCGGGAGGAGATTGAGCATCTGCTAGGCCGGCTCGACGGCTGGATCGTCGAGGAAGCGGACGGCCATCTGCGCCTCGCGAAGGTCTTCAAGTTCAAAGGCTTCATTCCGGGCGTCGAGCTCGTGAACCGGATCGCCCCAATCGCCGAGGCGGAACAGCACCACCCCGACCTGCTCGTCAGCTATGGCTCCGTGACGATCTGGCTCTGGACGCACGCCGCGAGCGGCATCACCCAAAACGATTTCATCCTGGCCGCGAAGATCGATCGGTTGTAGGCAAGAACCGCAACTTCCTGCCTTGGCCGGCAGCTGGCCGAGCTTGTGACGAAGTATTAACAAAGTCCACTGTGGATTGTCGGCGAATGCGTGATAGTTTCTTCAAGCTCATGGGCTTCATCATTTGCCTGCTTATGCACCGTCGTGAGCGCGAGATACTGGTCTCGGGAATCCTCCCGTGGGGTATCGACGCCGTGGTCTTCTGCTGGCGCTGCGACCGCATGCGCGGCCGCGCAGTCAAGGTCCTTCAGCTAAACCACAGTCGCCTGCACGCGTAATCCGCGCGCCGGTCAGCGCTCCAGAACGACGGCGGGGTAATAGGCCTGGAGGATGGTCCTCTTGGGAAACTGCTGGGCTGCCTGGTCGCGCAGTGCGAGGTCAACGTTCCAGCTGACGACCACTACTGCGTCGCATCGACTCAGCTGGTCCGGGGTTGACACCACGGTGAAGTTGGTCGTGTAGGCCGCAAGCACCTGCTCGTCTGCGTGAATGACACAAGCGGTTCGACCGGCGGCGTGCGTCCGATCGACGAAGGCGGCAGCCTGCTGCAGCGCCAGAGGATCCTCCGTGTACCCCGTGGCCTGGCTGAGGGCAGCGGCCACCGCACCCACCAGGACGATCGGCGCAAGCACCTTCCAGCGTGCGATCGCCGCCGCCATCAGGAATGCCAAGCCAGGCACCACGAAGATGAAGAAGCGCGGGTACAAGTAGGCCGGCTTCAGTCCCAGCCACAGGATCGCTACGACCGCGACGATCACGGCGACCGAGGCCCACAGCCATGGCTCGGCGCGCAGAGCCCACAGGCCCAGGCCGGCAGCGCTCAGCCACAAGCCGATGGGCAGCAGCACAGGGGCGCCAAAGAGAAAGAGGACGAGGTCCCGCGGAAAGTCCGGGTTGAACACGCTTGCCGGATAGCCGTGCTGAACCAGCTCCATGAACTGGATGTTGGCGTTGGCGGCCACGCCGATCACGGCAGCTAAGATCCAGGCCAGCGCCAGCCGGACGATCTGTCGCGCATCCCTGCGCGTCGCTATCCACACGAGGTGCGCGGCAAGCACGATGGCGGCAAACAGCTGGGCGGCAATCGCGAGCCCCATCAGCAGTGCGTAGGCGATGAGAGCCAGGCGAGTCCATTGCCTTTGACCTCCCTTCCCCACCTCAGTTGCGGAGTCTTTAGAGGCGACCAGGATGGTGGCCAGGACGGAGAAGAAGGCGGCGAGGCTGTACCCGCGCAGGTCCCTGCCGTTGTCCACGAACAGCGGCACCGTCGCGATGTACAGCGCCGCGCTGATGCCGGCCACCAATCCGAACTTTCGTGACATCAAAGCGGCCATGACACCGACCGTTCCGCCCGCAGCCAGCGCAGGCAGCAGCCTGTACACGACCTCGCTGCGGCTGCCGGTGGCTGAGTAGATGAGGTGGCTGAGCAATGAGAGGAAGACGTGGTCGTTGGAGGCGACGCTCTTGAGGTCGATGGTGGGAATGACCGAGTGCACGGCGAAGGCGTCCCAGAGAGAGGGGGTGGCGATGAAGCTGGCGAAGGTGGCCGCGGCGTCGTAGCCGAAGGACCGGTTGGAGCCGATCAGGTAGGCAGCGGTGGTGACGGCGCCGAGGACGATTCCGGCGATCGTAGAGCCGCGACTTCGCATCGCGGGGAAGTTAACTGGTTTGGCGGCTCAGTGCCTCGCTGACCGTGTCTTCCACTTCGACTTCAGGGAGGATGTCTTCCCCCGTATATGCGGACGCTTGCATTCTGAACAGGCGCGCGTAGCGGCCGTTGAGTCGCATCAACTCCTCGTGCGTGCCTTCCTCGACGAGCCTGCCGTGTTCCAGGAATACGATCCGGTCGGCTCGCCTCACCGTCGAGAAGCGATGGGAGATGTAAACAGCAGTGCGGCCCTGGGTCAGCGAATGCAATCGCTCGAACAGGTCGTATTCCGCCTGCGCGTCGAGGGCGGACGTCGGCTCATCGAGCAGCAGGATCTTGGCGTCACGCATGAAGGCGCGGGCCAGCGCGACCTTCTGCCACTCGCCGCCCGAGAGGTTGACCCCGGCGTCGAACCACTTGCCCAGCGCAGTGTCATAGCCTTCGGGCAGGTTCGATATCAGCTCATCGGCTCCAGCCTGCCGGCCCGCACTCTCGATCGCCGTGCGATTCCCGATATCAGGCACATTTCCTAGGCCGATGTTCTCGGCGGCTGTCGCCTGGTAGGTGACGTAGTCCTGGAACATCGCGCCGACATGCTCGCGAAGATCGCTCGGATCAAAATCGCGGATGTCGACCCCGTCGATGAGGATCCGTCCCTCGTTCGGGTCGTACAGCCGGCAGATCAGCTTGAACAGCGTGGTCTTGCCCGCTCCATTGCGGCCAACCACCGCGAGAGTCTCACCCGCCCTGATCGTGAAGCTGAGGTCGGTCAGGGCCGGCTTCTCAGCGCCAGGGTAGGCAAACGTGACGTTCTCGAATCTGATCTCACCGCGCATGGGCACTGGAACCTTGACTGGCGTTTCCTTGATCGGCATCGATGAGCGAGTCTCCATGAGCTCGAACAGGTTGTTCAGGTAGAGGTTGTGCTCGTACATTCCGGAGAAGCCACTGAGGATGCCCTGGATTGACCCCTGCACCGACTGTGCCGCAGCCGTGTACAGGGAAAGGTCGCCCAGGCTGAGGCGGCCCACGATCGCCTGAAGGGCCACATAGAGATAGGTGACGGAAGTCGCGATCGTGCTGATGTTGCCCAACGCGAATCCAGTCAGGTAACGCTGTGTGACCTGGGCTCGTTGGCTGTCGTAAAAGCGGCTCGCAATGATCCGGTACCGCTCGATGAAGTAGCCGCCGAGTCCGAAGAGCTTGACCTCTTTCGCGTAGCTGTCGGTGGTGACCAGTGTGACCATGTAGTTCATTCGACGGAGAAGTCGCGAGCCCCAACGAGCGATGTTGTATCCGCGCCAGCCGTAGCGCGTGTCAGCGATGAAGGCCGGGATCGGCGACACCAGCGCAAGCAGCGCAAGCAGAGGGCTCACGACAATCAGCAGGGCGATCATCGTGATGAAGGTCAACAACGTCTGCACCAGGCCGAATGCTGTGGAGATCATCATCACCGGCCGGTTGATCGAGTCGGTCTGGGCCCGCCGGAGGAGGTCGTATGATGCCGGATCCTCATAGAAGGAAAGATCGAGCGATGCGGCTTTCTCCATCACCATCAGCTGAATTCGCATCGCCACCGAGTTCTGAAGCAGTTGCTGGGTGATGTTGCGGATGGTGCCCAGCAACGCGGTGATGGCGAACAGCGCCAGCTGCAGGATTGCGATGAGGATGATCATGTTGACCGCGGTGAAGCTGGGACCACCGTGCAGGTTCGGATCGAGGTCGTGCAACGTCACCACGTTTGGCACGTTGGTGTTGTGGATCAGGATGCCCCGGACGACCGCGTTGATCAGCAGCTTGGAGGTGTAGGCCGCGGCGGCCGGGATAACTCCGGCGACGACAGTCGCAGCGAAAAGTCCCAGCGTCGTACGCGGGCTTGCGTCCCAGACCAGGCGCAGGACCCGAGGGAGCGCAGCGGTGGTTCCTGTGACGGACTGCTTGAGGTTCAACCAGCGGCCCCGGAGGTCCTTTGGGCCCTCGTCCTGGGGCGGTCCCTCGAGCATCGGATCGCCGGTGAGCCCGCTGTCGGCTGGTCCCGAGTCAGGGTTTTTCCGGCGACCCCTCCACCACATGACGGTCGGTGGCCCAGGGTGCTGCGGCGGCATCATGCCCATCTATCTACCGGGCAGCTTACCGACCCGGCACGAACCCAGTTGGGCGGCGCCGGGTCGGTCGGTTAGAAGACTTGCGATTCGCTTGACGTCGTGCGGGTGCCCGCGTGCTGCCCCGAATGGCGTCCTCGAGAGCGCATCCAGCGTCCGATCATCACTCGCCGGTTGCCCTCGGAACGGCCGCCACCGCCAGGGTTGAACCGCTTGGTCACGCCGCCAAGCTTCGCGCCCCAGGTCACAAATTTATGGAAACGCTCTTCCGCCTCCTGGGCGATGCCGATGCGCGGGCCGCGAGTCTCCTCACGGAACCGCGCGATGCGGCCGGCAGCCGCGCCCTCCTTCTCCTCCGGCGTGGAGCCTGCCGCCGGGCCCACGTCCGGCAAGGAGCCGAGGACCACTATCTGGTCATCCTCGACGGTGACCTCTACTCCCGTGAACCAGCCGTCTGGGAGTCTTCCGGCAAACCAACCCTTGATCGATCCGAGCTCTTTCTCATCCATGATTACAAGATTACTACGTAACAGACCCGGACGCAAGGGTCTTGATGCTGGCGGCCGAGTACATCGAGCCGAAGTGCCGGCTGGGGTGCCGATGAAGCAGGCGGGTCTGCTCGAAGCCGGCTGACGCGGCCATTCCCATCCAGGTCGCAAACGAGAAGGGATGCGGGACCCACGGGTTGCCCCTGTCGGTTTCGTACTCGACCACGATCAGGGTGCCTCCCGGTCGGAGCATGTTGCCGACCGAGGCTAGGACCGGGGCCTTGTCGCGCACGAAATGCAGGGAGTTGGCCATCACCACGCCGTCGAGGTCTGTCAGGTTGAGCGGACGCGTGAAATCGGAGACCACTGTTTCGATTGGCGCCGGCGAAGGGTCGATCCGAATCGCTGACGCGAGTCCCCTTAGTGAACCAGCGTCTCGGTCGACAGCTGTGATCTGGGCGCTTGGGCCGAGAAGGTCCGCCAGCGCGAAGGTGAAGGCGCCGTCGCCCGCGCCGAGGTCAGCCCACCTCCCGCCTTTCGCCATCACACCGTCCTGAAGCAGGGCTACCAGGTCGGCGTGGTCCATTGAAGCCCAGCGTACGACCGATACAAAAACGGGCAGCCACCTCTTCTACTCGCTCTCGCCCACCTTTAACATCAAGTTGGCTGTCAGACCGGGGAAAAGGAGAGAGGGAGACGATGGGCACCGAGCAATATCACGAGCCCGCAAACGAGCTGACCCAGGAGGTCCGGACTTTCGCTCGAATCATCACCTCACTTCAGGAGGAGGCGGAAGCGATCGGCTGGTACGAGCAGCGCATCTCGCTCGAACGTGACCCGCAGGCGAAGGCGATCATGGAAAACGCCCAGCAGGAAGAGTTCAAGCACTTCGCGATGGCGCTCGAGTACATCTCACGGCGCAAGCCCAAGTTGCAGGCGGTGCTCAAGAGAGTTCTGTTCCACAAAGGGGAAATCGTCAAGCTGGGCGAGGAAGGAGAAAAGGCGGAAGAGCAGGTCTAGCCCTGCCAGAGCGGCTACAACGCGGGCAGGTCCCCGCACGACACGCTTGGCGCGTATGCGGGTCACCTCCGCAGACTGACCCGGCGAATTGCAATCAGATTGCGGCAGCGGCGACTATCTCCCGTACAGCCTTGATCTCATCTTCGTTGACGGTGTGGCCCATCCCCGGGTATAGCTTTGCGGTGACCTTGGCCCCCATGCGCCTGTACACCTCGGCAGCCTCCGTGACCCTGTCCTTTCTTATATGCGGGTCGACGTCACTACAGCCCATGAAAGCGGGCGTTCCGTCAAAGCTCCCCGGGTAGTCGCGCGGCGTGCCGTCGGGCCCAATCAACCCGCCACTCAACCCAACCACCGCGCCGTAGCGGCGAGCGTGACGCGCCGCGAACTCCAGGGTGAGGCAGGCGCCCTGCGAGAAGCCCAAGAGGATGACCCGATCCGCCGGGACTGACTCTTCGATCGTGGCCAGCAATGAACCCACGACTTCGAGCGCGGAGCTCAAGTAGGGTTCGTTGCTCTCAATCGGAGAGGTGAACGGATTCGGATACCAGGCGTTGCCCGCTGCTTGCGGGGCAAAGTAGGCGACGCCCGGGTGCATCAGCTCGGCGCCCAACGTCATGATGTCGGCGGCGCTGGCGCCTCGGCCGTGGACCAGGATCACCGCGGCGCGGGCGGTGGCCAGCGGCTCCCCCGCTTCCAGGATTGGCTGACTTTCGTGTGGACCACCCACTGATACGTACTATGACGGCGCGATGCCCTGGGCTTTTGCCTACGCCAACCCGCGCGCTATCCACTGGGGGCCTGGTGCGCTCACCCAGCTGGCGCCCGAGCTCAAGCGCTTGCAGATGAACCGCGTTGC
>PLYD01000132.1 GCA_003151665.1 Candidatus Dormiibacterota bacterium
TGACCGCTGTGAAATGCTCCTGCCGATCCTCGGTCCATTTGACGGGCCGGCCCAGCTGCATGGCGGCGAACGGCACGAGCAGCTCGTCGGGGTAGAAAAGCATGATCTTCGGCCCAAAGCCGCCGCCCACGTCCGGCGCGATCACTTCGACGTTCGACTCGGGTAGGCCGAACAGCACCGACAAGCCGCCCCGTATTGAGGTCGGCGACTGGGTCGAGTCGTAAACGGTGAGCTTGCGCTCCGACTCCGACCACCTCGCCCACACGGCGCGGCCCTCCATCGGGCAGGCGGCGCCGCGCTCGAAACGGAAATGCAGTTTCTTCCGGTGCGGCGCCGCAGCCATCGCCCGGTCGACGTCGCCGACCTCCTGGAGCATCTCCGCCGCCACGTTGCCGGGGACGTCGTCGTGGACGAGGTGCTTCGCGGCGGCTCCCGCCTCAGGAGTGATGACGATCGGCAGAGGTTCGTAATCGACCCGCACGAGGTCGGCCGCGTCCTCGGCGATGTTGCGGCTCTCAGCGACCACGAAGGCGACCGCTTCCCCCGCGTAGCGCACGATCTCGGACGCCAAGCACCGCTGCGTGCGGCCGTGGGTGAGATTGGGGTGCGGGATCAGGATCGGTAGGTCGATGTTGCCAAATGGAAGGTCTGTAGCGACATAGACGGCGACCACGCCGGGCAGAGCGCGCGCGGCAGCCACATCGATGGAGGCGATGCGCGCGTGCGCGTACGGCGATCGCACAAGGCAAGACTCCAACGCGCCGTCGTCGATGTCGTCCGTAAAGCGCCCATGCCCGCGAAGCAGCCGGTCGTCCTCGACTCTCTGGACGCGCTCACCGAACCATTTCGTTGTCATTTGCCCGACAGCTCGGCCGCCCGATGGACAGCGCGCCGGATCGACGCGTAGCCGGTGCACCGGCAGAGATTCCCGGCGATCCCCTCTTCGACCTGCTCAGGCGTCGGGTCGGGATGCTGGGCGAGCAAGCCCACCACCGACATCAAGAACCCTGGCGTGCAGAAGCCGCACTGCAGGCCCTGACACTCGTGAAACGCCTGCTGAACGGGGTGCAGCGGAGCGCCCGCCGCCGCCAGTCCCTCGACCGTCGATACCTCGTGGCCCTCGGCCTGGACTGCCAGCATCAGGCAAGACCGCACCGGCTCGCCGTCCAGCAGGACCGTGCAGCAGCCGCACACCCCGTGCTCGCAACCGACGTGGGTCCCGGTCAGGCCGAGATCGTGACGTAGGTGGTCAGAAAGCAGACGCCGCGGATCGAGCGGAGGCGCGTACAAGTTCCCGTTGACCTTCACGCCGCGAAGACCCTCTCAGTCAGGACCCGCACCAGGTGAAGGCGAAATTCCGGCGTCGCCTCCAGGTCGCCGCTCGGCTGCAGGCCTCGGCCAGGATTCGCCGGGTCGGCGAGCACTGGTGTTGGGGCCACGCCGAACAATGCCAGCCGGCCCGAGGCTCGCACTGCTCCGGCGAGCGCAAAGTCGCCGTGGCGACGCGATTCTTCGACGATCGCGAATGCCCCGGATGAGGCGGGGAACCAGGCCTCGACCAGGAGCTCGTCAGGCGCCAGGGCAGTTTCAAACACGCCCTTGAAGAGGTCGCCGGCGTCAATGATCCGGTCGCCACGCGCAGAACGCCCGATTACGTGGCCACCAAGCGCCAGCAGAACAGCCGGGAGCTCCGATGCGGGATCCGCGTGGGCGATGCTTCCGCACACCGTGCCGCGGTTGCGAATCACGCGGTGCGCGACCAGCCGGACCGCCGCAGTCAGAAGCGGGCAGACGCGAGCCGCCACCTCCGAGTCCTCGACAGCTGCCTGCCGAGCGAGCGCCTGAACTGCCACGCCGCCGTCGCGCTCGTAAATCGCGTCAAGGCCAGGAAGCCGGTTGATGTCGACCAGGTGCGCGGGCTGAGCGAGCCGAAAGTTGAGCAGCGGGATCAGGGACTGACCACCCGCCAGCACTTTGGCGTCCTCCAACGAGCCAAGCAGCTCGCACGCTTCCTCGACGGTCGACGGAGCGTGGTATTCGAAGGGAGGCGGCTTCACTCCAGGATCGCGACCGCCCGACAGGGCGACGCCTCGCCGCCCTGGAACCGCCACGGAAAGCATCCGAGGGTGATCTTCTGGTCCAGAACATCGTCGATCTGGCCGCCGAGATTCTCGATGTGAATGATGTCGTGTGGAAAAAGCAGCGTGTGCATGATCTGGTAGTCGGCCTTGGGAAAGACCTCGTCCAGGCTGCGACCGAGCTTCTTCTCGGCCTCCTCCGCCTCGTCAGCACGGATCCGCCGGATGACAGTGTTCATTGGGTGATCCGCGCTGCCGGCGTCAACCGCGATCCAGCGCACGCCACGCCCGAGCACCCACTCGGCGAAAGCGCGAGTGGGTCCGGGATGCCGGATGAAGTATTTGGTTTCGTCCACCTGCGACCTATCGGTCCAGTTCTCCGGGTAATAACGGTGGTAGCCAGTGTGGATGACGAGGATGTCTCCGCGCTGGATGCGGTGGCCTGTGTCTTTCTCCCACCTCTCGAAATGCTCCGGCCCATAAAGCTCGTAATCACCGATGCCCATCCGTTCCAGATCGACCACGCAGGCGGGGCCGATGAGAAAGTCGAGCCCGAGGTCGCCGATGAACTTGCCCCCGGACAGGAAGTGCGCAGGAGCGTCGAGGTGGGTGCTGACGTGGAGCGTCATCGTTATCTCCTGCCCGCCGGCTTTGTCGAACGCGAGCCTCTTGATCCATCGGATCGCGGGCCCTGCATAGCCGGCGAAAGCCGGCGTGTGCAGAGAAAAGTCCTGCGTCAGGTCCAGAAATCTCATTTTGCTAAGCGCCGCTGCCGATGCGTGGCAGCGGCGCCTCTGATGAACTGGTCCTCAGTTACGTGACCCGACCGCCGCGCTGGTTGCGCTGGTCTTCTTACGCAGGCCGAGGTTGAAAACGTAGTAAAGGACGGCGGTGATCACGAACCCCACGATGAAGGTGATATCGCCGAAGTTTGGGTTGTTGGTCGGTATGGGGCCTACGTATAGAGGGTAGACATTGGCGAAGAGCCACACCGGAATCACGAGTCCGGCGGCCATAGCCACGACACCCTGCCAGCGGTTGTACCCCGTGTTGTAGAACATGCTCTCGTCGCCATAGTCGCCCTTGCGAAGCCAGTAGTCCACGAAGACCACCGCCAGCCAGGGCGCGATCCAGTAGCTGATCAACAGCAGGAAGGTCTCGTACTTGCTGCCTGGCGCGACCTGCGCCTGGAAGGCGATACCGCCGATGAACCCGATCACTCCGACGATGATTGCCAGCGCCGCGCGGCGCTGTCGCAGGTTCATGCCCATCTCCTTGATGCCAAGGGAGACGAGCGACATCGTGCCGCTGTAGATGTTGATCGCGTTCGCGGCCACCGCCCCGATCGCGATGCACAGCAAGGTCGGGTAGTAGACGACGTCGGGCATCGCGCGCTGCAGCTGAGCGGTCGGGATGCCACTCCAATCAGTGCCGTGGACAGTGACCAACACCGCGCCAGCAAGCTCGAGGAGGACGCACGAAAGGAAGACGCCGAAGCCCGCCCAGAACCCCACCATCCTCCGGTCCGAGCCGGGCGCCATATAGCGCGTGTAGTCCGCCGCGAAAGGGTTCCAGCCGACCGCGTAGCCGAAGGCGGCGGTGAAGGCGAGCAGCCATCCGCCGGGTATCGGCGTCGGGCTGAAGCCGTAGTTGCCGTGCATGAAGATGAAGAAACACGCGACGATGAAAACGATCCCCAGCAGTGGCAGGGCGACGCGCTCGAAAACGTGGATCAGATTGTGCCCGAGCGTGGCGATGATCACTTGAACGACGACGATGACCAGGAAGGCCACCCAGAAGGGTAGGTGCAGGGAGGGGAGCAGCGCCTGCAGGGCGAAGGCGCCGCTGACGCTGTTGACGATGAACCAGCCGAAAGATGCAGTGAGGCCGTTCAGCGCGGCGGGCAGGATGTTGCCCAGAAAGCCAAATGCCCCACGGCTTTCGACCATCATCGGGACTCCGAACTTCGGGCCCCACGACGACAGGACTGCGTGCGAGATAGACCCGAGCGCGGTTCCGATGATGATGGCGGTCGCCGCCTGCCAGAGGTTCAAGCCCAGGAAAGCAACGGCGATGACGCCGATGAATACGGTTGCGAACTCGAGGTTCGGGGACAGCCAGGTCCAGAACATCTGGATCGGCTTGCCGTGCCGCTCCTTGAGTGCTATGTACTCGACGCCGCCCGGCTCGATGGTGGCGACCTTGTCCCCGTAGTCGCCCTCACGAACCGGGACGTGCTTTTCAACTTCTTCGCTCGTCTGCACAGACCATCCCCCTTGATAAACCGGCCGTGTTCGTTCCGAAGTTTAGGTCTCTGTTAGCCTCCTGTCGATGCTCGATTTGCTCCTGACCGGCGCCCGCCTCCCAGGGCAGACTGCAACTCGGCAGATCGGGATTCGGGACGGTCTGATAGCTGAACCCGAGGCGGAGGCGCGCCAGGTCCTGGATCTCGCCGGTGCCCTGGTCACGCCGGCCCTGGTCGAGCCCCACATCCACCTCGATGCCGTGCTCACCGTCGGCGAACCGCGCCACAACCTTTCCGGCTCTCTGGTCGAGGGCATCGCCATCTGGGCCGAGCGAGGGCCGCTACTCAGCGTCGATGACGTCAAGCGCCGCGTCCGCACTGTGCTGCGCTGGCAGCTGGCGAACGGCGTCCAGTTCGTCCGCAGCCACGTGGACGTCTGCGACCCGGAGCTTCGCGCGGTTCGCGCGCTGATCGAGCTGCGTGAAGAGATCGGCGACCAGATGGAGCTGCAGCTCGTGGCCTTTCCGCAGCAGGGCATCATGTCGTTCGACGGCGGCGAAGATTTGATGCGGCGCGCCGTCGACATGGGGGTCGACGTGGTGGGCGCGATTCCACACTTCGAGCTGACGCGCGAGTACGGCGAACGCTCTGTCAAGTTCGCTATGGCACTCGCGGCCGACAAAGGCTTGCGAGTCGACATCCACTGCGACGAGACGGACGACGATCACTCGCGGTTCGTCGAGGTGATGGCCGCGGAGACCATCCGGCTCGGGATGGGCGGCCGCGTCACCGCGAGCCACACCACGGCCATGCACTCCTACAACAACTCCTACGCCAACAAAGTGATCAACAACCTGAAGCGAGCGAAGATGCACATGGTCACCAACCCGTTGGACAACTCGACGCTGCAGGGGCGCTTTGACGGCTACCCCATCCGCCGCGGCCATACCCGTTTCAAGGAGCTCCTGGCGGCAGGTGTCAACACCTGCATCGGCCATGACTCAGTCATGGATCCCTGGTACCCGCTCGGCTATGGCGATCCGCTGCAGGCTGCCTTCGTGCTCGCCCACTATGGGCAGATGTCTGGCCACGACGAGCTGACCACGCTGATCGACATGATCACCAAGAACCCTGCCAGCGCCCTCGGCCTGGAGGGTTACGGGCTCGAGCCGGGCTGCCGGGCCGACCTCTGCGTCTTTGCGGCGCCGACTGAGATGGACGCCATCCGGCTGGTCGCACCACGCAAGCTCGTGCTGCGCGGCGGGAAGATCGTGGCGCGCACCGAACCCGCCCAGACGACGGTGGTCTGGGACGGTCGCGAGGAAGCGGTCAACTTCCTCAAACCGTCCGCCTCGACATGATCGAAATCGTTGTCGCGGATCTTCGGTTTCTCGCTCGCCTGGAGACTGAGAAAGCGCCAAAGACCACCGCCAGGTTCCGCGCGATGCTGCCGCTCAAAGCAAAGATCCTCCAGGCGCGATGGAGCGGAGAGGCGGCCTGGATACCCTTTGGCGATCTCAACCTCGACCTCGGCTTTGAGAACCACACCAGCTACCCCGCTCCCGGGCACCTGCTCCTGTATCCAGGCGGGGTGAGTGAGACTGAGATCCTCTTTCCTTATGGCTCGACCATGTTCGCGAGCAAGGCCGGCCAGCTGGCCGGCAATCACTTCGCCACGATCTACGAAGGCAACGATCAGCTCGCCGCGCTCGGGCACCTGGTCGTCTGGAAGGGCACACAGGACGTCACGTTCGAGGAACGCGGCGGCGACTGATCGCCGGATGCAGCATTCACCAGCCGAGGCGGCCATGAAGCGGCTCGACATCCTCGGTGCGATCAGCGAGGAACCGGACAGGCTGACCCGTCAGTTCGCAGGCGAGGCGATGCAGCGCGCGCACGACGAGGTGGCGGAATGGATGCGGCAGGCGGGCATGGTCGTGCGGCACGACCAGATCGGCAACCTGCGCGGGCGCTACGAGAGCGACGCGGCCGGCACGAACACGCTCATCATCGGCTCGCACCTCGACACTGTGCGCGACGCCGGCAGATATGACGGACCGCTCGGAGTCATGGTCGGAATCGCCGCGGTGCAGCGGCTGCACGATCTCGAGAAGCGGCTGCCGTTCGCAATCGAGGTCGTCGCCTTCGCGGACGAGGAGGGGCTGCGCTTCAGCTCCACCTACCTCGGCAGCCGGGCGATGGCAGGCACGTTCGACCGCACCGACCTGGACCGCACCGACGCGGCAGGCACAACGATGGCCGAAGCGATCGCCACCTTCGGCGGTGACCCGTCGCGAATTGGCGAAGACGCGTGGCAGGGCGGCACGCTTCTCGGCTACGTCGAGGTTCACATCGAGCAGGGGCCTGTGCTCGAACGCCTTGGCCTGCCTTTGGGCGTCGTGACAGCGATCGCGGGGCAGGCTCGTTACCGGATCACGTACACGGGCGAGGCCGGGCACGCAGGCACCGTCCCGATGACGGGTCGCCGCGACGCGCTGGCCGCGGCGGCGGAGTTCGTGCTCGCGGTCGAACGCGACGCCGAGTCAAACGATGGCCTCGTCGCCACCGTCGGCCAGCTCAGCGTGTATCCGGGTGCATCCAACGTCATTCCGGGTGAAGTTGCGCTGAGCCTCGACCTGAGGCATCCCGACGAGGGCGTCCGGGTCGAAAGCACCCGCCGGATTCTCGAGCGCGCGCGTGAGATCGCGGCTCGCCGCGGTGTCGCAACGAGCACCGAGCGGCTGAGCGAACACTCGTCAGTGCCCTGCTCACCCCGCTTGCTGGCGTTGCTGGCACAAGCCGTCGAAGCGGAGGGAATCACACCGGAACTTCTGGCAAGCGGCGCCGGCCACGATGGCGTCCCGATGTCGGCGCTGACCGACGTGGCGATGCTCTTCGTGCGCTGCAAGGGCGGCATCAGCCACAACCCGGCGGAGTCGGTGACCACCGAGGACGTGTCTCTGTCGATCGTCGTGCTTAGCCGCTTCCTGGGGCTGCTCGCCAAAGCATGATCATTCGCGGCGGCACCGTCGTGACCTCTCGCGGGGTCGAGAAAGCCGACATCGCGATCGCCGGAGAGCAGATCACAGCAGTCGGACGAAACCTCGCCGATGAGGGCGAAGAGATCGACGCATCAGGGCTGCATGTGTTTCCAGGCGGCATCGATTCGCACGTCCACTTCAATGAGCCGGGTCGTACCGAGTGGGAGGACATCGCGCACGGGTCGGCGGCGCTCGCCGCCGGCGGCTATACGAGCTTCATTGACATGCCGCTCAACAACCTGCCCGTGACAACCGATGTCGCGGCGTTCGACCTCAAGCTCCGGGCGATGAAACGCTCGTCGAAGGTCGACTTCGGACTGTGGGCAGGGCTGGTGCCCGGCAATCTCGACCAGCTGGAACCGCTGGTACGGCGTGGGGTCATGGGCTTCAAGGCGTTCATGTGCCCGAGCGGGATCGACGAGTTTCCCGCGAGCGACCTCAACACCCTCCGCGAGGGCATGAAGCGAATCGAGGCCCTCGACTCGATCCTCCTGGTCCACGCGGAGGACCCGGCGCGCCTCCTAGAGCCCACAGAGACCGAGGCTCTCGACTTCATCCGCTCGCGGCCTCCCGACGCGGAGTGGTCGGCGATCGCCCAAGCGATCGACCTGGCGGACTCGACCGGTTGCCGGCTGCACGTGGTGCACGTGAGCACCGCTCGCGGGTTGGATCTGATCCGCGAGGCGCGGGAAAAAGGTCTCGACGTCAGCGGCGAGACCTGCCC
>PLYD01000186.1 GCA_003151665.1 Candidatus Dormiibacterota bacterium
CGGCGCGCAAGAACGCTTTCAGTTTGGCGAAGGCCAGTTCGATCGGATTGAAATCGGGACTGTAGGGCGGGAGAAACCGAATCGACGCCCCCGCCTGCTCGATCGCGGTTCGAACCGCGGGCTGCTTGTGGACCACGAGGTTGTCGAGCACGACGACATCGCCCGGTCGCAACGTGGGCACCAGCACCTGTTCGACATAGGCGAGGAAACTTGGATTGTCGATGGGCCCATCGAACACCGCGGGAGCGCCGAGGCCCTCGAGCCGGAGCGCGGCGATCACCGTGTGGGTCTGCCAATGACTGCAGGGGGTGTGATCATGGAGGCGGGTGCCGCGCGGGCTCCGACCATAGCGCCGGAGCAGATCCGTCGTCACGCCGCATTCATCGAGAAACACGTACTGCCGCACCTCGCGGAGCGGCTGCCAGTCGCGCCACTGGCGACGTTTAGCGGCGACGTCGGGCCGGCGTTGTTCGTCGGCGTGTACCGTTTTTTTTAACCGTCAACTGGAGCCGCTCCAACGCGCGCCACACCGACGACAAGCTGGCCGCGCTCTGGAGCGCCTCGCGTAGTTCGGCCAGCGTCCGATCCGGCTGGGCGTCGACCAGCGCGCGCAGCCGATCCTCCTGGCCGGCGAACGCGTGTTTCTTAAATACAGTCTGGGGCCGCGGGCCGACCTCGCCGGTCTCGCGACGCCGCTGCATCAGCCGATTCACCCACGACACACTGACCCGAAACTTCGCCGCGACCTCTTTGGCCGGCAATCCCGCGGCACGGTCCGCCACCACGCGCGTGCGCAAATCCATCGAATACGGCGCCATGGCCCCTCCCACGGCGAGAAGTACCATAACGCCCGTACTATGTACAATCGGAAAATGCTCTAGGTTTGCGTTGTGGAGCGTGCCCATCCTTGAACTTGGCTGACCGCGTCTGTCAGCACGCGCGTCCACTCCTCCACTAATCCATGGAGTACGCCGCGGCCACGGTACGTCCTCCGCGCCAGGAGTACCATGGCCGCGTACCGAGTACACGTGCCGCGCAGACTCCTAGGGCGGACTGTCCCCTCGCAGCATGCGCGAAAACATCTTTCGACTTTCGCCCCGCAACCGAGGCGGTCAATTTTGAAACGATCCACCACGCCGAGTTGATCGCCGCGTGATCACGGGTGACTCGAACCTTCAGCTTAAGGCTTGGCTACAAGCAACCGCAGTTGTAGTACACAACCCCGCCGTAGCAGCCGTAAGGGTATTGGTAAGCAGTGCACACAAAGCCGTCCTGGACGGTGCCTTCGTAGACGCAACCGGTGTCGTAACTGTAGCCTCCCGCTCCTCCAGAGCCGGAGCCTGAAGAGCCTCCTCCTGGTTGCGCAGTCGGAAAGTACATCGTAATAAAGCCCCAGTAATTCGTGCAAGCGCGAACGGGCTGAGTCGACATCGCGACAAGCATCGCGCATAACCCCGCCAGAGCAAGAAGCTTCAGTTTCAGTCTCATACGCCTACCCTCCTCTGTTAGCCGTTCTACCTCGCGTTAGGGCGGCCTCACTCACAGGCCTGCTCGTGCGGCATTGTCGAACGCCATCTTGAAGCGGTCCTCGGGTTGAGCGCCAAGAACGACCTCCGACACTTTGACCGACCGGTTCGGTTGGATTCGCCCAATCAGGAACGTCGGCGTGCTATCGATCCCGAGCGATTGTGCCGACTCCATGTCGCGTGCGATGCCCGCGTTGCCGGGCTCGTGCTGCATGCATTCGTCGAACTGCGTCCCATCCACGCCGACATCCAACGCCAGCGCGCGTTCCGTCTGCAGACTGAGTTGCTGCTGCTTCTGAAAGAGCAGGTCGTGGACCTGCCAGAACTTCCCTTGTCGTGCTGCGCAGGTCGCCGCAAGCGCTGCTCCCCTGGCTTCGTTGTGCATCGGCAATGGAAAATGGCGAAATACCACAATCACACGTCCGGTGTCCACGAAGTCCTTTTTGATCGAGGGCCAGGTTTCCCGCGCGAACTGGCCACAGTACGGACATTGGAAGTCCGAGTAGATCACCATAGCCAGCCGGGCGGACGGGCTCCCAACGCTCTCCGCGCCGTCGATCGGCTGCGGTAACGTCGGTACCTCCGGGGCGCGTGGTTGCCGCGCTGCTTGCGCGGAGGTCTGTCGCCAATTTCGTACGGTCAACGTGAGAACGGCGGCTGCGGCAACGATCACGAGCACGGTCGCCATCGCCGCGATCGTCAACGAGGTCGCGCCTTCCAGCACCAGCGCGATGCAGTCGACGTCCTATAACGCCTTCGGCGCCGGAAGCGCAACCCTCAACTTGCCGTTGGTGGAGAACGCGGGCAGCGACCCCTGGAACACCGGTGAAGGGATCATGAACACCGGCACCGCCAGCACGACGGTCACCGTCAACTACTACAACACCGCCACCGGCGCAGCGGTCGGCACGCCACAGACGCAGACGCTGGGGCCTCACGCCTTCTGGGGTCTGTATCAGCCCACCGGGGGACTGCCCAGCGGGACCCGAGCGACCGCGGTGGTCACGACCGCATCCGGCGGACAGGTGGCGGTGATCTGCAACGAGAGCAGCGCGACCACCTTCATGAGCTATGACGGGCAGTGAGCCCAGGAGGGACACGATGATCACTCGAACCAGAGCACCTCGGGCTGTAGCTGTGCTTAGTGCGGCTGCGACGCTGGCGTTGACGCTGTTCGGGACGATCATCGCGGTATCACCGATTGAGACCCAGGCTGCCGGATCGATCGTACGCGCCGGCTGGGCTTTTGCCTGGGGCGACAACACCTGGGGCCAGTTGGGCAACGGCATCACCACCAATAGCCTCACCCCAGTTGGGGTCAACCTGCCCGCGGGGACCACCGTTACCGCCATCTCCGCAGGGTTAGACCACACCCTGGCGCTGACCTCCACGGGCCATGTGCTGGCCTGGGGCTACAACTTCGACGGCGAGCTGGGCAACGGCACCACCAACAGCACCAGTAACAGCACCCCAGTGGCGGTCAGCCTGCCCTCGGGGACCACCGTCACCGC
>PLYD01000166.1 GCA_003151665.1 Candidatus Dormiibacterota bacterium
CTGACGCAATCGAAGGTGTGGGCGGATTCATCAACGCGTCGACCGACAAGGAGCTCACCGCGTATTGGACACGTGTCCCCGCTGAGCATCTTCAGCTCGGCCTCGATGTTCTTGCCGACATCGTGTCGAACTCCAAGCTTGCCGTCGACGATGTCGAGCATGAGAGGCTGGTGATCCTCGAAGAGCTGAAGATGTACCAGGACCAACCGCAGGATTACGCGCTCAATCTCCTGGAGGAGGTCATCTGGCCGGGGCATCCTTTGGGCAGAGACATCGCAGGCACCGAGGAGTCGGTGGCGCGTCTCACCCGCGATGACATTCTCGAGTACGCCGACGTGCACTACCGGATGCCCAACCTCGTGATCGGTGTGGCCGGGGCGATGGACGAAAGCGAGACGCTCGCCGCCATCAGCTCCGGCGTGACGCTCCCTTCCGGGCTGAACGGAACCGTCACGGCCGAGGCACCGCCATCGTTGCACGGGTCGACCGTGATGCTGAGACGCAAGCGCACCGAGCAAGCCCACATCGGTCTTGGAGTGCGCGCCCAGAGCTATCTGGATCCCGACCGCTACGCTCTCGATCTCCTTAACACTGTTCTCGGTGAGGGCATGAGCTCGCGCTTGTTCCTCAACATCCGCGAGCGCCTCGGGCTGGCATATGACGTGCACAGCTTCACGCAGAAACATCGGGACACCGGCCATCTCGGCATCTATCTCGGTGTCGATCCAAAGAAGGCGACGGAGGCCATTCGTGCGGTCATCGCCGAGATGCACAGGCTGTGCGATGAAGATCTGACCGAGGAGGAGCTGCATCGCGCGAAGGAGTTCACGAAGGGGCGGTTGCGACTCGACCTCGAGACCACGAACGGCGTTGCGTTCTGGCTTACCTACCAGGAGCTGTTGCTGGGCGAGATCAATGACATCGGGGACGAGCTGCGCATGGTCGACGAGGTCTCGGCCGCCGACATCCGCAGGGTTGCGAACTCGGTTCTGCGCTCACCCCTCCAGGCAGCGGTGATCGGTCCGTTCAGCCGCGAGTCGGCGTTCCGGGCGGCGATCGAAGCCTAGAAGCCCGGACCTAGCCCGCCGCGACGGTGCCGGTTTCGAGCACCGGCAGCTGGCTGTAGATGTTCCCGAAATGACTCAGAGGCCAGATGCGAAACCAGGCGCGCCCATCGATGCGGTCGCGGCCGATGAACCCAAAGATGCGCGAGTCCTGCGAGCGGTTCCGGTTGTCGCCCATGACGAAATAGTCATTGGGAGGCACAATCGTGCCGTCCGGGCCGCCCCAATTGTCGAGCTGTGTCCACTCCTCCGGCAGATAAGGCTCGTCGAGCATGTGTCCGTTGATGTAGACGTGGCCCTGGCTGATGAGGATGCGCTCGCCCGGCAACGCGATGATCCGCTTGATGAAGTCCGTCGAGTTGCTGCTCGGCGGACGCAGGATGATGATGTCGCCACGCTGCGGCGCGTGCAGGCGGTAGTCGATCTTGTTCGCAATGAGGTAGTCGTTGTCGTCCAGCGTTGCGAACATCGACAGGCCCTCGACGTGGACCGCCTGAACGGCAAAGCTGATCCCGAAATACAGGATCACCGCCAGCACGACGACCTCGACCAGCTCGCGGAGAAGCGAAGAAGCGGTTGACGGTCGGTCTGGCGCTGCTGCCGCCGCAGGTTGCTGGTTTAGGGCCATACGTTTTAGTTGACGAGCTTACCGCACACCCGTTCAAGCTCTTCGCGACTCGAGTATCTAATCTCGACTTTGCCGCGATTGATCGAGCCCGTGATTTTCGCCGGCAGGCCGACTCGCGTTTCGATGTCAGCTGCGAATGAACGCAGCTCGGCTGAGCCTTCGCCTCGTGGCTTGCGCCTCGGCTTGTAGGTCCGAACCCAGTTCTCTGTCTGCCTGACCGACAGGCGTCGCGCGATGACAACTTTCAAGCCGTGCTCCTGCGCAGGTTGCGACTCCAGGGCGATGAGCGCGCGTGCGTGTCCGGCGCTGATGACGCCAGACGCGACCGACGACTGGATGGCCGCGCAGCCGTTGAGAAGCCGAAGGGACTGCGACACCGATACGCGGTGCTTGCCGATTTTCTGCGCGACCTCCTCATGCGTGAGCCCGAACTCCTCGGTCAGCCGCTTGAGACCGCCGGCCTCTTCAATGGGGTCGAGGTCCGCGCGCTGGAGGTTTTCGATGAGGCCGAGGACGAGCTGCGTGTCGTTGCCATCATCCAAGCGCACGACTGCGGGCACTGAGCTGAGGCCGGCCAGGCGCGCAGCTCGCCAGCGGCGCTCACCGGCGATGAGCTCGTAGCCGTCGGGGAGCCTCCTAACGAGGATGGGCTGGAGGACGCCATGGCGGCGGATCGACTCTGCCAGCTCGCCCAGCGGCTCGGCGTCGAATCGCGTGCGCACCTGCTGGTGAGACGGACGGATCTGATCGACCGCGACCATCTGGGGCACCATCACGTCGCCCTCGCGCGTCGGAATGAGGGAGTCAAGACCGCGGCCCAATCCGCGAATGCGTTGCTTCATCGTTCCAACAGCTCCTTTGCGAGGGCGCGGTAAGCGGCCGCGCCGCGGCTCGAGGGGTCGTACTGGATCACCGACTTGCCGTGGCTCGGCGCCTCGCTGATCCGGACGTTGCGGGGAATCAGCGTTTCGAGGACATGGGCGGGATGCGAGCGTCGCACTTCTCGCAGCACGTCCCAGGACAGAGTGGTGCGTGCGTCAAATTGCGTCATAACGATGCCGGCAATCCCCAGGTTGGGATTGAGGCGGGAGCGCACCAGCTGATGCGTATAGAGAAGGTGGCGCAGGCCTTCGAGCGCGAAGTACTCGCATTGAGTGGGGATCAACATGCTGGTCGCGGCGCTGAGTGCGTTGAGAGTCAACAGGCCAAGGGACGGAGGGCAGTCGATGATGATGCAGCCCGTGCCCTCAGGCACCGACGCAAGGGCTTTGCGCAACCGGGTCTCGCGCGCGCTCATGGTCGCCAGCTCGATCTCGGCGCCGGCGAGGTCGATGTGCGATGGCACGATGCGCATCCCGGGGACGCTGGTCAGGACCGCGGCCTGCTCGATCGTGGCCTCGCCGATGAGCGTGTGATAGACGTTCAAGCGTGCCCGCACGGGGTCCAGCCCGAGGCCCGAGGTGGAGTTGGCCTGAGGGTCCAGGTCGACCAGGAGGATCGAGTGACCGATCTCGGCCAGGGCGGCGCCCAGGTTGATGGCGGTCGTGGTCTTGCCGACGCCGCCTTTCTGGTTCACCACCGCGATGATCGGGGGAAGGGTGTTAGCCAACATCTTGGGGCTGATGGCCTCGACGGATCCTACATCTGGTGGCATACCAGCGATCTTAGCTCACCTTGGGCGGTTCGGCTACGCCTGCCGGGACCATTCGACGGCGGCTTGACCAGATGCCGTAGCCGGCGAGAGCGACCAGCCCGAGCTCGACCGCCACCGCCACGCCGACCAGGCTGCCGGCGATCCCGATCCCGGCGAGGAGGTTGTAGGTGATGTGGGCAACGCCAGAGGTGGTGGTATTCGTGTATTTCCTGATCAAGCCGAGCCCGATGGCGACGATGAGGACCGCGAGGGCGTCGAATGAAAGGCCGTACTGGGTGTGGATAGAAGTGAACAGAACGGCTGTCACCAGCAGTCCGAGGCGCGGCTGCAGGGCGCCCCGGAACAGGATCTCTTCGCAGATGCCCGGCAAGAGCGCGATCGCCGCAATGCCGATCGGGTCGTTCAGCCCGCCGAAGACGTGTTGCGTCGTCTGGTCCACCTGGCTTGCGATCCCAGGCGTCCAGAGGTGGCTCAGGCCGTCCGCCCCCTGAATGAACGCGAAGAAGGCGCCGGCGGCTGCCAGCGCCAACACCATCTGCCACCAGGCCGGCCTGGTCAGCCCTAAGCGTTCGGCCGCGCCGCCTGCGTTGCGGCGTATGAAAAGGCCGACCCCGGCCAGCGCCATGATCAGGAAGGGGGTCTCCTGGGCCAGGACGTCGCCAATCGAGATGGGGGGCAGGGTCTGGTCGAAGGCGAGGACGTCGACGAAAACGATGGTCGAGAGCTGAGTGCCGAACAAGATCACCGCCAGGACCAGTGCATAGGCGTGAACCGGGCTGTCAGGATCGATCGGCAGCAAACGTGAGATCCGTTCGCGGACCGGCCGCGCAGCGAGGACTGCGGCGATTGCCCCGGTCACCATGATGCCGGCGTCGAGCGCGGTCTGCTGCCCGCCTGGGCCCGCCTGGACGAGCCCCGCGCCTCGCAGGTCCAGCGCTCCCACCAGGAACGTGGCGCCGGCTGTCAGCCCGGCGAGGATGCCCGTGGCGTGGCTGGCCCAACGCTTCCCCACCGCCGCGTTGGCGGCGATGACCATCGGGAGGGGGAAGAGCAGCAGCACCACGGCGCTGCTCGCGTCGAGGAAGGTCAGGCCGGTCAGCCCGACTTGGTGCCCTGGTGCGGCAGCGCCGGAGGCGGTGTGGGCGCGTCCGAAGCGGTCTTGGGAATGACGTCCAGGATCGGGCGGAGTAGGTCGATCGGGATCGGGAAGACGATGGTGGTGTTCTTCTCGTAGCCGATCTCGACCAGGGTCTGGAGGAAACGGAGCTGGAGGGCGCCCTGCTGCGACGAGATGATCTGGGCGGCGTTCGCGAGCGTCTGGGACGCCTGGAACTCACCTTCCGCGTTGATGATCTTGGCCCGCTTCTCGCGCTCAGCCTCGGCCTGCTTGGCCATCGCGCGCTGCATCGTGCTGGGGAGCTCGACGTCCTTGATCTCGACCACCGCGACTTTGATACCCCACGGCTCGGTTTGCTCGTCGATGATCTTCTGCAGGTTCTGGTTGATCTTGTCGCGGTTCGCCAGCAGCTCGTCCAGGGTGGCCTGGCCGAGCGCCGCGCGCAGCGTCGTCTGGGCGATCTGGGACGTAGCGTTGATGTAGTTCAGAACTTCGGTCACGGCTTTCTGTGCGTCGATCACCTGGAAGTAGATGACGGCATTGACCTTGGCGGTCACGTTGTCGTTGGTGATGATCTCCTGGGGCGGCACCTCGAGGGTGATGACGCGCATGTCCATCTTGACCAGGCGGTCGATCCCAAACGGGATGATGAAGTTCAGGCCGGGTTGCCTGAGAGCTATGAGTCGTCCCAGCCGGAACACAACGCCGCGCTCGTACTGGTTGATGATGCGGATGGCGGAGATGGCGACGATCAGCGCCAACACCACGATCACGGCCAGGATGGTCAGGAAGCCAACGCCCACTATTCGTTCTCCTTCACCTCGGCCGCTCCCGCGACGACCTCCAATTGCAATCCATTTCGACCGACCACCTGCACTGGGCTCCCGGCCGGGATCGGCCCGCGATCGGCCACCGCTTTCCACAGCGCCCCGCGCACAAAGACTAGCCCCTCTGGCAGTAGGTCCTCGCGCGCGTGGCCCACGGCGCCGACCAGCGCGTCCGCGCCGGTGAGGACCTGGCGCCGGCGGGACCGGATCACCCTGTCCACGAAGAAGACGAAGAAGGCAAACGTGATGACCGCCGTGCCGAAGATCACGATCGGGTTCACACCCAGCCCGACCGGGCCGGTGTTGACGAGAAATGCCATGCCCAGGATGAGCGACAGCACGCCGCCAAAGCTGAGTATCCCGTGCGTGTTGGCCTTCAGATCGGCAAGGAAAAGGATCAGCGCCAGCAACATCAAGAGGGCGCCGGCGATGTTGACGGGAAGGTTGGCGAGCGAGACGATGGCAAGGATCGCTGCGATGCCGCCCACGACCCCGGGCAAGATCGCGCCTGGCGACGTCAGCTCGGTGATGATCCCGTAGGCGGCCAGGAGGAACAGCAGCGCGGCGACCGTCGGGTCGATGAGGGCGTTGAGGAACACCTGCCAGAACGGCATCGGCATGTCTTCGATGCTGGCGCCTGCCGTGTGGAGGACGAGAGCGCCCGACGTCCGTGGCACTGAGCGGCCATCGATCGCGTTCATCAGCGCCGCCGGATCTGAGGTTTCGAGATCCGCCACGTGCAACTTCACCGCGTCCTCGGCGTTGATGTTCACGCTGTTGCGAACCGCCTGCTCGGCCCAGTCGGCGTTGCGACCGTGCATCGATGCCAGATTGCGAACCCTCGTCACCGCGTCGTTGAGGACCTTGGTCCCAAGGTCACCCGTCAGGTTGGCGCCCGAGGCGTCGATCGGGTGAGCCGAGCCGATATTGGTGCCGGGTGCCATCGCCAGGATGTCTGCCGCCTGCGCCACGAACAGCCCGGCGGACGCGGCGCGAGCTCCGCTCGGATAGACGTAAACGATCACCGGGACACTCGAGTTCAGGAGGCTGGTCACGATGTCGTCCATCGAGGTCGAGATGCCGCCTGGGGTGTTCATCACGATCAGAAGAGCATCGGCGTGGTCGGCGTCGGCACGAGTCACGGCGTCCGCAATGTAGGACGCCATGATGTTGTTGATATCGCCGATCAGGTCCGCGCGCTCGACGTGGGGGGTAGCCGCAGCGGCGTGGAGGGGAAGCAGCAGGGCCACCCCAAAGGCCAGGATCGAAGCTTGCAGCGCCCGCCCCGCGCGCATAGATCGAGTATGGCGATCCGCGGTCTTCGGCGACGTGTAAAACGTGGAACATTGGCGCGCCCGCCCGCCCGGTTCGGACCACGTCGCGTCGTAAAATTTGGCTGATGGCGGCGCAATCCGAGAGAGACGAGCGATCCGAGACACGTGACTCGATCGACGACGATGGCGCTGCGCTGACCGAACTGGCCGACAGCGTGCGGTCGGGCCGGCCGTTCGAACCCGCTGAGCAGCAGGCGCTGCTTGAGCGGGCGGCCCTGGGAGACCGCCCAAGCGAGGAGCGCCTGGTGGCAGCCAATGTGCAGATGGTAATCCGGCTCGCCGGGGCACGCAAAGACAAGGGGCTTTCAGTCGCCGACCTGGTCCAGGAAGGCTCGATCGGTCTGGTCGAGGCGGTCCGCTCGTTTGCGGACAGCGGCGCGACCGACTTCGGCACCTTTGCGGAGGACCGGGTGGGAGCGCAGATGGATGCTGCGATCGCTACTGAGGCAGCGTCGGTCCGCGACGCCCGGCTGCTGGAGGCCGCGGCCTCCGATTACGAACGGACCGAAATCCTCATGCGCCTCGAATTGCTACGGGAGCCCACCGAGGCGGAGCTGGCGGAGAAGCTCGAGTGGACAATCGACCACACCCGCTACGTCGCCCAGGTGGTGGCCGACGCCACGCGCCGGCACGACGAAGAGCTGCTCGCCTTCATCGATCCCGACGCGATTGACTTCGACCACGATGACGACGAGCGCGCCGANNGTGGATTTCGGCGGCTGGGATCTTCCGCAGCAGTACACGTCGATCCGCGACGAGCACCTCGCCGTCCGAAAAGCCGCCGGCCTCTTCGACGTCTCGCACATGGGCCGCTTCCGAGTCGCTGGCAGCGACTCGTTCGACTTCTTGCAACGCCTCGTCACCAACGACCTGGGGCGGATCCACAGCGGCATGGCGCAGTACAACCTGCTTTGCAAGGACGACGGGGGAATCGTCGACGACCTGATCGTCTACTGGGGCGACGAAGCGTTCTTTATCGTCGTCAACGCCTCGAATCGGGAGAAGGACCTGGCCTGGATGCAAGATCACGCTCCCACGGGCGTGCAGATTGAGGATCAGACCTTTGAGCTGGCGCTGATCGCTCTGCAGGGACCCAAAGCCGAAGAGCTCATGCCGTCACGCGGTCTCCAGAACCTCCCTTACTTCGGATTTCGCAGCGGCGAGGTCGCCGGCGTGACCGGGATGATCTCTCGCACGGGCTATACGGGCGAGGACGGTTTCGAGATCTTTCTGCCGTCGGATCGCGTGGGGGAGGTTTGGGACGCGATCCTCGCGCAAGGCGGACCGCGTGGAGTGCTTCCTGCCGGCCTCGGCGCCCGAGATGCGGCGCGCCTCGAAGCTGCGCTGCGCCTGTACGGGAACGACATGGACGAGAGCGTCAACCCGTACGAAGCGGGTCTGGGCTGGGCGGTCAAGCTGGACAAAGGCAAATTTGTCGGGCGAAGCGCCATCGCGAAGGTCCACCAGGACGGCCCGCGACGCACGCTGATCGGCATCAAGACCAAGCCTGGCGACATCCCTCGCCACGGCGCCGTGGTCAGAGGTGATGCCGGCCGCAGCGGACTGGTCACCAGCGGCACGCATTCGTTCTTCCTCGGCCACCCCATCGCGCTGGCCATGGTTGAAGTCCCATCATTTCGAGTCGGGGACAAGCTTGCGGTGGAAGTGCGGGGCCGCGAGGCGGAAGCCGAGGTGGTGAAGCTGCCGTTCTACCGCGGCTCGGCGCGATCGGCTGTCGCTGCCGCCAAATCCTGAGCCACACGTTCGAATCGAGATAGACAGGGAGGAGTCGCATGGCCGAGCGCCGCTACACCAAATCTCATGAGTGGCTCACCGTCGACGGCAAGACAGCAACCGTCGGCATCACCGACTTCGCCCAATCGCAGCTGGGCGACGTGGTCTTCCTCGAGCTGCCGGCGCCTGGTCGCAAGCTTTCGGTGCATGAGAGCTTTGGGGTCGTCGAGTCGGTGAAGGCCGCGAGCGATCTCTATTCGCCGGTCGCGGGACGCATTGCGGCGGTCAACGACAAGCTGGCCGCACACCCTGAGCTGATCAACTCGGATCCCTACGGCGACGGCTGGATTCTCAAGGTGGAGCTGGCCGGTGAGCTGCCCGCCGATCTGATGGACGAAGCCGCTTACAAGAAAGTCGCCGGGGCTTAGCCGGGATTGCCCTACCTCGTCCACTCCCCAGAGGATCGCGCCGCGATGCTGGCCGCGATCGGCGTCGGCTCCATGGACGACCTTCTCGTCGACATCCCGAGCTCCCTGCGCCTCGAATCGCTGGCGCTGCCTGCGGGCCTGTCCGAGTTCGAAACGATGGCCCAGGTCGAGTCGCTGGCCGCGCGGAATCGCATCTTCGCCGACCGGCTCACGTTTCGCGGGGGCGGTGTTTACAGGCGATTCATCCCGGCGGCCGTCGCGGCCGTCACCTCCAAGCCCGAGTTCTACACCGCTTACACGCCGTACCAGCCCGAAGCCAGCCAGGGCACCCTGCAGGCGATTTACGAGTTCCAGACGCTGATCGCGGAGCTCACTGCGCTGGACGTCGCCAACGCGTCCATGTACGACGGCGCAACGGCGGTTGCCGAGGCCGCGATGATGGCTCATATCCACACCGCCCGGAACGAGGTGCTGGTCGCCGGCTATCTCCATCCCGAATACCTGGAGGTGCTGCGCGCCTTCAGCGAGGGTCGCGGCATCAAGGTTCGCAAGGGTGCTGAGGCCACTTCGAAGACTGCGGCCGTGATCTTCCAGCAGCCGGACTTCTTAGGGATGCTGGTGGATGCCCGAGGCCTGACCGAGAGCGCGCACAAGGCCGGGGCGCTGGCGATCGCCTGTGTCGACCCGATTAGCCTCGCCATCCTCGCTCCCCCCGGCGAATATGGAGCCGACATCGCAGCCGGCGAAGGTCAGCAGCTAGGCCTCAGCCTCAGCTACGGCGGCCCGCATGTCGGCTTCATCGCCTGCAGCAAAGAGCTCGTCCGCAGGCTGCCAGGGCGCTTGATCGGCACCTCGCACGATGCGGCCGGGCGTCGGGGATTCGTCCTGACGCTCACGGCACGCGAGCAGCACATTCGCCGGGAGCGGGCGACTTCCAACATCTGCACGAACCATTCGCTCTGCGCCCTTGCCGCCAGCGTGTACATGACTTACATGGGTGCCGAGGGCCTGCGGCAGATCGCCGAGGTCAGCTTCAAGCGTGCGCACGGCCTCGCGGACCGGCTGTCGAAGCTACCCGGCTGGGAGATGGCATTCCCGGGCCGCCCGTTCCTGTACGAGTTCCCGATTCGCGTTCCGAAGGGACCCGCGCTGAACCGGAGACTGGCGCGGAAGGGGATCCTGGGCGGGCTCGACGTTCATCGATGGTTCAGGGAGCTCAAGGGCGTCCAGACGTTCACGTGCACCGAGGTCAACGACGCGCGCGCTCTCGATGAGCTCGTCGAGGCGGTTGCGGGATGACCGAGCTCCTCAGCTTCGAGAAGAGCCGGCCAAATGCATATGGCCCGCGTCTGCCTGATGCCGACGTCGATGGCCCCGGGTCGGTCGATCTCCTGCCGAGCGACCAGCGCCGCGCCAATCCTCCCGGGCTCCCACGACTCAGCGAGCCTGAGATCATGCGCCACTACGGCCGGCTTGCCTCGCTCAATTACTCGATCAGCGAGCAGTTCTATCCGCTCGGCAGCTGCACCATGAAATACAACCCTGTCGCCAACGAGGTGGCGGCCGCCCTGCCCGGCTTCACGGACCTGCATCCGTACCAGGACGAGGATTCAGTGCAAGGCGCGCTCTCGTTGATGTGGCGCCTAGAGCAAGCCCTGTGCGCCGTGGTTGGGGTAGAGCGGGTCACCTTGCAGCCGGCCGCCGGTGCGCATGGGGAGTGGACGGCCCTGCGCATGATCCAGGCGTTCCACCGGTCGCGTGGCGAGTCCCGAACCGAGGTCCTGGTCCCCGACTCGGCCCACGGCACGAACCCCGCCAGCGCGGCTCTCAGCGGCTTCCACGTGGTCGAGGTCAAGTCGGGTGCTGACGGCCGAATCAGCCTGGCAGACCTCGAATCGAAGCTGTCGCCGAGCGTCGCCGCGCTGATGCTGACTAACCCCAACACCTTGGGGTTATTCGAACGCGAGATACTGGATGTTGCGGAAATGGTGCACGCCACGGGTGCCAAGCTTTACTACGACGGCGCCAACCTGAACGCTTTCATGGGCATCTGCAGGCCGGGCGACATGGGATTCGACGCCGTCCACATGAACCTCCACAAAACGTTCACGACCCCGCATGGCGGCGGCGGCCCGGGCGCCGGCCCGGTGGGCGTCAAAGCCGACCTGGTCCCATTCCTGCCGACGCCCACGGTGGAGCGGCTCAACGGACACCTCAAGCTGGACTTCAAGCGGCCGCAGTCGATTGGACGTGTGCGCAGCTTTTACGGCAATTTCGGGATGCTCGTGCGCGCCTACACCTACATCCTGGCCATGGGCGGCGATGGACTCACCCAGGCGTCCCTGGATGCAGTGCTTTCGGCGAACTACCTTCGTAACGAGGTCAAGGACGTGTTGGACATGCCGCACGACGGTGCCTGCATGCACGAGTTTGTCGCCAGCGCTCGGAGCCTGGCGCCGCACGGCATCAAGGCCCTGGATGTGGCCAAGGGCCTGCTCGAGCGGGACTTTTACGCCCCGACCATCTACTTTCCGCTGGTCGTGCCCGAAGCGATCATGGTCGAGCCCACCGAGACCGAAAGCAAGGCCACGCTGGACGCTTTCGCCACCGCCATCAAGGAGATTGTCAAGCAGGCCGTGGAGGACCCCCAAGCCCTCCACGAAGCGCCCCACGGACTGCCTGTCGGGAGGCTCGACGAGGTGGCCACCGCCCGGCAGATCAACGCCTACCTGCAGGGGCAGAGCGAAGACCCTGTTCTACGCTGGAAACCGGCTTCCTAAAACACCCCTGTTAAGGGCCCGCGGAGGCCTTTTTCGAACTCGAAATCCGGTAGAATTTGAATCCTGAAATTCTCCCCAGTAGTTCCCCACGAGTTCTCCAGGCTGGGAGCGCTGCAAGCCCGATGAGCGAGGCCCGAAATCTCCTCCCGGAGCGCAAGCGCAGGCCCCAGCCGTTAGGCGCCGACGTGGCGTACACCGCCGAGCAGATCCAGGTCCTCGAGGGCCGGGAGCACGTAAGGCGGCGTCCGAGCATGTACATCGGCTCGACCACCACCACCGGCCTTCACCACCTGGTCTACGAGGTCGTGGACAACGCCGTCGACGAGGCCCTGGCCGGTTACGCCACCGAAATCATCGTCACCCTCTTTGCCGACGGTAGTGTCCAGGTCGATGACAACGGACGTGGCATCCCTGTCGACATGCACAAGAAAGAAGGCCTGTCCGCCCTCGAGTTGGTGCTGACCCGGTTGAACGCCGGTGGCAAGTTCGGAGGTGGCGGCTACAAGGTGTCATCAGGGCTGCACGGAGTCGGCGTGTCCGCCGTGAACTTCCTGAGTGAGAAGCTCGAGGTGTGGGTGCACCGCGGAGGCAAGGTCTACAACATGGAATTCGAGCGTGGCGTGCCCAAGGGCTCGGTCAAGGCGGTGGGCAAAACCGACCGCACCGGGACGGTGGTGCGCTTCTGGCCCGATCCGCAGATCTTTCCCGACACGAAGTTTGACCGCGAGGTCATCCAGCGCCGCCTGCGCGAGATGGCTTACCTCAACAAGCGGCTCGAGATTGCGCTCGCCGACGATAACCTCGGCTTCACCAACACCTTCTATTTCGAGGGCGGCATCGTGTCGTTCGTTCGCGCCCTGAACCGTGACAAACAGGTGATCAACCCGCACCCGTTCTATGTCGACCGCGAGGTCGAGGGCACGCAGGTCGAGATCGCGCTGCAGTACAACGACACGTTCGTCGAGAACGTCCTGGCCTTCGCCAATACGATTCATACCATCGAGGGCGGCAGCCACCTGACCGGCTTCCGGTCGGCGCTCACCAACGTGCTCAACCGGTACGCGCGCAAGGCGGGAATCCTCAAGGAGCAGGATCCGAACCTGTCGGGCGAGGACGTGCGCGAAGGGCTGACCGCGGTGATCAGCGTCAAGGTGCTGGATCCGCAGTTCGAGGGGCAGACGAAAGGGAAGCTCGGCAACGCCGAGGTCCAGGGCCACGTCTCCATCGCCCTGACCGAGGGGATGACGCAGTACCTGGAGGAAAACCCGAGCGACGGCCGTCGCATCGTGGAAAAATCGCTCACCGCAGCACGAGCACGCGAGGCCGCGCGCAAGGCCCGCGACCTCGTGCAGAGGAAGAGTCTCCTCGAGTCGAGCACGCTTCCCGGCAAGCTCGCCGACTGCTCGGAGCGCGACCCGGCGCACTGCGAGCTCTACATCGTCGAGGGCGACTCGGCCGGCGGCACCGCCAAGGGCGGCCGTGACCGCCGGACGCAGGCCATCCTGCCGCTGCGCGGAAAGATCCTCAACGTGGAGAAGGCGCGTCTCGACAAGGTGCTCACCTCAGACGAGATCCGAAACCTCATCACCGCGATGGGCGCCGGCGTCGGCGACAACTTCAACATCGAGAAGATGCGTTACCACCGCGTGATCACGATGACGGACGCTGACGTGGACGGCAGCCACATCCGCACGCTCCTGCTCACCTTCTTCTATCGCTACTTCCCCGCGGTAATCGAGAAGGGCTACCTGTACATGGCCCAGCCGCCGCTCTTCAAAGTCTTCAAGGGCACAGGCAAGAACGCGCAGATCGTCTGGGCCCACTCCGAAGGGGATCGCGACAAGGCGCTCCGGCAGCTCGGTAAGAACGCCGAGTCGGCGCGGATGAAGGGTCTTGGCGAGATGAACGCCGAGGAGCTTTGGCAGACGACGATGAACCCGGCCACGCGCGTTCTGCTCCAGGTCAACGTGGAGGATGCCGCCGCGGTCAACGACACGTTCGAGAAGCTGATGGGACCCGACGTTGAGCCGCGCAAGAAGTTCATCCAGGCGCACGCCAAGAGCGTCCGCAACCTCGACATCTGAGCCCGGTTTCCAAACATGCAGATAGCAGTCGACGCCATGGGTGGCGATAACGCTCCGGCGCAGGTGCTTCAGGGCGCGTCGCAAGCGGCCGCTGAATACAAAATCGAGGTGTTGGTCGTCGGACTGCCGTCCGCTGTGCAACCCCTGCTGGACCAGCACCCGCTGCTGCGGCTCGTGCCGTGCACGCAGGTGGTCACGATGGAAGATCATCCAGCTCAAGCGGTGCGTTCGAAGCCCGACTCTTCGATGAACGTCTGCGCTCGGATCTGCAAAGAGGGGAAGGCCGACGGCTGGGTTTCGGCCGGTAACTCCGGGGCCGTCATGGCGACAGCGCTGTTCATACAGGGTCGGATTCGGGGCGTCGACAGGCCTGCACTGGGCTCGATCGTCCCAACGCAATCAGGTTTCGCATATTTTCTCGACGTCGGAGCGAACGTCGACTCGAAGCCTGAGTACCTGGTCCAGTTCGCGACTATGGGTGCTGTCTACGCTCGCGAGATGCTGGGCCGCACCAATCCCCGCGTCGGTCTGCTCAGCAACGGCGAGGAGGAAGGCAAAGGCAACGAGCTGGTCAAGGAAACCACGCGCCGGCTGAAGGGTTCGATGCGGTGGTTCGTCGGCAACATCGAGCCGAAGGACCTCTACGCGTCGAAAGCCGATGTCGTGGTCGCCGACGGCTTCGTCGGCAACATCGCGATCAAGATGGCCGAGGCGACGGCGGACTTCCTGTTCCGCAACCTGCGTGAGGAGATACCGAAAACCACGCGTGGCAAGATCGGCGGCCTGCTGATAAGGGGAGGCGTGCGCAAGCTCCGCGACCGCATCGACTGGCGGGAGTTTGGCGGCGCGCCTCTACTTGGAATCGACGGCGTGGCAGTGGTTGCACACGGCCGCTCGGATGCGCGTGCCATCAAGAACGCAATCAGGGTGGCGAAAGAGGCGGTGGAGAATCAGCTCGTCGGTAAGATTCGGGCGGAGGTGGGCAAGTGAAAACTAATGGTCGGACGCGTGTCGTGGTGACGGGCATGGGGACGGTCAACCCGCTCGGCAAGACCCTTGACGAGTACTGGGACGGCCTGATCGAGGGTCGCAGCGGTGCTCGCACAGTCGAAGGCAGCTACGCGACCGACAAGCTGGCGACCAAGTTCGCGTGCGAGGTGCATGGATTCGATCCCCAGGAGTACATGGATCGCAAGGCCGCGCAGCGCATGGCGCGTTTCTCCCAGCTGGCTGTCGCCGCTTCAGGCATGGCGCTCACCGACTCGGGTTTGGACCTCGCGAAGGAAGACAGCTTCCGCGTCGGCGTCGACATGGGCACGGGCATCGGCGGCTTCATCGAGATGACCAACGGCGCCATCTCTTACGCGACGAAAGGACGCCTCAACCCGCTTTACGCGCCGATGATCATCCCCAACATGGCAGCTGCGTCGGTGGCGATGAACTTCCACCTGCGTGGCCCCAACACGACGGTCACGACGGCCTGCGCCGCCTCCACCCACACACTCGGCGACGCGGCTCGGATCATCCAGCACGGCGACGCTGACGTGATGCTCGCAGGAGGCTCCGAGGCCTCGCTGTGCGAGGTTGGCATCACGTCTTTCAATTCCATTCGAGCCCTATCGCCGAGCAACGATGAGCCTGAAAAGGCGAGCCGGCCCTTTGCCCGGGATCGGGATGGCTTCGTCCCCGGAGAAGGTGCGGGGACGCTGGTGC
>PLYD01000077.1 GCA_003151665.1 Candidatus Dormiibacterota bacterium
GGCGATGGCACCACCAAGGACGATGGCGCCGAGGAAGTCGCGGAGGAGATAGAGCACGCCGACGGCGACGACAAGGGCACCCATGCCAAAGGCGATCTGGAGGTAGCGCCGGCGACGCTTGGGATCCATGGGCAGGGTGGCCACCACGACGGGAGTGGGCTCTTCCGGCTCGATGGGGTGGTGAGCGACCTCTTTGGAATGGGTACTCGAGCGCACTGTAATCAGGGCAGTATGACGAGGAACCGCGCCCTCAGAGCCCGTTTAGGGCGAGCCTGGCGCCAGGCGAAGCCGGACGCTTAGACCCCTCCGAAGCGTCATTTCGCCCGCGGTTGGGCTGCCGCCTGCATCGTGGCCTCCTCGTACGCAGAGCCATGCAATGGGTTGGACAAGACCCGACCCGTCGCAATCGCAAACAACCCCAGCAGGATTAGTCCCACGGCTAGCACCCCATAAGCGATGAGTGGACCGTTCGTAGGGTCGATTTGCGCGATGAACCCGCCGACCGCTATGCCAGCGATGCTGGCAGTTTGGACGAAAGTGAAGCGGGTGGCCATCACGCCACCACGATTTGATGCGTCAGCGGCCTCAACGAGGGCGGTCTGATTGGCAACTAAATAGATAGGGTTGCCAATTGAGGCAATGAAGAGGAATGCGCCAACCGTAAGCAGTGATGGGTTGAATGACATCGCGAGGGAGAAAATTCCAGTTAGAAGCAGGCCAGCGCCGGCGGTTCGCATGGTTCCAATCGAGGCTGCACGCCCGACGATGATCGTGCCCACGAAGACTCCTCCAGACAGGACGACCTCAAGCCACGAATAGGTTTGGGCACCGTTGGTTGACAGCCTATAGGCGAGCGCGAAAAGCGCCGGGAAGCTCATCGACAGGAGGAACCCAGCCAACGTGCCAATCGCCAGATGCGGCCTTGCGGCGTCCATGGACCATGCTCGACGCCACGCCCCGGTCAAACGCATCGAACTGACCCCACCGCCAAGGCTCGGTATGCCTAGCATGATCAGGGCGGCGATCGCAAACGTCGCCGCATCGATCAGAAAGAGGACTCTCGTTCCGTTCGCCTGGAACGTCAAGGCAAGGATCAAGCCCGCAAGCCCAAAACCGGCCGCCCCCGCGACTGTTCCGGCGGCCGCGACCATGGCGTTGGCTCTGCCCACCTGCCCTACCGCCACCAGCCCGGGAACCGCCGCCTGACGCGCCGGCTGCACGATTGCTTCGACCATTGCGAGCGCGAAGAGGACGGGGACGATCAACCAGACAGAGGGTGATCGTCCAACCAAGGCGAGCGCCACAAGCATGCCGGCACGCACGAGTTCTAAGGTCACCACGAGTCGACGCCTCGGGAACCTGTCGGCAATCCCACCGAGGGCGCCGCTCATTACGATCGTACCGAGCGCTTGGGCGATAAACCCAAGTGCGACTGCGACGGGCTTTCCCGTCGCTGCGTAGATGGCGACCAAGGTGGCGACCTGGGTCATTGGATCACCTAGCGATGAGATCCCGATGGCAGCGAAAAGCCTAGTAAATGGTGGGTTGGACTTTAATACATGAAGGTTGGTGATCCGCCGTGGCACGGCGGTGCGATCAGCAAGATCTAAACCCGGTAAACCATGAAGTTCGCGCAGGGCATCCACGACGTTGGGGTCGTACCAGTGACCGGCCCTCCGACTGATGTCCTCAACACCCTCGATCGGTGTCATCAAAGATTGGCGATAAAGACGCGGGCCGGTGATCGTGTCGAACGAGTCGGCGACAGACAAGATGCGAGCGCCGAAAGGAATGACGTCGCCCTTAAGGCCCAATGGATACCCCGTGCCGTCCCAACGTTCGTGGTGGTGGCGGACCAGAGGTGCCACATCGGTCAAGGCCGAGTGTTGGGCGATCATGTCTGCCCCGATGTCGGGGTGACGTCTCATGATCTCCCACTCCTCCTCAGTCAGCGGTCCAGGCTTATTCAGGATGTCATCGCGGATGCCAATCTTGCCGAGGTCGTGCAGCGATCCTGCCGTTCGAAGAAGCTCGCCGGCACGGTCGCCGAGTTCGAGGTGATCGCCTAACCTGCCTGAAAGATCCGCGACTCGAATCGAGTGGGATTCTGTGTACCGATCGCGAGCGTCGAGCGCCTGTGCCGCAAGGTCGAGTGTTTGATCTTTGAGTTCCCTTTGACGCTGCGCGTCCGCGACATTTCCGCGGATCGCGACTAGAAACCCGAAAAGAATCGGCGCCATGAAATAGCCGACCGGAAATGGCAAAAGGCCCGGCGCGACGAGGAGGTAGAGAACTCCGCCGGAGATCCCCAGAACTACTGTTGATATCAGCGTTGAGGCTCCCGCGACGTTTTGGTCAAGAGTCATCCAGAACGAGGTCCGATTAGCGAAGGAAACTACCCGCGCCGCCATCAGGTAGTTGATTGCTATTGACATGACGACATAAATTGCGGTTCGAATCGGAAGACTCCACAATTCTTTTGGCAAGATTGCGGCGACCAAGAGCGACGTGCTGATATGCGCGATTGCATCCATTGCGCGGTTAAATAGAAGCGCCCACCATGTTGTGGCTTTGCCAGGCACCCTACCGTCAAACGTCGCCAGGAACACCACCAATCCGACGCCGAAACCAGGTGCGTAAAGGCCGGTTGCTACTAGGATTGGATCCATTACGGTCTGGGTGCCATGCAGCCAGCGGATCGGCAACAGCGCACCTATTTGCGTGCCGATCGCTAGGTAGAGCAGGATTGGGAGCGCGCTGGCAGCCAAGGGGACGAATCCGGATGCAGTCCAGACGAATGGTCGTGCCAACAAGGTCGCCGCGATCATGACGATGCTGGCGGCGATAGCCACCGCGACGTAGATCTGTGCCGGCCGCGGAAGAATGCGAAATTGCTGCAACGTTGGCATTCTAGACTGCAAAATAGGGAATTCGGCTTTACTGACTGATCGCCCGAAAAAATGGAAAAGGCCCGCCAGTCTTAGCGGGCCTTTACGGAAAAGTCACTGTCCTTTAAACGTGCCAACCTCCAACCATGTGTGGCTTGTGGCCGTTCCTCAGCAGGCGCCTAAACATACGCACCATGTTAGTTAGATCCTCCTCTCCCCTAGATTCGCTCTCGGTCGGTTGTGATACTCCAAGTCATCGCTGCATTCAGCATTGGGGAACTGACCTAATTTGGAAATCGTCAAATACCACGGCCTGAGGTAGGGAAATCCATGAGCTCGGGTCATGGAAATCAATTAGTGGTTTACAGGTCGGCCAGGGTGATGAGACCCAATTTCAGCGCTGTGCTGACCGCTTCTCCACGGTTTGTCGCGTTGAGCTTGCCGAATATGTTGTGAAGATGCGTTTCAATCGAGGGAGCCCGTAGGCCCAGATCCTGAGCGAGCCTCTTGGTAGTTTGTCCCTTAGCCACGCCGCGTAGAACCTGCATCTCCCGAGACGTCAACGCCACAGAGGTCGCTTGAGATAACGGCGTCCGCTCGGCCACGCGGCGTAAAACCTCCGGAATCATCCTTCGCGGCACAGGGCTCTCGCTACGCACGGCCGCCCAGAGTGCGCGTTGCAACTCCCCCGGCCCAGAATCCTTCAGGACGTAACCCGAACAGCCCGCTTGGATCATCCTGAGAAGATCGTCACTGGACTCAGATACAGTCCACGCGATGACTTTCGTGTCCGGGTGCTCTGCGAGCAGTGCCCGTGTGGTGGCTGGGCCGTCCATTACGGGCATGTGTACGTCCATTAACACGAGATCAGGCTTGAGGCTGGCCATCGCCAGCAGGGCCTCCTGTCCAGACGAGGCCTCGCCGCAATGCCGCAAGCCGGCGGCATTGGCAAGCATCGTTCGTGCGGCAACACGGGGCAGCATGCTGTCGTCTACGACGAGAACGCGATACACCTTGCGATCCGGCGAAGCCTTAGGAATGCAGCGCAGCTTATCAAGAAGGAAATGCGTCGTCGAGCACTAGGCTCCTACGCCTACTTAGCGGCGCTCGGTTTGCTGGCGCTAGGCGCAAATGTAGGAGCGCGCCCATACGACGAGATGCATCCAGATTCCGTTGTGACCGTCGCGTACCTGGCTGTATGCGCCGTTGCAATGAATCTCGCCAATGTTCGAATTGAGCGAGGCCGCCTTAGCCTCGGTGCGATCGCGATCGGAACCGCCGCAATTCTGACGAACCCACTCGACGCAACCATTATTGGTCTGATCACCGGGGTAACACAGGTCAGACGAGGACCTTGGCCAACGCTGGGGAATGGTCTGATGAACGCGTGCACGACCTGCGTTGGGTCGATGATTGCGGCTCAATTCCGCTATGACGCCCCGTTGTCATTTGGCTCCCGCGTGGTGGTGGTTGTCGTGCTGTGTGTCACCAACTTGGCGCTGGTTGTGGCCGCGTTAAGAATTCGCACAGGCGAGCGGGCCGACAGCATTGTCCGGCACAATTTCACACCGTCCTTTTATGCCGCCTTCGCCTACTTTGGATTCGCAGCCCTACTTCTCAGTTACGTCTTGGACGGATCCCCTACCGGCTACCTCCTCGCAACTATCGTCTGCGTCCTTGCCCTCGCCCTCACTGACACTATTGCCGGTAGGCGCGTGCGGCGGGTCTTGGAGTCAGAGTTGTCCGACGCTGATCGCCACCTCTTTCACAGCCGCGCTGTTGAGGGTGTCGTTCATAACCTTCGCAATCACATGGCTACTGCCGTCGGCTACTTGAAAGAGATCGAGCCTCGCCGTCTCGATCCTGTCGACCGCGAG
>PLYD01000131.1 GCA_003151665.1 Candidatus Dormiibacterota bacterium
CCAGGTGCTCGGTGATCGGAATCTCGAGGTGTAGCAATGCCCATGGCGCCAACACGTAGAGCGCCCAGATCCCGTAGACCACACTTGGAATTGCAGCGAGAAGCTCGATGCCGATGCCCATCGCCGCACGGATGCCGCGGGCACCAGGCTCCGCAAGCACGACGGCGACCGCGATGCCGACAGGAAGCGCGATGGCAATGGCGATCGCGCTCGTGACCACCGTGCCGAAGATGGCAGGCAGCGCCCCGAAATTCAGGGTGACCGGGTTCCACTCCGTGCCGATAAAGAAGTTGAGACCGAACCTTGTGATCGCAGGGCGTGCCTGCAGGATCAGGACGGCGACGATGAGGATGAGCGAGGCGGGCGCCGCCCAGCTGACAAACGCCGTGAAGGTTCGGTAACGGTCCGGTGGTTTCGGGAACGCGGCCGGCGGGCCGGCGACCTTATCGACCGCTGCCGCCACCCTACGTCTCATGGCGAGTGGTCGAGACGCCCTCGCCCACTGTCAGCGCTTCGACCAGAGTTGGTTGCCTGTCGAGCCGGTACCCGATGCCTCGCACTGTCACGATCTCAAACGGCGCTCGAGCCTGGAACTTTTCCCGCAGCCAGCGGATGTGGACGTCCACTGTCTTGCGATCACCGTTGAACTCGCGCCCCCACACGTTCTCGAGCAGGACGTCGCGCGTATGCACACGGTTGGGGACCGCAAGCAGGTAGGAGAGGAGGTCGAACTCCCGGGCGGTGAGCTTGATCTCCTCGCCTTTGAGCATTACCCGGCGCGCCGCGCGATCGATGCTGAAGGTCCCGATCGAGTCTTGCTCGGGGATCGACTTGGGCTCGTTGGCTTCGGGTTGGGCGCGTCGCAGCACGGCATTGACACGCGCCAGGACCTCCCGAATCGAGAAGGGCTTGGTGATGTAATCGTCAGCGCCGAGCTCGAGGCCGACGATCTTGTCAACCTCGGCGTCTTTGGCGGTGATCATGATGATCGGCACGCGACTGCTCTTACGAAGAGCTCGGCAGAAGTCGAAGCCGCTCATACCTGGGAGCATCAGGTCGAGGAGGATCAGGTCCGGCCGGGAGGTGCGCGCGGTGCGCAGGCCTGAGGCTCCGTCACTCGCCTCCTGTACCGAGAAGCCGGCGGTAGACAGGTTGTACTTGAGCATCTCTCTGATCCCTTCGTCGTCTTCGACCACCAGCACACGGCCCGATCCGCCGTTGTGGGCTGGTCGTGTCATCCGAGCTCGACGACCTGGCCGGTCTCCAGAAAGACGATGTCCTCGGCGACGTTGGTGACGCGGTCTGCGATCCGTTCGAGGTTGTGTGCGACCAACAGCAGGGTCACCGAACGGAGCGCCCCATCTGAATCGGTCTTGCCACTGCCGATCTCAGCCACCAGTTCCTCGAAAACGCGGTGGTACAGGCGGTCGATCTCGTTGTCGCGCCCCGCCACCTCGCGCGCGTGAAGCTCGTTCTCTTCGATGAGCGCTTCAAGAATGTCGTGCACCTGGCCGATCGCGAGCTCGCCCATGATCCCGAACTCGGCGCGTAGCGGACGATCCGGGAGCCCGACCAGCGTGCCGGTCATGCGGGCGATCCGCACTGCGTAGTCACCCATTCGCTCGAGCTCCGTTGCGATGTACTGAATGCCCATCAGGTGGCGTAGGTCGCGGGCCACAGGCTGCTGGGTCGATATGACCATGAAGACCTGCTCGCGTATCTGCTTCAGGAGCTCGTTGAGGTACTGGTCCTGCGTGCGCACCTTCTCGGCAGCGCCACCGTCACGCCGGCGAAGGGCATCGAGCGCGGCCTCGATCTGCGATTCGACCAGCGTCCCCATGCGAACCACCGATTCGCGTAGGCTCGCGAGGTCCTTTTCGAAGGTCAGTCGTGGCATGAGATGACTACCCGAACCGGCCGGTGATGTAGGCCTCTGTGCGGCTGTCCTGGGGCTGGTTGAACAGGTGGGCGGTGGGCGCGAACTCGATCAGCTCGCCGTATCGGTGGTCGGTGTTCATGAGCATGAACGCTGTGAAGTCCGACACTCGGGCCGCCTGCTGCATGTTGTGCGTGACGATGACGATCGTGTAGTCGTGCGCCAGCTGCACCATGAGGTCCTCGATCTTGAGCGTGGCCACAGGGTCAAGTGCGGAGCAGGGCTCGTCCATGAGGATGACATCCGGACTGACGGCCAGGCATCGGGCGATGACGAGTCGCTGCTGCTGCCCGCCGGACAATGAGGTGGCCGGCGCATCGAGGCGGTCCGAGACCTCGTCCCATAGCGCTGCCCTCTCGAGGCTTTGCTGCACGATCTCGGAGATCTTTGTCGACTTCCACCCGAGCAGGCGCGGCGCGAAAGCGACGTTGTCTCGAATCGACATCGGGAACGGGCTGGGGCGCTGAAATACCATCCCGACCTTCTGGCGAAGCAACAGCAGCTTGGTGGTGGTGAGGATGTCCTCGCCGTCGAGGAGCACGGATCCCTTCGCCCGCGCGTCCGGCACGAGGTCGTACATGCGATTGAAGACCCGCAGCAATGTCGTCTTGCCGCAGCCTGACGGTCCGATGATTGCGGTTATGCGCTTCTCAGGGATCTGGAAGGTGATGTCCTTGAGCGCCTGGGTCTTGCCATAAAAGAACGAGAGGCTGTCCACCTGAAATTTGGCGGGCGCCGCGCCGGGCATGGTCCTGAGCTCCGGCCTGTCTATATGGGCCATCGGCTGAATCATGGGCCTGTAGTCCGCCACCCCGTGATCAGGATATCCACCGAATGGTTAAGGGCTGTTTATGCGCTCGTTAAGAGTTTCGGGGGAGGGCGATTGTGAACACCTGTCCGCCGTCGCGTGCCGACTCGGTCCAGATGCGGCCGCCGAGGACCTGCACAAGGTGCTTGGTAATTGCAAGGCCGAGGCCGAATCCGCCGGCCTCGCGCGGGCGGGCGCGATCAACCTTGTAAAACCGCTCGAACACCCTGCTCCAGTGCTCCGGGGAGATCCCGGGGCCGTGGTCCCGAACGCTGAGCCGGATCTCATTACCGGCGATCTGTCCATGGATGTCGATAGGGGTGCCCGGCGGCGAGAACTTGGCGGCGTTGTCGAGAAGGTTGTCGAACGCCTGGACCAGCTTCGGCCGGTCGGTAGTGATGGTCAGGGCGTCAGGTATGTCGGTGTTCACGGGCCTGTCGATGCCGAGCCGCACCACGCTTTCACGCACGAGCTCGCCAAGGTCGAACTGCGTCGTCTCGACAGCCATGGACTTGGTCTCTATGTCACCCAGCTGGCGGAGGTTGTCGATGATTTTGGTCAGCAGGTCGGCCTCCTTGACGACTCTCGCCGCGAACCGCTTTCGGTCGGCCAGGGCGGGATCACCGATCAAGCTCTCGGCGGCCAGGCGAAGAGACGTGAGTGGGGTCTTGAGCTCGTGCACGAGGTTGGCGACGAACTCTTGACGCACCGTCGCAAGGTGGCGCAGCTCGGTGATGTCGGCGAGGAACATCAGTGTTTGGCCCGGGCGCCGGCCCGGTACCAGCGTGCATCGAACGATTCGACGGTGATGGACCAGGTTCACCACGGCGTGGGTCTCAGCGGCGGCGAGCACGTCGACCAGGCGACCTTCCAGCGTCACTTCGACGAGGCTTGCGGGTAAGCGCGCCTGATCGATCTCGAAGAAGGCACGGGCGGCATCGTTGGCGTCGATCACGCCGCTGCCGGCCTGGATCAGCAAAGCCATTAAGGGCGCGTCTTCGAGAACTTCCGCAAAAGAGTTAACCGGCGGCACGGCAGGCTTCACGTCATCCACGCGGCGCCGGCGATCCCAGATCACGGCCGGAGTATATGAGCGCTCCACATGAGTTGATGCTTAAGGTGCAGTTAACCCCTCCTTAAACGGCGATCCATAACGTGGAGCGCGTCATACATCCGGGTGAGCTAGGAGGGGTTCGATGCTTTCAGTGAGACCTTTGGGGCGAGCGCTGCTCGCGGGGTTGGCAGTCGCAGTCCTCGCCAGTGCTTGCGGTAACACGGGCACCACGACATCCGCTGTCGGCAGCGGGGCGCTGACCGGCACCGGTTCCTCATTTACGGCTCCCTTCTATACCAAGGCGTTCGTCGCCTACTCGCAGATCTACCCCCAGGTCACTGTCAACTATCAGGGCCTGGGCTCCGGCGCCGGCATTCAGCAGTTCATCAAAAAGACTGTCGACTTCGGCGCGAGTGACGTGCCAATGGCCGCCGCTGACATTGCGTCTGCCGGCGGGCAAGACGCCCTGGTCCAGTTCCCGACCACCCTTGGCGTGGTCTCGATTGCATACAACCTGGCGGGGGTCACCAAGCTCCAATTGGATGGACCCACTCTTGCCAACATCTATCTCGGCCACATCAAGAAGTGGAACGACCCAGCGATCAGCGCACTGAATCCGGGCGTGAATCTTCCCAACAGCGCGATCCAGGTGGTTCACCGCTCCGATTCCAGCGGCACGTCCTACATCTTCACGGACTACCTGGCGAAAGTGTCGGACGAGTGGAAGACGAAGGTCGGCGTTTCCAAGGCAGTCAGCTGGCCCGCCGGAATCGGCGGCAACACCAATCAGGGTGTCGCTCAGGCCGTGGTCTCAACCGCGGGGGCCATTGGCTATGTGGAGCTCGCGTATGTGGTTCAGGCGAACATGTCCCAGGCTTATCTCAAGAACCAGAACGGCAAGTTCCTGCAGGCGACGTTGGATGGGGCAAGTGCGGCCGCGGCCCAGAAGCCGACACTGAGCGCGACAGACTTCTCGATCACCAACGAGCCTGGGGACACGAGCTATCCGATCGCCGGTTTCACCTGGGCGTTTGTGCGCACATCGATCAGCGACGCCAACAAGGGAAAGGCGGTCGTCTACCTGTTCAAGTGGTTGGTGACCGACGGCCAGACGCTGGCGACTCCGCTTCAGTACGCTCCGCTACCGACAGCAGTTCAGAACCTGGCGCTGACGAACCTCAAGCAGATCAAGGCTGGAGGAGCCGCCGTTCTCAGTTAGACGACAACCAAAGCGATTCGGCGGCGCGGGTGTTGGGCCCGCGCCG
>PLYD01000210.1 GCA_003151665.1 Candidatus Dormiibacterota bacterium
GGTTGCCGCCCGCAACGCGATGAAGCAAACGACCGAACGGATGGATCTGCGCGTGGTGCCGCGGGTGACGTTCACGGACCCCGAGGTGGCGTCAGTCGGGCTCACCGAGGCCGCCGCCAAGAAAGGCGGGCGCAGGGTTCGCACCGGATTCGCGCGGCTCATCGAGGCAGAGAAAGCACAGATCGACGGCCTCGAGCACGGCCACGTCAAGTGTGTGGCCGATGCCAAGACCGGCGAGCTGCTCGGTTGCCACATCGTGTCCGAGAACGCAGGTGACATGATCCATGAGGCAGTCGCGATGATGGCGGCTCGTACCCCTGTCAAAGTCATCGCTAAAGCAATGCATGCGTATCCGACTCTGTCCGAGCTGATGCGCTCGGCGCTGCATGAGGCGGGCGGCTAGCGGCTTCCCCGTTCGGCTCGCGTCAGCGCCGGCATCACCACTGACTTCACGTAGCGGCGCGCGGCATCCATGACTGCGTGCACGATCTTCCATTCGAGCTGCTCGAACGAGCTCTCACCCTGGTTGAGCTCGGCCAGCCGTCCCTTCCAGAAGCTCGAGTCGAGATTGAGGCCGGGCAGCAGCGGAGGGACTTCTGCCTTGGCATTGCTCGCCGGCGTCCTCGGGCCAGGGCTAGCAGGCCTGCCGGCCGGCGTGGTCGGGGCGGCGGCCTGCACTCCGAAGACGGGAGACGGCGGCGGGCTGGCAACCATGTGCCACGAGACCATTCCCAGCGCTGCAACGATTGCGCACTCGCAGATGACAATCCAGGGCAGCGGTTTCCGAAGCAGGTTTCGCATGCGGCCAAACTAGGCCGCTCGCGCCGAGGCGTGAACCCACGCTGTTAAGACTGAAGCGAGCGAAGGGCCTGCACGCCCCGCTCGATGGTCTCAACGCGCTTGGGAAAGCTAAAACGCAGGTGGCCTCGCCCTTCGCGTGGGTCGTGGAAGAAGCTTGACCCAGGCACCGTCGCGACGGCGACCTTCTCGATCAGATGCCGAGCCATCGCGGTGTCGTCGTCGAAGCCGAAGCCTCCGATCCCTGCCATCACGTAATAAGCGCCATCCGGCGCCGCAGCGTCGAAGCCGCATTCCTGCAGGCCTGAGACGATGGCGTCGCGCCGTTCGCGGTAATCGCCGAGCAGCTCGACATAAAAGTCCCCTGGAAGCTCGAGGGCGGCGGCGACTGCGATCTGAAGCGGATGGGCGGCGCCGACGGTCAGGAAGTCGTGGACCTTGCGGATCCCGGCCGTGAGCGCCGCCGGCGCGATCAACCAACCCACACGCCAGCCGGTGACCGAAAACGTTTTGCTCGCCCCGCTGATCGTGATGGTTCGATCGGCCATCCCCGGCAGCGTCGCGATGCTGATGTGCTCACCGCGATACACCAGGTGTTCGTAAATCTCATCGGTGATCGCTATCGCGTCATGCTCAATGCACAGTTCGGCGATCAGCTCCAGCTCCTGTCGTGAGAAAACCTTTCCTGTCGGATTGTGGGGAGTGTTGACGACTATGGCGCGCGTCCTGTTGGTGAATGCGCGGCGAAGCTCGTCCGGATCGAAGGCCCACGCCGGCCCTCGCAATGTGACGTAGCGCGGGATGGCGCCGCTGATTATGCAATCGGGTCCGTAGTTCTCATAGAAGGGCTCGAAGATGACGACCTCGTCGCCGGGATCGACGGCGGCCAGCATCGCGGCGATCATCGCCTCCGTCGCGCCGCATGAAACGGTGACCTCTCTTTCGGGATCGACCTCGCGGCCCCATGCCACCGATTGCTCGCGGGCGATCGCGTTGCGCAGCTGGGGGGCGCCCCAGGTCGTCGCGTACTGGTTGAACCCGTCTCGCATCGCCCTGGCGGCGGACTCCACGATGCGCGAATCGGTCTCAAAGTCCGGGAAACCCTGGGCGAAGTTGATCGCCTTGTCGGGTCCGTTGAGCTGCAGGTTCAGGCGCGTCATCTCGCGGATGACCGACTCCGTGAAACTCTGGGCCTTCAGCGAGAGGCGAGCGGTGCCATCGGTGGCGTCAGTGGCCAGGATCCGCGCGCTCCAATCGGATGTCAGTACTCGAGCAGGAGTGGCACTTTTCGGGTTGCTCAAGCCCGCGCTCCCAGCGACCGCAGACGTTGCAGGTCCAGCGGGTCGTCGCAAAGAAATCGAGCACGTCGGAGCGGCTGAGCAGCCCCACCATCTTGCCGCGCTTCATCACCGGTACGCGACGTATCTTCTCGCCGACGAGGAGTCGCGCCGCCTCGTCGATACCCGTGTCCTCGCTGACGGTGATCACATGCTGGCTCATGATGTCGCGCGCCACCTTGCCCCTCTTGGAGAAGACGTCGATCTCCGACACGATGCCGACCACGTGACCGTCGGCTCCGATCACCGGGCCTCCAGTGATTCGCTTGGAGTTGAGGGTCATCGCGATCTCTTCAACTGGCGTGTCTTCGCGGAAGGTGATCACGTTTGTCGTCATCACCTCTTTGACTGGGATCATCGGGTTCCGAGCAGTTTAGCCACCGTTTCGAAATTGGAGTTGCCGCCGCTCAAGATCAGACCGGTGCTGCCCTTGGGGAATTTGCCGGCCAGGTAAGCCGCCACCGGGAGCGCCCCTGTGGGTTCCAGCGCGATGTGGAGTCGAGTCCAAGCGACCCGCAGGCCCGTCGCGATTTCGTCCTCGGTGACAGTGACGATCTCATCCACCAGCCGGTTGGCGAACATCACCTCGAAGTTGCGCTCCCCGATTGCGGTGGTCCGCACCCCGTCCGCGATGGTCGACGGAGCGGCACCAAGGCTCTTGATTTTGCCGGCCTTCCACGACTGGTATGCGTCGTCAGCATTTGCCGGCTCGACTCCAATCACCTTGATGTTGGGGTTATGGGACTTCGCGACGATCGCGGTGCCCGAGAGGAGCCCGCCGCCTCCGACCGGGGTCGCGATGACATCGAGCTGGGGTGCGTCCTCCAGCAGCTCCATTGCGGCCGTGCCCTGTCCATGGATCACGTCCCAGTCGTCGAATGGGTGGACGAGTGAAAAGCCGCGCTCACCCATCACCTCAAGCAGACGCTGCTCCCGGTTGGCGAAGGTGATGCCTTCCTGGATCACCTCGGCACCGAGAGCTCGCGTTGCGGCAACCTTGGCGGGGTTTGCGTCCTCCGGTATCAGGATGAGCGCGGGTATGCCTGCGGTCCGTGCCGCCAGCGCGACCGCCTGCGCGTGGTTGCCGGAGCTCACTGCGATGAACCCAGTCGGTCGAGGCTCGCGCGTCACCTGGGAGAGCACCGCGTTGAACGCGCCTCGCGGCTTGAAGGACCCGGTGACCTGGAAGCACTCAGGCTTCAGCCGAAGGTCAGGGTCCAGGTCGGTGGTCAAGCACGGCGTCCGCCGGACGTAAGGGTGGATGCGGCCGGCGGCCTCACGAACCTGTGCCGCGTGCTGCTGGAGATCTAGAGGCCGGCTCTCTGGAGTCAAGCCGCGGCCGAGTCGCGCTGGACCGCCGGCGTCCGGTTCGCCGGCTTTCGGATGTTCGTGAGCACGATGCCTACAAGGATGACGGCCATCCCGACCACGATAGGCAGGCTGAGCGTCTCATGCAGCAGGAGCACCCCCCAAAACACCGCTGTCATGGGTACCAGCAGCGTGACACCGGCAGCACGCACCGCGCCCAGCCTGTTCATGACGTAGTAATAGAGAAGGTAGGCAATCCCCGTTCCCACAGCACCGAGCGCGATGACCGCGGCAATGGACGTCGCTTCGACGTGAACTTGCGCCAGTGAGGGCGCGGCCAGCGGTATCGCGAAGAGCACGGTCATCATGAGCTGTCCCAGGCTCACCTCGAACACGCTGACGTTGCGCATCTTCCTGCGCTGATAGATCGCGTTGACGGCGTAGGAGAGCGCAGCGACCAAGACCGCCATCGCGCCGAAGAAATTGCCGCTTACGCCATGAGTTGTGATGTCGGGAAGCACCAGAACGATCACGCCCGCAAACCCGAGGGTCACTCCCAGGTAATTGACCCGACTCGGCCGCTCTGTGGGAATCACCCAGTAGATAAGGACTGCCGTCCACAGGGCGGTGGTCGAGTTCAAGATGCTGGCGAGGCCGCTCGAGATCCGTTCTTCTCCCCACGCGATTGCAATCCATGGCACCAGTGCGTTGGTGATGGCCATGATCGCGAACGAGCCCAGTCGACTCCTCCAGCCTGCGGCGAGCAGCGGCCTGCCCATCAGGCTAACGATCACCGCGAGTGCGATCAGGCCGGAGACCGAGCGCAAGAGAAGCAGCACGGCCGGACTCATGTCCTTGACCGCGACTTTGATCAAGAGGAACGAGACGCCCCAGATCAGCGCTAGGCCCGCGAGCGCCAAGTACGGCAAGACCGCCCGGCGGCGATCAGACACGCGTCGGCCAGTCGTCGGATGACAGCACGAGGGTGACCGGTCCCTCGTTCTCGATCGTGACGGTCATGTCCGCTCCGAAGCTGCCGGTTTTGGTCTCGACCTCGCGCTCGCGAAATCGTTGCACGAAGGCGAGATAGAGCTCCTCGGCTCGTTTCGGATCGCCGGCGCCCAGGAGGCTCGGCCGCCGGCCTCGGCTGAAGTCGGCGAACAGCGTGAACTGGGACACGATCAGCGCCGAGCCGTGAACATCGACAAGGCTCAGGTTCATTCGTCCTGCCTCGTCGGCGAACACGCGCATGTCGATGACCTTGTCGGCCAGCTTTCGAATCGTCGCCTCGTCGTCATTGGATGCCACACCCACCAACAACACGTAACCCCGCCCGATGGTTGCACTGCGAGGGTCACCGGCCTCGCTCCAGGTGACCGAGCCGGACGTCACACGCTGGACGACCAGCCTCATATCAAATGCCAGGGTGGCCGGCAGGCCGGGTTTACCCCGGCCGTCACCCAATCGTTCATCTTCCAAACGCCTCCATGCGGGGTTGGGAGGGTGGGGGTCCCGCGGGGGAGGCCTGACTCCCTCGCGCAGGAGAAGCCTGACTCCCCCGCGCCTTCAGATTTTTGGTCCGAAGTGCGGTTCGGCGCGGATCAGGGAGTCGATATAGCGGAATCGCTCGTAGCGATGCTGAAGCAGCTCCTCTATGGGTTGTGCGAGGAGAGGTCGGAGATGGCGATAAAGAGCCTCGTCGAGCGCGGCGGCGGTGGCCTCGTAATCGACACGCGCGCTGCCTTCGGGCTCGGTCACGACCTCCTCGACGACGCCCATCGCCAGCAGATCGCGCGATGTGAGCTGCAGCTGCTCCGCTGCTTCCACCTTGCGCGTGTTGTCGCGCCAGACGATCGACGCCGCAGCCTCCGGAGAGGCCACCGAGTAGATCGAGTTCTCGAGCATGATCACGCGGTCCGCGACGCCCATACCCAGCGCCCCGCCGCTGCCACCCTCGCCGATCACCGCGGCCACGATCGGCACTGGGATCCGGAACCACTCCATGATCGCCTTGGCGATCGCCGAGGCAATCCCTCGCTCCTCAGCCCCTGCTCCCGGGTAGGCGCCAGGGGTGTCGATCAGAGAGACGATCGGAAAGTTGAACTTGGCGGCGTGCTGGGCAAGGCGAATCGCTTTGCGATAGCCCTCCGGGTGCATCATCCCCCAGTTCCTGGCGACCCTCTCCTTGAGGCTCCGGCCTTTCTGATGGCCAAGGAACATCGTCGCCCTGCCGTGCCAGGTGCCGACTCCGCCGATGAGCGCCGGGTCGTCCCCGGAGATGCGATCTCCGTGCATCTCGACGAAATCCGGCGCCATCCGCTTGAAGTAGTCGAGGGAGTAAGGCCGATCGGGATGCCTGGCAAGCTCCACGACCTGCCAGACGGTGAGGGTCGTTTCCTCGGGCCGGCGCCCGTGCAGCTTCATGGGTAGATTTCTAGGAGGTGCGCCAGCAGCCGCCGAAGCTCGGGACGCGAGACCACCATGTCGACCTGTCCACGAGCCAGCTGGAAATCGGCGCTCTGGAAGCCGGGAGGCAGGTCCGCGTATGTGGCCTGCTTGATCACGCGCGGGCCCGTGAAGCCGATGGCGGCGCCTGGTTCCGCGATGTTGATGTCGCCGAGCAAAGCCAGCGAGGCCGCGGTGCCGCCAAAGGTCGGATCGGTGAGGACCGAGAAATAGGGGACGCCGGCGGCGTCCAGGCGTCCGACCGCGGCGTTGACCTTGGCCATCTGCATGAGCGCCAGCACCCCTTCCTGCATGCGGGCGCCGCCGGAGGCGGCGACCAGCAGGTACGGCAATCCCGAGGCGGCCGCCTGCTCCATGCCGCGTGCGAGTCGCTCGCCGGCCACGATCGAAAGGGTGCCGCCGACGAAGCGGAAGTCAAACGTTGCGAGCCAGATCTCACGACCGCCCAGACTGCAGGTTCCGGTCCGCACCGCCTCGTTCAAGCCCTCGTCGCGAAGCTGCTCAAGCGTTTCCTGGTACGGCTTTGGCAGCTTCCAGTTGAGAAGGTCGTGGGAGCGCACGTCTCCGTACCGCTCCTTCCATGTGCCGCGGTCGGCAATCAATGCGATCCAGGCGTCGGCCCCCATCCGGAAGTGGTGTCCGCACGACGTGCACACGTACGTGTGTCGCCGCAGCTCCTCGTGGTCGAGGCCCACTCCGCAGCCGGGACAGTTGGTAGGCAACGCGATCGGTGGCAGCTTGCCGCCCGAGATCCGAACATCGGCAGGCTTCTTCGCCGCAACCATCAGAGGCTGAGGCCTCCGTCGACCGCGATCACCTGTCCCGTTATGAAGCCCGCGCGGTCCGAACACAGGAAAGCCACCATCGCCGCAATGTCGTCGGCGGTGCCTTCGCGCTTGATCGGAGTCGCCTTCACGAGCTCTTGGACCATTACGTCAGTGAGCGAGCCCGAGGTGAGCTCCGTTCGCACGTAACCCGGGGCAACTGCGTTGCATGTGATGTTGCGCGAACCGTACTCGCGCGCCACCGATTTCGTGAACCCGATAAGTCCGGCTTTGGCGGCCGCGTAGTTCGACTGGCCGGCATTCCCCGTCAGGCCGACGATCGACGAGATGTTGACGATCCGGCCCCATCGCGCCCGCATCATGCCCGACATGATGGCGGCGCGGGTGGTCGCGAAAGCCGACATCAGGTCGGTGCGGATCAGCTCCTCCCAGTCGGCCGGCGCCATCTGGATCAGCAGTTTGTCGCGCACTGCTCCCGCGTTGTTGACGAGGATGTCAACTCGTCCGATCGCCTTGACCATCGCCTCCACCTGAGCCGGGTCGCCGACGTCCGCCTTGTGAGCGGTCCCGCCGGGCAGTGCGGCCGCGGTCTCCTCGGCTGCGGTCTGGTCAGACCTGTAGTTCACCACCACCTTGGCACCCATCGCGCCCAGCGCGAGGCTGATGGCACGGCCGATCCCCTTGCCTCCGCCGGTAACCAGCGCCGTCTTGCCTTCAAGCGACTCGATCATGCCGGCGAGGCATCCGCGAAGTCGATAAACAGCTCCTCCGCGTTCCAGGTGTCGACGCCGGGGATGTGCTTTGCGGCGAGGCTGGCGAGCACGCGCCCAGGCCCGAGCTCGACCACGGTCCGCACCTCCATCGTGCGCATCGAGACCATGGTGCGCGCCCAGTCGACCTGGCGCAGCATTTGATGCCGGAGCTCTTCCTGCAGGCTGGCGACAGTGCGCATCGCCTCGCCTGTCGCGTTGGCGAGGATTGGAATCGACGGAGTCTTGAGCGGAAGCTTGTCAACCACCTTGCGGAAAGCAGCCGCGGCCTTCGCCATCAGCGGCGTGTGCGCAGGCAGCGGGATCGTGAGGATAAGCGCTCGGCGCGCCCCGGCAGCCAGTGCTAGCTTCTCAGCCTCCCGTACTGCGGCGACCTCGCCCGAGAGCACGAACTGCACGTCGGCGTTGCGGTTGGCGACCCACAGTTGGCCTTTGACGGAAGCCTGGGCGCGGACCGCCTCGACCTGCGCTTCGTCGAGATCGACGATCGCGATCATCCCGCCCGGTTGGTCGTGCGCGGCCTGGGCCATGATGCGCCCGCGCTCCTTCACGAGCAGCAGCGCGGTCTCCCATGGAATCGACCCGGCGGCAGCCAGGGCACCGATCTCGCCGAGGCTGTGCCCCGCCGTGACCTCGACGTTCTCGAGGCCGTAGCTCTCGCGCCAGACTTCGTACGCCGCCCAGCAGACCGTCATCACGCACGGCTGGATGATGTCTGTGCGGTTGAGCTCCTCGACGGGACCCTCGAAGCACAGCCGGCGGATCGGCATCTCCAGGACCTCCTCGGCGCGCTCGAAGGCACGGCGGGCGGCCGGGTACCGGTCATGCAGGTTCTTGCCCATCCCGGGCTTCTGCACGCCCTGGCCGGGAAACAGAAGCGCGATGGGACCTGTGAGCTTTACACCCACTTCAAGAGAGTCGCGCCCCACGTCAGGCCCGACCCGAACCCAGCCAGCAGGATGTGGTCGCCGGTCTTGACGCGACCCTTGCGGATCGCTTCTTCGAGAGCGATCGGGATCGAGGCGCTCGACGTGTTGCCGTACTCGTCGATGTTGATCGCAACTTTCTCGAGCGGCAGTCCGATCCGGCGGGCGGCGGCGTCGATGATTCGGAAGTTGGCCTGATGAGGAACCCAGAGGTCGATATCCTCCATCGAGATTCCTGCCGTGTTGCAGACCTCGTTCGCCTGGCGGATGAAGATGTCGACGGCGAACTTGAAGACGTCGGGACCTTCCATCTCGATGATGGGCCTCGGGTCTTTGGCTGCGTACGCGCCAAATTCTTTGTTGCCGGCAGTGACCTGCAGGTAGCCGCGGCCATCACTGCCAAGGCACCACGATAGGAAGCCTGCGCCGTCAGGCGCGGGTTTCACGACCGCGGCGCCGGCTCCGTCGCCGAAGATCACGGCCGTGCCGCGATTCGTGTAGTCCAGCATCCGAGACAGCACCTCGGCGCCGATGACGAGCACGTTGTCAGCCCGCTCGGTGGCGATGAACGAGTCTGCTGTCGCGAGCCCATACATGAAGCTGGTGCACGCGGCGAGCATGTCCCACGCCACGGCGCCCGGCGCGTCCAGCTCGTCCTGGATGCGGCATGCGATCGACGGAAACGGACCGTCCGGCGTCGACGTTCCAACCAGGATCATGTCGAGATCGTTGGCGGTGATGCCGGCGGCATCCAGGGCCGCGCGAGCGGCTTTGGTGGCGAGCTGGAGCGTCGTGGTCCCGGGCTCTGCGATGTGACGAGTCCTGATGCCAGTCCGGTCGGTGATCCACTGGTCAGACGTGTCAATCATTTTCTCGAGGTCGAAGTTCGTGATCACCTTTTCCGGCACGTAGACGCCCATGCCGGCGATCGCGCTGTGCCGGCCTTTCGTCTTGAACGAGCGAAGCGGGACAGCCCCGGAACGCGTGCGGTACGCGGTCGTTATCGCCATGTCATCTAGGCCTCCAGCCGTTCGGCGGTCTTCTGCTCCAGAAACTTCCAGAGGTCGCCGATGAGTTTCATCTTCTCGAGCTCTTCCTCGGAAAGCTCGACGTCGTACTTGTCCTCGACGGCGGCGATGAGCTCGACGAGGTCGAGCGAGTCGGCCGCGAGGTCCTTGGCAAAGCTCTTGTCGAGCTGCACCTTGTCGGTGTCGATACCGAGGATCTCAGCGGCGAGTTCCTGGAGCTCTTTGAAATCGAGTGGGGATGCCATACGTACTTTCTCCTAGTTGGCCTCAGGGCCTTTGATCACGAGCGTCGCGTTATGGCCGCCAAAGCCGAATGAGTTCGACACGGCCACCTTGATGTCCTTCTTGCGTGCCTTGTTGGGGATGTAGTCCAGGTCGCACNNCACCGACTTGGTCGAGCTGATCGCGAGCTTGTAGGCGTGGTCGCCGAAGACAGCCTTGATCGCCTTCGTCTCCGCGAGATCTCCCAGCTTGGTCGAGGTTCCGTGCGCGTTGATGTATCCGACATCGGTCAACTCGACTCCGCTCTTCTCGAGCGCGCGACGCATGGCGCGAATCGCGCCCTTTCCCTCCGGCTGCGGCGCGGTGAAGTGGTACATGTCGGCGCTGGCGCCATACCCTGCGATCTCGGCGTAGATCCTCGCCCCACGCTTTTTCGCGTGCTCCATCTCCTCGAGCACGAGCATCACCGAGCCCTCGCTCATGACGAAACCGTCGCGGCCGAGATCGAATGGGCGGCAAGCCTTCTCCGGCTCGTCGTTGCGCTCGCTGACGGCCTTGATCTGGCAGAAGGCGCCCATCGTGAGAGGCGTGATCGTGGCTTCGGAGCCTCCGGCGAGCATCGCGACGGCGTCACCCCGCTTGATGATCTCCGAGGCCTCTCCGATTCCATGAGAGCCGGAAGCGCACGCGCTGACGATTGCGTAGTTCGGCCCGCCCGCGTGACAGTGGATCGCCACGATGCCGGCCGCCATGTCGGCGATCATCATCGGCACCGTGAACGGGCTGATGCGTTTCGGCCCTCGCTCCATGAGCTGCGTGTGGCTCTTCTCGATCTCCTCCATGCCGCCGATGCCGGAGCTGACGATCACACCGACGTCGTCGGGATCCATTTCGGCCGGCTCGAGACCGGAGTCCGCCAACGCCTGCTTCGAGGCGCCCAGGGCGAACTGGCAGTAGCGCCCGATGTGGCGGGCGGTCTTCCTGTCCATGTAGTCCTCGGGATTGAAGCCCTTGACCTCTCCCGCGATCTTGGTGTCGAAGTTCGTGGTGTCGAAATGGGTGATCTGGCCGATGCCGGACACCCCTTCGACCATGTTCGACCACACCGTCTCAAGGTCGTTCCCGATCGGGGTGACGAAGCCCATGCCGGTCACGACGACGCGACGACCGTTGGAACCATTGGAGTTGTTTGTCACGACTCGAAGCTTACCGACGTCAGGGCCTATCCACATTGGCGCCTTGTGGGAAAACAAGGCCCATTGTTTAGACACGAGGTCCAGTTTGAGCGCTAAAGCAGCTTGCGAAGATCCAAAGCAAGTTGCAAGCGAAGACGGCTGGCCGGCGTATCCAGGTCGGCGCCGAGCAGCTCGCGCAGCTTGTCCAGGCGGTACAGCACTGTATGACGGTGCAGCTTCAGCGCGGCCGCGGCGTCCTTCACCGAGCCTTGGGCCACGTAGACCTGGAGCGTTTCGAGCAGCTGTTCGCGGTTGCGAGTCTTGGCTTCGAGCAGGGGTCCGAGGCTGTGCACGACGAAACGCTCGGCCAGTCGAGGGTTCTGCGCCAGCACGAGCTGCGGGATCAGCTCGTCGTGCCGGTGCGCCACCGCGTCGGGTCGGAGCTTGCGCCCGACCTCGATCGCTTGTTGAGCTTCGAGGTACGAGCCTGCGATACCGCGCAAGCCGGCGTGGTATCCGCCGATGCCGGCACGCACCCGGGCGCGCGCTGAGCCTGAGCGCTTGACCGCCTCCTTCTGAAGGCTCATCACCAGCTGACCCGCGCCTTCAACGTCGGCAGCCGACTCGGCGGGCCACAGGATGACAAGCGTGGTGGGATCCGTGGCGTGGTAGATCGCTCCTCGGGGCAGCGGCAGGGACGCAGCCACCTCGGCGAGGCCCTCTCCTCCCTGCTCGCCGTCGCGGCTCCCGATGATGAGCTTGCAGACCGCCGCCACATAACCTGTCGGAGCAATCGGCATGTTCAGGGCGAGCGCTTGTTTCTGCAGCTCAAGCTCGGAGTCGAAGTTGTCGCTGATCANNACGTAGTTGGCGGTAAGCATGATCGCCTCCGGAGTCGCCTCCGGGTGACCGCGCCAGGCCGCGAGAATCGCGTCCCAAGCCACGCGCGCGGCGATGCGATATGCGTTGAGGATCGGCTCGACGGATTGGCTGCTGCGGGCCTGCAGGATGCCCAGCTGGGCCACGCGTCGCAGCTCCTCGGCGGTGGCCGGGCGTGCCTCGCGCGCGGTGGCCAGGAACAGGTCGAGTCCGGCCTCGCACGCCTTGGCGATCGCGGACCGTTGAGGCGGCACGCCCGTGGAGCTGTCCCA
>PLYD01000196.1 GCA_003151665.1 Candidatus Dormiibacterota bacterium
CTGGCTACCTGGTGAAGAAGACTCAGATGGGTGCCTTCGACCCGGTGAGCGGACGCACGCTCCCCGACCGTTACATCGAGGGCAAGTGCCCGATATGCGGATTTCCGGATGCGCGAGGCGACCAGTGTGACAACTGCGGTAACCAGCTTGACCCTATCGACCTCATCAATCCGCACCAGCGCGGCAGCGAGGCGCCTGTGGAGTTTCACGAGACCGAGCACTTCTTCTTCGACCTCCCGGCTTTCGGGGAGCAGCTGAAAGAGTGGATTGAGCGGCACGACAACTGGCGGCCCAACGTCCGCAAGTACTCCCTCGAGTTCGTGCGCAACCTGAAGCCGAGAGCGATCACGCGCGACCTGGACTGGGGAGTCCCGGTGCCCCTGCCTGGCTGGGTGGACAACCCGCACAAGAAGATTTACGTCTGGTTCGATGCGGTCATCGGCTACCTCTCGGCCTCGATCGAATGGGCGACGCAGAGGGGCGAGCCGGATGCGTGGAAGGACTGGTGGCAGAACGCTGATGCCTGGCACTACTACGTGATGGGGAAGGACAACATCACATTTCATACCGTGCTGTGGCCGGCGATCCTCATGGGCGCCGGTGACCTTCACCTGCCCGACGAGATCGTCGCGAGCGAGTACCTCAACATGGGCGGCAAGAAGCTGTCGACGAGCCGCGGCCAGGTCATCTACGTCAACGACGTGCTCGAACGCTATGACCCCGACGCGCTGCGCTATTACCTGATGATCGCGGGACCGGAGAACCAGGACACCGACTTCACATGGGCTGAGTTCGTCCGCCGCAACAACGACGAGCTGGTGGCGACGTGGGGCAACCTCGTCCACCGCACCCTCGTGAACGCTCACCGCAACTTTGGCGCCGTACCCGAGCCGGGCGTGCTGACCGATTCCGACCAGGCGCTCATCAAGGAAGTGGAGGAAGCGCTGGACTATGTCGCCACGCAGCTCGGCCAGGCTCGATTCCAGGTCGCCCTCAAGTACGTGATGACGATGGCGGCGAAGGTGAACGTTTACCTCGGCACCGAGCAGCCCTGGCATACGATCAAGACCGACCGGGCGCGTGCAGGCACCGTTCTCTATGTGGCCCTTCGCTGCGTCGACAACCTGAAGCTGATGCTCACGCCCTTCCTGCCGTTCTCATCACAGAAGCTTCACGAGATGCTTGGCTACACAGATGAGATCGCGCCTCAACCGGAGGTCCGGGATGTCATTGAGGACGGGGTCGCCCATCGCGTGATCACCGGCGACTATCCGATTGCGGACCTCTGGCATGCCTCGAAGCTCGCCCCCGGTCATCCATTGCCCCAGCCGATTGCGCTCTTCAAGCGCCTCGACGACGTCGTCGAGGGGGGGGCGCCGGGCGAGGAGGCCCTGGCATCTTCGTAGACACCCACCTCCACCTCGAGGAGCTGGGTGATGCATCGGCGGTGGTGAGCGCCGCGGTGGATGCGGGCGTTACGCGCATAGTGACGATGGGCGTGGACGCTGCCCGCAGCCGGGCGGCGATTGCGCTGGCGCGAGCTCACACCGAGGTGTGGGCGGGTGTTGGTCATCACCCGACGGAGGCATCGCCGCCCGAGATTGATGTCCTAGACGACCTGGCCCGCGATCCGAGGGTGGTCGCCATCGGCGAGGTAGGCCTCGATTTCGAGGAGGCAGGCGCTCCGCCACGCCACGTTCAGGTATCGCGCTTGCACGCGCTCTGCGAGCTCGCCGTCGCGCGCGATCTGCCGGTTTCGATCCACAATCGGGGCGCGACCGCCGAGATCCTGGAGGTCATCGATGCCCATCCCGGGCTACGCGGCGTCATGCACTACTTCGCGCTGGAGTGGGAGTGGGCGGAGCGATTTCTCGATCTCGGATTCAGCCTGGGGTTTGCGGGATTGGTCACGCGCCCAAGCCGCCAGTCTCTGCGCGACGTGGTTAAGCAATGCCCTGGCGATCGCCTTCTGCTCGAGACCGATTCGCCGTACGGCAACGCACACAAAAGGATGGGGGTGCCGAACCGCCCCGCGTACCTGATCGATACTGCGGAGCTGGTGGCAGACCTTCGCGGCACCGGACTATCGGAGCTGGCGAAGCTGGAGTGCGATAACGCGCTGCGCCTGTTCACCAAAATGACGTGATCGACCCGGCCGATCCCGATCAGCTGTCACGGTTGCTGCGACGGCACCGCATCAACCTGAAGCACCGGCTGGGACAGAACTTCCTGATCGACCCCAACTTGCGCGACCAGGTGGCGGCGGCTGCGGGCGACCAATCGGACGAGGTGGTCGAGGTTGGGGCGGGGGTCGGGACGTTGACGATTGCGCTGGCTGATCGCCACCGTCGGGTGACCGCGGTCGAGCTCGATCGCACGCTGATCCCGGCGCTGCGGGAGGTCGTCGGAGGTCGCGCCGGGGTGGAGGTCGTCGAGGCAGACATCCTCAAGCTCGATCTGGTCGAGCGCTATCCGGATGGGGGAGAGGTGGTCGTTGGGAACATCCCGTACAACCTCACCGGCGCGCTGATCCGCAAGCTCCTGGATCAACCACCGCGTCCGCGGCGCATGTCACTCGTCGTGCAGAAGGAGGTCGCCGAGCGTTGGACCGCGACCACCGGCGCCAGCCTGGCCACTGTTGCGGTGCAGGTCTTTGCGGAGGTCCGACTTGGAATGACGATTCCAGCCGCGGCCTTCATACCCGAGCCCCGAGTCGATTCGGCGCTTGTGCTGCTCGAGGTGCGGGACAAGCCGGCCGTCAACGTCCCCGACATGGATGCCTTCTTCAGGCTGGTCGAGGCGGTTTTCCAGTTCAGGAGGAAGCAGCTGGGCGGAGCTCTGGGCCGGATCGCAGGGATCGGCAGCGAAGAGGCAGGTTCGAGGTTGCGCGACGCCGGCATCGACCCTGAACGGCGCGCACAAACCCTGAGCCTTTCGGAATGGGAAGCGCTGTACCTCCGATTTGGCCGTTAGTATCCAGACCCGCGATGGCCGATCCTTTCAAGGCCGATCCGTTCAAGTTCGATGTCGATAGCCCTGGGGGCTTTCGAGTCGTTCTGCGCAACACCACGTTCAGGAACATCTGGTTTGCGCAGCTTGCGGCCCAGCTGGCTGACAAGTTCCTTCTGTTCTCGCTGATCATCCTCGCGTACGAGATCTCAGGGGGCAGCACTCCGGTGGCGGTCACGCTTCTCACCTATACGGTGCCGGCGGTGTTGTTCGCTCCACCCGCCGGCGTGATCGCGGACCGCCTCGATCGCAAGCAGATCATGCTTTGGTGCAACCTCGGCCGCGCCGCGGCGGTTGCGCTGATACCACTGGCCGCGCTGGTGCCCCAGCTGCGCGGCGACTTCGTGCACCTCCTGGTCATCACGTTCATCTTCTCCGCGGTGGGCCAGCTCTTCGGGCCGGCGGAGGCAGCTGTGATTCCGACGATCCTGCCTCGCTCAGCACTCATCACCGCCAACTCGATGGCGCTGTTGACGATGGTGTTGACGCTTGTGGTGGGCGGAGCGCTCGCCCCAATCGTCTCCCGCATAGACCTGTATGCGCCCTACTGGCTGGCCGCGGCCCTCCTCGTCGTCGGAGCCACGTTCATCTTCGCGTCGGACATACCGGGCATCGAACGAACCACCGAGCCGCCGGTGGCCGCAGGCCGAAATCGCTTCGATCGCATGCTCCTCGATTTGAAAGAGGGCCTCGACGCCCTTCGCGCGTCTCGCGGGCTGATGCTGGCCTTCGGCCAGGTGAGCATCGCCGTGCTGGTCCTGTTCATGCTCTTCGCCCTTGCGCCTGCATACGTCAGCAACGTGATTGGAATCGCGCCCCAAGACAGCTACGTGATCCTCGGGCCGGCCACCGGCGGAGCGATCCTGAGCGCCGTTCTGCTCGGGCAGTTCGTCCGCAATGTCGACAGGTCGCGGCTGCTCATCGGCTCGTTGATCGCAAACGGGATCACCATGCTGGCGCTGGCGGCGGTGCCGCAGGCGATGAACCAGCTGCCCGACCTTCGTGCCAACGCTCGGATCACCGGGGCCGTTTTCAGCCTCATCCTCGGGATCGAGTTCGG
>PLYD01000098.1 GCA_003151665.1 Candidatus Dormiibacterota bacterium
GCCTCATCCTCGGGATCGAGTTCGGAGCGATCATGATCCCCGCGATCACCTACCTGATGGAGACCACGAGCGACGAGATCCGCGGGCGGATCTTCGCCCTGCTCTACATGGTCATAAATGGAGTGACGGCTCTCCCGGTGTTGGCGGCGGCTGCGCTCTCCGACACGATCGGCACCGCGCACGTCATCGGGGGGCTCGGCGGGCTGCTCATCATCGGCGGCGTGGCAGTCCTCATCGCCGGGCGGCGCGGTCCCTCATCACCACCAGCGTTATCGCAATGAGAACGATCAGCGCCAGGCCGCCAAATCCCAGTGCTCGGAGAATCGCGCCGATGAGCACCAGGTTGTTGCCGAGAAGGTAGCCGGCGAGCCCGATCACGGTCGCCCACCCCAGGGCACCCAACGCGCTGAACAGCTGGAAGCGCCAGAACGGCATCCTCGACATGCCGGCGAGCATGGATCCCCACGTGCGCAGCCCGAGGATGAAACGGCTGGCGAGGATGGCCTTGTCGCCATGCCTCGCGAAGAAAAGCTCGGATCGCGCGATGTGGTCGGGTCGGATGCGAAAGAGGCTGCCGAAGCGCTCGACGAAAGGCCGGCCGCCGCGATGGCCGAGGTAATAGCCGATGTTCGCGCCCACGGTGGCGCCGAGGAAGCCGAACAAGATGACGAGCACGATGCTGTGGTGGCGCGCCGCGGCCCAGGCTGCAGCTGCGAGCAGCAGCGCTTCGCCCGGAAACGGCACGCCTGCGCTCTCGATGAGGATCCCAAGCCCGGCGGCGGGATAGCCGAGAGCGTCGACGATTGACGCGGGGTCCACTACTTACACCCTCTTCCCTTCAGGGGAGAGGGCCGGGGGGAGCGGGCCGTTGGCATGCACAAGGCGTCCATATACTGGACGACCGCATGGGCGAATACGGAGACCACGAATCGACCGAGGATTCTGTGCACGTCCTCAGGCATTCGACCGCGCACCTGCTGGCGGCCGCTGTCACCGAGCTCCATCCCGACGCCAGGTATGGGATCGGACCTCCGGTGGAGGACGGCTTTTACTACGACTTCGCGTTCAGCCGGCCGATCACCGAGGCCGACCTTGCCCCAATCGAATCGCGCATGAGGCGGATCGCGCAAGAGGACAGGCCTTTCGTCCACGAGACGATGACCCGCGAGCAAGCGCTGGCCGAGTTTCGCAAGCGCGGCCAGGACTACAAGATCGAGCTGATCAACGACAAGGTCGAGGGCGACGAGGTCAGCGTCTACCGCACCGGTGAGTTCCTCGATCTCTGCAGGGGCCCGCATGTGAAGTCGACCAAGGACTTGAAGGCCTTCAAGCTGCTGCGCGTCGCGGGCGCCTACTGGCGTGGCGACGAGAAGCAACCGCAGCTGACCAGGATCTACGGCACCGCGTGGCCGTCGCAGAAGGAGCTCGACGAGCACATGAAGTTCCTCGAGGAGGCCGAGAAGCGGGACCACAAGAAGCTGGGCAGGGAGCTGAAGCTCTTCACGGTCGACGAGCGGGTGGGCGCCGGCCTGCCGTTGTGGTTGCCCGCGGGCGCGACCATCCGTCGCGAGCTCGAGCGATTCATCGTCGACGAAGAGCTGTCGCGCGGCTACCTGCACGTCAGAACGCCGGACGTGGCGCGGCTCGACCTGTACCGGCAGAGCGGCCACCTGCAGCTTTATGGGGAGAACATGTACCCGCCGATGCGGTTCGAGGACGGCGAGGAGCTCGAGCTGCGGCCTGTGAACTGCCCGCACCACATCGTCGTGTACCAGTCCGAGCTCCGGAGCTATCGCGACCTGCCGATGCGCATCGCGGAGATCGGTAACAACTGGCGATACGAACGCTCGGGCACGCTCATCGGCCTCAACCGCGTGCGCGCGTTTGCGCTCAACGACGCGCACATCTTTTGCACTCCCGACCAGCTCATGGGCGAGGTGAAGGGCGCGATCGACCTGGCGCTCTACTTCTCGGACGTGCTCGGCATCGACGAATTCTCGTACCGCCTGTCGGCGCGCGATGACGTCAAGGACAAGTGGCTGGGCACCGTGGAGCAGTGGGACCGGGCGCAGGCGGCGCTCGTCGATGCGCTCGAGTCGATGGGTCAGAAATATCAGCTCGGCGTGGGGGAGGCGGCGTTCTACGGGCCGAAGATCGACTTCCAGGTCAAGGATGCGCACCGCAGGGAGTTCACCAACTCGACTGTGCAGGTCGACTTCCAGCTGCCCGAGCGCTTCGACCTCGAGTACGTCGCCGAGGACGGCTCTCGGCAGCGCCCGGTGATGGTCCACCGAGGCGCGGCGGGCTCGATGGAGCGGCTGTTCAGCTACCTGATCGAGCGCTACGTGGGCGCGTTTCCCACCTGGCTTCACCCGGTGCAGGTGGTTGTCATTCCGATCACCGACGCGCAGATTGAGTACGCGCGGGTCATCGAGGCCCGCTTGCGCAAGGCAAAGCTGCGCGTCGAGGTCGACGATCGCCCGGAGCGCATGCAGCGCAAGATCCGCGACGCGCAGGCGCGCAAGGTGCCTTATATGACCATCGCCGGTGCTCGTGAAGCGGAAGCCCAGCATGTCAACGTGCGTGACCGTGCGGGCAACCAGACCGACGAGCCGCTAGACGATTTCGTGCAGCGCGTCGTTGAGGAGGTCGCCGAGCGCCGACACGCCTAGACATCCCACGGCTGTAAA
>PLYD01000201.1 GCA_003151665.1 Candidatus Dormiibacterota bacterium
TCGCCGGCTCGCGGTGGTGACCGCCTTCTTCGCCTATCTGCAGATCGCACTCGGCGGCGTCGTGCGTGTCTCAGGGTCCGGGCTCGGGTGCCCCGACTGGCCGCTCTGCAACGGGCGCCCTTACCCGCCCGCCAACGTGCACTCGATCATCGAGTACTCGCATCGCGCGGTCGGCAGCGTGACTGGCGTCTTGATCATCGCCACCGTGGTGATGGCATGGGTCGTGTTTCGAAAGCGTCGCCCTCTTGTTGCATGGTTGGCGTCGGCGTCGCTGATCGGCGTGGTGGGGGAGGGGATTCTTGGCGGCATCGTTGTGGCCAAGGAGCTTTCGCCGTGGCTTGTCCTGGTGCATCTCGGGCTGGCGATGATGATCATTGGGTTCCTGGTCGCAACCGCGATCGCGGCGATGCCGGCGTCGAGCGGGGTGCCCGATCTGAATTTCCGCCGGCTGGCCATCGTGGTGACGGCTGCGACCTACGTGATGATGCTCACCGGATCGACGGTGGTTGCAAGCGGCGCTGATGACAGTTGCCATTCATGGCCTTTGTGCGGCGGCGGGTTCGCGCTCGATTTCACTGGGGCCAATGCCTTCACCATGCTGCATCGAGGTGCCGTGCTCGTCGTCGGACTTCTACTCCTGCATGTCTTGTCGAAGGCCTTCTTGCGATGGCGCAGCGTCAAAGGCATGGGCCCCATCGCTGTCGCAGCGATCGCGGCCCTTGTCTTGCAGGTCGCCGTTGGAGCGGGATCGGCGATCACTGGCAACGCTGTTTTTGATGGCCTGCATGTGGCGATCGGCACGATCGTATGGTCGGGCGTGTTGGCGACCACGCTTCTCACCCTGCCGCGCGCCGATAGCAATCGCGAGCTGTCCCGCCTGGAAGTTGACAGGACATCCGCGTGAGCGCGATCACCGCGCCGGCCGCCGGCGCGCTGGAGATGCTTCGTGACTATGTGAGCCTGCTCAAGCTGCGCATCGTCGTGCTGCTCGATGCGACCGCCGTCGGCGTCATGATCCCGGCAACCCACGGACATCCGCGCCTGGTGCCGGTCCTCGCCGTGCTCGCCGGTGGCACGCTCGCAGCCGGTGGCGCCCACGCGATCAACTGCTGGTTCGACCGCGACATCGACGCGGCGATGAGCCGCACGCGGCGCCGCCCGCTTCCTGACGGCCGCATCCCGGCGTGGCATGCCTTGGCGCTCGGCATCGTCCTCAACGCGCTGGCCTTCGCGGTCCTCTGGTCGGGAGCCAACTTGCTCGCGGCTTCTCTGGCGCTGCTGGGAACCGTGATCTACGTCTTCGTCTACACGGTCTGGCTCAAGCGAACCACGCCACAGAACATCGTCATCGGCGGCGCCGCCGGCGCGATTCCTCCATTGGTGGGTTGGGCCGCCGCAACGGGCCGCCTTGACCTGACAGCGTTCGCGCTGTTCGCCGTCATCTTCTTCTGGACGCCCCCGCACTTTTGGGCGCTCGCCCAGATGATCAAGGCCGACTATGCCCGCGCCCGCATCCCGATGCTCCCGGTGGTCTCCGGCGAGCAGGTTGCGAAAAGGCAGAGCGTCGGATACGCGGCGGTCACCGCCGCGGTCAGCGTGATCCCCTTTTTCACCGGTAGGGCGGGTGAGATCTACCTCGCCGGCGCCGTGGTGCTGGGTGTGGGGCTTGTCGGCATGGCGGTGCTCGACCTGTCAGGAAAGCGCTGGACCAGACGACTCTTCGCTTACTCGCTGGTCTATGTGGCGCTGCTTTTCGGGCTCTTTGCAATCTCTCCATTTCTTCCCTAGCTCGCCAAAGATGGAGATCGTTCGCCTCCACCTTGCCCGAATCGATTCGCTGAACCAGATACCGGTTCACGGTTTCGTCATCAAGCACCCGCGCGCGGGGGCGATCCTCGTCGACACCGGGGTCGGGTGGCCGACTGAGCTGGTCAAGGAGTGGAAGGTCGTGAATCGCCACGCCGCCGATGCGCTTGCCGAGCACGATCTGAGCCCGGCCGACGTGCGAATCGTCATCAACACACATCTCCATTTCGATCACTGCGGTCAGAACGCGGTGTTCAAGCACGCACCGTTCTACGTCCAACGGTCTGAGCTGGAGCGCGCGCGGCTTGCGAAATCTGTCCCGTCGGAGTGGTTCGATTTCGCCGGCGCCCGCTTCGAGCTGCTTGACGGTGACGCAGAGGTGGCCGACGGTGTTCGCGTGATGGCGACGCCCGGCCACACGGTTGGCCATCAAAGCGTGCTGATCGAAGCGCCTGACGGAGGGGCGGTGATGATCGGCGATGCGGCCTATACCTCCGAGATCTTCGCGGCCGGCGACGACGCAGATCTAACGCGCTGGAACGGCCAGTACGAGGACCGCGACGCCTGGTCCAAGTCGCTGGCCAGGCTCCATGACGTGCACGCCCACGCGGTCCACTTCTGCCACGACACCGATGTGGTCACGCAATGACCTTCGGCCCGATCGTCAGCCCAGAGTGGTTGCACCAGCACATCGACGACGAAAACCTGCGCGTCATTGATTTCCGCTGGTACCTGATGGGCGGCAAGGGTCGCGACGCATACGGGCGCGGGCACATACCGGGCGCCGTCTTCGTCGACCTCGAGGCCGTGACTGGAAGGCAGGGAGGAGGCCGGCATCCGCTGCCGAGCGCCCAGCAGTTCGAGGCGGAGATGCAAAAGGCAGGAGTCTGCCCGGGGACCAGCGTCGTTGCCTACGACGACGCCGGTGGCTCGATCGCCTCGCGGTTGTGGTTTCTGCTCCGCTTCTTCGGCCACGAGTCCCAGGCGGTTCTCGACGGTGGGCTCGCGGGGTGGGGTAGCCCGCTCGAGACGGACGAGCCGCAAGTCGCTCGAGGCGGCTTTCGGTCGCGTGAGCCGGACCGGTCGGGGATTCTTGATTTCGAGGACGTTCGCAAGCTCATCGGTGTGCCGCTCATCGATGCTCGGGCTGGCGAGCGTTATCGCGGCGAGAAGGAACCCATCGATCCCAAGGCAGGTCATATACCGGGCGCGCTCAGCTCTCCGTGGGCCGAAAATCTCGGTCCCGATGGACGGTTCAAGTCGCCCGCGGAGCTGCGAAAGCGATTTGCGGATCTCGGCATCGACCCGGACAAGGGCGCTGTCGCCTACTGCGGCTCAGGAGTGAACGCGACGCACGATCTGATCGCGATGGAGCTGGCAGGAATCAAGAACGGCCGGCTGTACGCGGGCTCGTGGAGCGACTGGTCGTCGCGCGACGCGCCGGTAGCCACCGGCCCCAATCCGTAACGAGTCAACGGGTTGCCTTTAGGCCGGATTTACTCCGGCCGTCACCTGACATTCGCTTCAAAACGCCTCCTGGCGTTGCGTCGAGCCAAAGGGGAATTCCTCTGGGGTCCCCACGACGAAGTCGTGGGAGGGCCTCCTCACCCGTGCTTTTTGCTTACGATTTCGCGGTGATCCTCAAAGGAAAGAAGATCGTGATCGCCGGGATGAGCGACCGCCGCAGCATCGGCTACGCGATCGCCGTCGAAGCGCAGAAGGAAGGCGCGGAGCTCCTGCTCACCAGCTTCGGCCGGATGATGACCATCACCCAGATGACGGCCAAGAAGCTGAACCCCGTTCCGGACATCCTCGAGATGGACGTCAGCAAGCCCTCCGACATTGCTGCCGCCGTCGAGGAGACAGGCAAGCGCTGGGACAGGGTCGACGGTCTGGTCCACTCCGTCGCCTATGCGCCTCCGGACGCGCTGGGCGGAAAGTTCCTCACCACCCCGTGGGAGAGCGTCGCCACGGCGCTCCAGGTCAGCGCTTTCTCCTTCAAGGAGCTGGCTGCGGGCTTTCTGCCTCTGATGCGCGAGCACGGAGGTTCGCTGGTCACGCTCGACTTCGACAACTCGACACAGGCCTGGCCGAAGTACGACTGGATGGGCGTCTCCAAGGCGGCCCTCGAGTCGGTCACGCGCTACCTCGCGCGCGACCTCGG
>PLYD01000299.1 GCA_003151665.1 Candidatus Dormiibacterota bacterium
GAAGACATGATGCAGCGGGCTCGAGGTTTGGCCCCGCCCCGGTCCTGAACCGGTAGGCTAGAAACGCAATGCGACGAGTCCTTCACTACCGGTTAAGCGGCCTGCCGGAGCAGCGGCTCGAGCGCGTCCACGAGCAGTTCGAATCGCTTGCGGCGGCCAGGACATGGCGCTGCGATCCTCCGTGGGTTGCCAGCCCTCGCTCTACCGGCCTATTCGAGATGGAGTACTTCCGCCATCTCAAGTTGGAGGAGACCCGAGACCTGGGCGCTGCCGGGTTTGTGAAGATGGCCGGCGACGAGACCGACGCCCTCATCATCACGATCTTCATGCGCGACCTGAGCGCGGAGTACGGGATCACGGTCGCCATGAGAGATGAAGACCATCCGCTGGCCAAGCTGCGACGGCTGGAATTCCATACCGGCCGCCTGCCGAGTGGCCTTGCGCTCGAGGACGTTCTGGCGAAACGGCCGGTGATCAAGAGGGTGCGGGGCGAGAGGATATTTTTCTACCCACCGACGTTCAGGCTCCACTCGCAAGGTCCCGAGAGTCCCGAGTGGGCCTATGCGCTGTGCGGCATTCGCGCGTACGCCCCCACTTTGCTGGAGGCCGAACAGGAAGCGCTCAAAATCCTGCGCGGCTTCGGGCACCTTGGCGGCTGACATCTCCGCCACGGCCGGGAATTTCGTCGACTCGGCCGACGGCACGAAGGTCGCCTACCGCGCGTGGCCTGTGGCCGGCGCGAAGACAAATTTCGCAGTCGCCCACGGCCTGGGCGAGCACGCCGGACGCTACGAACGTTTCGCGCAAGGAATGGCGAAGCATGGCTTTGGCACCTTCGCCGTCGACCTGCGGGGGCATGGCAACAGCCCTGGGCAGCGAGGCCATGTCGACTCCTGGTCGCAGTGGACCGACGACGTCTCAGCTTTCGTGGCCCACGTGGCCGCGGCGACGGGAGCCGAGGTGGTGCCGCTCGGTCACTCGTTTGGTGGCGCAGCAATGTTGAGCACAGTCCTCGCCGGCAAGCTGCGCAACACAAGACGCTTCATCGTCTCCAGCCCAGCGCTGAAGGTGAAAGTTGCGGTTCCTGCCTGGAAGATCAAGCTGGGCACCACCGCATCGAAGGTGCTGCCGAAGCTCGCCCTCGACAACGAGGTCGACCCCAAGCTGCTGTCGCGAATCCCCGAGGTCGTGGAGGCCTATCGCGCCGATCCCCTGGTCCACAGCAAGATCTCGAGCCGCCTGTATACGGAGTGGTTGGCAGCGACGCGCGACATCCTCAACCGGGCGGGCGAGATCAAGATCCCTTTCCTGATACTGGCCGGCACCGACGACGGTCTCATCGACCCCGAGGGCAGCAAGCAGCTCCACGAAAAGGCGCCGGCGATGAGCGAGCTGAGGTTGCTGGAAGGCCGCTACCATGAGCCTTTCAATGACCGCGACAACGAGGAGGTCTTCACTCTGATCGCGAACTGGCTGGCGAACCCGTGATGCACGTGCTCGCTGGGCTGTCGAGCTGGAATCTTCAGCCTGGATCGTGGCTGCTGTGGATCCTGGTCGGCCTGATCTCTGGCGCGGTCGCAGCCCGAGTCGTGGCCGGACGTGGGTTCGGCTGCGTCGCCGACATCCTGGTGGGAGTCGCCGGCGCATTCATCGGTGGTTTCTTGCTGGCCGCGATCTTCGGAGCCAACACGACAGTCGGTTTCTGGGGCAGCATCGTCGTCGCTTTCATCGGCGCTGCGGTCCTCCTCGCCGCTCTGAAGCTGCTATCCGGCGGCCGCCTCTGACGCTTCGCCGGCGGCGAGCGATGCAATGTGCTCAACCGACGACGCCACCTCGGCCGGCAGGAATAGCGGAATGTCATGCGACGACTCGTACCAGCTGATCTCCACCTTCGGTGCCAGCTCTGCCAGCCGCGCGGCACCCATCTCGCGAGACGTGGCGATCCTCGCCGGGCCGTGCCTGGCGAGCAATGCCGCAGCCGGCACCTCGACGCGCGGCCATAGAACATCTGGCTGAGCTTCGTAGAGCCCGCGCAAGAGCTCAAGGCGCACCGGCGCGGTCAGTGTCAGGATCAGGGCGTCGGCGTCGGGGACGATTCTTGCTTTCACGAATGACTCCAGGTCTTGGTCCCACGCGCCTTCGAAGTCGCGCTTCGATTGAGAGACGGCCTGTTCGAACGATGTGAATCGGGGCAGCGGCGGCTGCATGATTTTCTGCGCCTCTTCCCAGCTGAAGAGGTTCGCGGCGCTCTGGACGGGACCGTCGATGAACACCAACCCGCCGGTGGTGCCCTGACGCGTGCCGACCAGCTCCAGAGCGACTGTGGCACCCCAGGAGTGGCCGACCACAACCGGCTTCTCGAGTCCCAGGTTGTCGATCACGAAATCGACGTCCTTCAGCAGTTCATCCATCGCATATCCGTCGGGAAATCGCGGTGCCCTTGGAGGCTGGCCCGTGAGACCGTGCCCGCGCTGATCCAGTGCGACCAGCCGGCGCTGAGGGAAATGCCGCGCGAGCCGCTCCCAGTAGCGGGCGTTGGAGCTGAGGCCGTGCATAAGGAGAAGGGGCGGCTGGCGGCCGGGGCCGGGTTCCGGCATCCATTCGAGGTAGTGCAGGCCGACACCGTCCCGCTCGAGCCAGCCGTCAGACGGGGCGCCCACTGACGCGAAAGACTAGCTCGCGGCGACTGTCACTTCGTCCGAGGCACGCGCGTACTCCTGGGCTACCTGCCTTGGGCGGCGCTTGATCAGCAGCGCCGTGAATGCAGTCAGCGCGAGGACGACGATAGGAAGCACCAGCGTCTGCTTCAGCGCGTCGATGTAACCAGTGACGAACACGTCGTGAGCGAGAGCCGTGAGCTGTTGGGCGACTGCGGGTGGCAGTCCGGACGGCAGCTTTGCCCCGTTCTCACCTGTGCCGATCTGGAAGCCACTCGAAGCGACTGAGCTGAACGCCGCGATGAACTGCTCTCTAAATGCCGGCGGTAGCGCCGATGCGTGACTTACCGCCTGGTCGTGCAGGGTGATCGCCAACCGGTTTTGAAGGAGGGCTCCCACCACCGCGCTACCCACCGCCTGACCGACCTGCCTCGTCGTGTTGAGCACGGCGGACGCAGTCCCGGCCATACGTGGCTCGATGTTGCGCATGGCGACGGTGGTCATGGGCGCGAACGTCATGCCCATGCCGGCGCCGGCCACTATGGCAGGTACGAGGAAGGTCAGCCAGGTCGAGTCGGGGCCCGCAACAATGGTCAGCGTCCCGAACCCGATTGCAAACACGAAGACGCCGGTCATCAGGATGTACTTCCCTCCGACCCGGTCCGCCATGCGCCCCGCGAACGGAGCCACCACCATCGAGGTCAGGGACATCGGGGCGAGGGTGAGGCCGGCGGTCAGGGCGGAAAAGCCGAGCACCGACTGCAGATAGATGACGATCGGAAGGAACAGGCTCATCATCCCGAAGGCGATCGATGCACCGATCCAATTGGCGACCGCGAAGTTCCGCTCCTCGAAAAGCGATAGGGGGACCAGCGGCTCAGCCTGAAAGCGTTCCCAGATCACGAACAGGATCAGGAGCACGACGCCAAGGCCGATCACCTCGGGGATGGTGACCACGTAGGAGCCGATCTCGCCCCAGTTGAAGCGCTCGCCTTCGATCAGGCCGAAGACCATCCCAAACAGGCCGCCAGTCGCGAGGAAGATGCCGACGACGTCCCATCCGTGGTGGCGACCCGGCCGCAGATCGGGCACGATGATGAAGGTCGCCACGAGCGCGGCGATCCCGATCGGGACGTTGACAAAAAAGATCCACCGCCAGTCCACGTAGGTGACGATGGCGCCGCCGATCGTGGGCCCTGCAAGAGTCGCCAGGCCGGCGACGCCTGCCCAGATTCCAAAGGCTGCGCCCCGCCGCTCTGGCGGAAACAAACTGGTGAGAATTGCCAGCGTCTGAGGCACGAGAAGGGCACCGCCAATCCCTTGAAGGACGCGGGCGGCGATCAGCTGACTTTCGTCCTGCGAAAGACCGCAGAGGGCCGAAGCGATGGTGAAGATGGCGAGGCCGGCTGCGAACAGATTGCGCTGGCCAAACAGGTCGCCGAGGCGGCCTGCAGTGATGAGCAGAACTGCGTACACCAGGATGTAGGCGTTCAGGACCCACAGGATCCCGTCGAGGCTGATCTTCAGCCCCGCGCTCATGGCCGGGATGGCCACGTTCACGATCGTAGTGTCGAGCATGATCATGAAGAAGCCGGTGACCAGGACCACCAGCACGACCCACGGGTTCCTGCGAGATTCAGCCATACCTACGACTCAACCTTCTCCGCACCAGTTCAATTCCGCCGATTGCTGCAATTCGCGGCCATCGGCTTCCCGCAGCGGACAATTGATGGGGATGGACCGAATTGAGCTGGAAGGCATGGTTTTCAGCGGCCGGCATGGAGTGCGCCCAGCCGAGCGAGCGGAACCCCAGGAGTTCAAGGTGGACATCAAGGTGGACACTGACCTGGTGACTGCCGGGCGAAGCGATCGGGTGGAGGACACCGTTGACTACCGGCCGATTTATGCGATTGCCAAAAGCGTCATCGAGGGCGAGTCGGCGAAGCTCATCGAAACTCTCGCCCAGCGGATTGCCGAGCGCGTGCTCGAGCTGGATAACGTCGCCGCGGTGTCGGTTCGGATCGCAAAGCGGCCGCAGAGCATGCGCCCGATTGACGCGGCAGCTGTGAAGATCAGAAGGACGCGCGCGTGACCATCGCATATTTCGATTGCTTTTCTGGAATCTCTGGCGACATGGCGTTGGGGGCGCTCATCGATGCCGGCGGCGACGCGGCGATCCTCGTCGCCTCGGTCGAGGCGATGAGGCTTGGCGACGAGGTGAGAATCGAGGTACGGCGCGAGGCGCGCGGCCACGTTGGAGGCACACGTGTGCTGGTGCATGCCGGCGAGCGCGTCGAGCGAACGGTCCCGATCCTGCGCAGAGTCATCGAGGACGCGGACGCGCCGGATGCCGTCAAGACCCAGGCGCTGGCCGCGATCAATCGCCTCGCCCAGGTCGAAGCCCGAATTCATGGCGTTTCCGAAGAGCAGCTGCACCTGCATGAGCTGGGCGGCGCCGACACGCTGGTCGACCTCGTGGGCGCTTT